>JAVXFZ010000004.1:0-80519 GCA_036657595.1 Odoribacter sp. | reverse complement strand
ATAGCAATCGAGGTTATTCCCGTATGGAAATGGTTGTTAAATCTGTAGGGTATTGTATGAATGTTTTATAAATGAATGTCTGTATGTTTTTTGATACTTTGAAATTCGGTTATCTTCTCCCTTCCCATTTATGGATAAAATACAGATATATTATAGGTGTATCTCAAAAGCTCTTTCCAGACTTTCGGTAAATACGAGCAAATAATCAATACAGTGGGGATCGGAAAAAGACTCTTTATATTTTCAAAAAATGAAAAAACTGATAATACATAGAAGCTGTTTTGAATTACAAAATATTGAATTAATATATTGTATACCAGTTTGTTAGTTGGATATTATTTCGTAATTTTATGGTTACTAAGACATAAGTTATGAGTATTTATCCAACCAACCTAACTGATAAACAGTGGCAAGTTATAAAAAATATAGTAGAAACCAAATCAAGGAAACGAAAACATCCTTTACGCGAGATGATAAATGCTATGCTGTACCTTACAAAGACCGGCTGTCAGTGGCGAATGCTTCCCAAGGAATTCGGTTCCTGGCAAACAGTTTACTTCTATTTCCGTAAATGGAAGTTAGAAGGAACCTTTGAGGAGTTGATGCATCATCTTCGAGAGTCAGTTCGAAAAGCCTTTGGTAAATCTATCAGCCCCAGTGTCGGACTCATAGATTCCAGAAGTGTAAGAACATCCCATCATATAGACAGCAGTGAATATGGTATTGATGGAGGCAAGAAAGTCAAAGGCAGAAAAGAACATATAATTGTTGATACGCTTGGATTACCACTGGCAGCCAAAGTTCATGCTGCAAATATTCATGATAGTGTCGGGGCTGTCGAGCCTATAAAACAACTTCGGTATATGTATCCAAGACTAAAGAAGATTATAGCGGACGGTGGATATAGAGGAAAGTTAGCTGATACGGTGAATGATTTTGGATGGGAATTGTCTGTGGTACTTCGTCCTGAGGAATCCTCAAAAAAGTTTCAGGTACTTCCACTCAGATGGATTGTAGAAAGGACTTTCTCCTGGATTGAAAACTACAGAAGGATGACAACAGATTATGAATATAATACAGAATCAGCGGAAGCCATGCTGCAAATTACATTCTGTCAAATCATGCTTAAAAAACTTATTAAATAAATTCAAAACAGCTTCATAATTCTTTTCTTGCAAATAACATAAGTGAAGAGAGTGTATGAAGTGAACTATACTATAAGAAATATAGTTCATTTCATTCATTATCCTCATTATTTATTTGTTAATGCTGGATGTGGTTCTGATAGCTTTTTTTTATTTTTATAATAGTAATCCATCCAAATTTCTTCAACCAATTTGAATAGAGAGGTTTTATAAAGATTGTATTCTGGTTTTGTCTCAGGAATATGACTTTTTAATATGGAATCGACTTTGGGAGTAACTTCATTGACTAAACTACTGTATTCTTTCCACCAAATATCCAAAGAATCGGAAGTGGTAATTGAATCATACCATCCATATAACTGATCACAGCGATCTTTTGCCAGTTTTTGAGTTTGAGAGGCTAACTGATCATATATATCTATTGATTTGGGGATGCCGGTAGAGGTTGAAACATTGTTAACTCCCAGTCGATATCCAAGCAAGGTCGTTCCCATAATGATTATTATTCCCAATAAAATGGAAGTATAATAAACACTTCTGCTTTTCCTGTTCAAAAAATGAATTACATTGTTTACAGAAAGAAAGCGTAGGGTTCGATCTTCTGTTTTACACTTTGCGATAATTTTTTTACTATTCGGAATCTTGATCTTTGTTGTTTGTTGAATTTCTTCAATAATAACACCTAATGAATAGATATCTGCACGATTATCAAGCGCCTGCTTTCCTGTTTCTTGCTCCGGAGAACTGTAGCCTTGTGTTCCTGCAGGTTGTTTAAGAATTGAATAAGAATCAGCATCAGATAAACCGAAATCTATCAGTTTTACATTTAATCCGTTATGAGTAACCAGAATATTTTCCGGCTTTAAATCTCTATGTACAATTTGTTGATTGTGGATATAATCCAGTGCACGCCCGATTTCAGTCAGAATCTTAACTATAATGACCTGTGTTGCATTTTTATCTGAAAGAAACTCCTGTAAGCTTATACCATCTATATACTCCATTATAATACATAGTCCGAGACCCGGAACTTCTTCTAATCCTATTGTTTGTACTATATTGGGATGTGCAAGAGGATAAGCTATTTCAAATTCTTTCTGTAATAACTGCTGATAGAGTATATTTGTTGCATACTCCGGTTTCAGGGTTTTAAGAACGTGCCATTTACCGAGCCGTTTCCCTTTATATAGCCTGCTGTATCCTTTATTGGATTCATGAAAAAGAGTAAGCTCTGTAAATTGAGAGGAGATGGATATTTTATCTCCGATAAAAATAATTGATTCTGTTGACATGATGGAATACTTTAAATATTTTCTATTAGGATGAGCTTTGTTAATCCGGTCTCATAACCAGCTATATAATTGACCGGTATTTCATCTTTTGCAGAAGAAGATTCTTGTTGCAGGTCTGTGATGACAAGAGGGTGATTTAATAAAAATTGACTGGCACTAAAAGAATCACCATTTTTCAATTTTGCATTATGCGATTCTATAACAAGAAACCGATTGTTCCCATTGTATTTCAAAACACAACGTCTATCAGGATTCCATCTGATTTCTAACATTGTACCCTGACATAAATCTGTTGATAGAATTTGTTTATCAGTGAAAAAAAGAGATTCCGGTTGAATTTTTGATTGAAGAGACCTGCAAAATCCATCCCAATCCGAAAATCCGACATAGCGGGCAAGGGTTGAGAGCGTGGAATAGCGAGGAGTATGTTGTGTCTGAATGTATCCCCACAAACGTTTTATTGTTGATACACTGATTTGTTCGTGGATTTGTTCGTTTACTTTATATGAAAGTAAATCAAAATCTATTGGAGACTTTAAAGGTCTGCCTACTTTTTCTTCTACGTTCGCTTTTAATTGTTCTATTTCGGATTCTGATTGTTTCATCTTCGTTTTTTTCCTCACAAAAATAGAATAAAAAACGATAGGTTTTGATTTGAATCAAATTGAACCGATTTGACGCAATTTGAACTTTTGACGGAATAAATATAAACTGTTATTTTGTGTCTGTGCTTGAATCATTATCCTCTGGGAATGGCTCAGACGGGAAAAAATCAGTAAACGGACAATTAAATATAATGGCTAAGATATTAAGATGGTTAAGGTTATACTTTGCCCTTTTATTAGGGTTTTCAATATCTCCGATAAAACCTTTAGAAACATTGAGACAATATGCAAGTGTTGCCTGTGACATCTTCTGTTGCAATCTTTTTTCTCGGATTTTATCAATTACGTATTGCTCGATTAGGGTTTTCATTTTGAACTTATTTGAATTTTCAAGATTAAGAAAACCACTTATAATTTTGCACGTACAGGTATGTGTGTTATATTTGCAGAATAAAATAAACCCAACTTATGGATCAGATAAAAATAGATGGACTTGATTCGCTGAAAAAGATGTTTAGTACTCAAGAAGCATTGATTGAATATATTCTTAAACATACTCTTTTTTTTGATAAAAAAGTGGTATGTAATCAGGCGCGAGAACTGCGTTTTAAAATCAGAACTGGGGAAGCAATACCGGTTCGATATAATTCCAATGGTGCTTTTTTTTTACAACATGCGCTTAAGACGACAACACCAAACTTTAAAAGTAAGAAAGAGGCTGTAAGTTTTACAAATAATGACATGAATAATTTGTTTCATCGTGAGACAAAAATTCGAATCTGTTTTGATCGTGACGGGAACTATTATCCGAAACGCAGTATATTGAGTTATACCGGACATAAAGTTAGTTGTGGAGAACAGAGTACAGTTGTGAATTATGTAATTGCCCACATTTGGGGTAAAACCGATAATCCTCTTTACTTTAGCTTACTTTGGAATTATTGCTTAATTCCCAATCAATGTGCTTACCTGACAGATAAAAGAGAAGATTCGGATCCTTTTATCAAACGAATAAAAGAGCTTATTAAAGCCATTAGTATAGAATTATATAATCCCAATCATATTATGGATTGGAATCAAAATGTTATATCTGAAACAGATATGCCATCAAAAGAAACTCGTTCTGAAGCTCGTAAATTAATAGTTGATAGAAAAATCAATTTTCTATATAGCAATACAAATACAGAAAACGAATAAGTTAAACATTAAAAACTTTTAATTATGGAAAAACAGTATCAAGTGACAGTTAAAGGAACATTACAACAGAATGGTCCGTTGACTATTAAGAAAACCGTTATTTTGGATCAAAAACAAGCGGGTACATTTACTGGAGCCAACCGCTATGAGGTTATAGAAGCATTTTTGAAAATTCATTATCCGGGTGCTAAGATTCCTAATATCAGAAATTTTGGAGTTGAAGTAAAAGCCTTATAAGAGCCTGTTGAAAGTGTTTATATTATCTTGTTGATTGGGATTTATATAAACACTTTATAGTTTAGTAGAAAGCAGATAAAGTAAGTCTTCAGTACCCACGCTTTCTTTTTTAATTAAAATCTTCTTCGGGCCTGGAAAGAAACAAATCTATTTTTTATGAAAAAACTTATTATTATTTTCTCTATGTTATCCTTTATGGCAGCTTGTAGTGATGACGATGACAACAACGACAAATTACCAATCAAAGGGTTAGAACTTCCAAGTTCAACAACACCCGTTAAGCCGGGAGCAACAGTAACCATTAAAGGGGAAGGTTTCACAAAAGCAAGTGAAATCTGGTTTCGGACACCAACCACAAAAGCTGTAACAGAAAGTGATATAAAAGCAACAGTTAATGATGTTAGTATTACAGGTATTTCCTTTATTGCTCCGATGGTTTTTGGTGATCAGAATGTACTTCTGAAAGAAAACGGTAAGGAGTACGAACTTGGTAAAATGACATTTGAAGCTCAGCCGGAAGGAGAAGATGAGATTACAATCTTAACGAAAAAAGTAACAAAGATTATTGTTCTTGTAAATGGAGAATCCCGTTACCCTGATACCGTATCGTTCTCATATAATAAGGATGGAAAAATTATAGCACAAGAAAACGAAAGCTATACGTATGAAAACAATCGTATTGTAAGAACCGGAAAATACAGTAAAGGCAGTTACGACCTGAAAGATGGGAAAGCTACTATCATAAAATCAGAAGAAATTGGTTCAAAAGAACATGAGGAATATGCATTAAGCTATAATACTGCCGACTATCTGGAAACTGCAAAAAGCAAATGGTATAAAGGTGAAATAATGAGAAGTGAAGAAACAGAAGTATTTACATTTACAAATGGTTACATAACCGGTTACACCTATAAAGAAGATGATTCATACCATGGTGAATATATCTATGAATATGGAGATTTCAAACGAATCAATAATACAAATATTGATTTGTGGGGAATACTTGGAGGTTACAGTATATTTGATTCTAATATTGGTGAAGCTTTTACGTTAGGAGTAATTAGTAACAGATGTAAGTATCTGCCTGTTAAATTAAAAGCGAGTGAAACCAGAGAGGATGATGATGATAAAATTTCTACTGATACTTATGAAGAGAATTTTGAGTATGTAGTGAACACAGAAGGTTATGTGACAAAAATAACGATAACAGGTAATGATAAAGTGGTTGACTGGATATTTGAAATCCAATACGAAAAATAATACTTCCATTGGATAATACAGCAAAAGCCTTGGGGAGACCTGAGGCTTTTTTTTGTTCGTTCACCCCCTACTCAATCGCTACCCTATCGTTTGGGAATGGTTTGGGATTCGCTACCTTCCGGTCGTTTCCCCGTCGTAGTCCCTTCGTATCCTCGTCGTCGCGAAACGAAGGGGAGGCATAGAGACAAGATCGGGAATACGACTATAATAGAAAGATTATCAAATCATTATCAATAGATATTTATACCTGTTTACAAAGAAAGACTTTCCGAATACATTCATTTTGTTTATCTTTGTTATCCAAGAAATGCGACAAGGTCAAATAATATATTAAAATTTCGTGTCAATATTTGTTTTGATAGTAAATATCAATAATTAGTACTATGTTTAAAACATCTTATCACCTTATTTTAATATTTTAATAAAAACTTTAAATAAACAACGCATTAATTTAATCAGTAAGGTGAAGTGATTAATATGACGACAACGAAATTAGATTTAATACCAACGAGTGAATGGGGATTATTTTCGAATATCACCAAGCCTATTGTGATTGCCGGCCCTTGTAGCGCGGAAAGTGAACAGCAGGTATATGAAACAGCTATCGCTTTGAAAGCTGCCGGAATCAATGTTTTGCGTGCCGGCATTTGGAAACCCCGTACAAGACCGAATTGTTTCGAGGGCGTTGGGAGTAAAGGCTTACAGTGGATGCTGCGGGTGCAACGGGAATTAGAGATGAAAATCTCTACGGAAGTCGCCAATGCGAAGCATATTGATGAAGCACTGAAAGCGGGGGTAGACCTGTTGTGGATTGGTGCCCGTACTTCAGCAAATCCTTTTGCGATGCAAGAAATAGCCGATGCGTTGAAGGGGACGAATATGCCTATTTTGGTCAAGAATCCGGTGAATCCGGACGTTGAACTGTGGATGGGTGCCCTTGAACGATTGAATATGGCAGGATTGAAGAAAATAGGTGTGATTCATCGTGGGTTTTCAGTTTATGGAAAAGCGAAGTATCGAAATGCGCCACAGTGGCAATTGCCCATTGAAATGAAACGCCGTTTTCCTACGATGTTGATGATGTGCGATCCGAGTCATATTTCCGGTAAAAGGGAATATATTCAGGAGATTTCGCAACAAGCAATGGATCTTGGTTTTGATGGATTGATTATAGAATCACATATTTCTCCTGAATCAGCCCTGAGCGACGCGGAGCAACAATTGACTCCCCTTGCATTGTCTGAAATGCTGAGCCATTTGATTATTCGAAAAGTCGATTCAGAAAATTTAGAGTACAAAGAAAATATAGATGAGCTACGGGCACGTATAGATGGCATAGATAATGATTTGCTCGATCTGCTATCAAAACGGATGAAGGTATCGGATGAGATAGGGATATATAAAAAGCAGAATGACATCACGATATTACAACCCGGACGATGGGATAATATTTTAGAAAAAGTATTTGTCAAAGGAGCTGAAAAAGGATTGGATAATGATTTTTTGGAAAAAGTATTTAAAGCCATCCACCAAGCCTCTATTGATCGACAGACAAAAGTGATGAATGAATAGCCTTACTTAGATCTTCCGGATTTGATTATTTTTCTGTATTTTCTGAAGGAGTTGTTGTCTGAAATGAAATAGAATTAAAGAAAATTTCTTTTTCTTCCTGTATGATTTCCGTATGACGAGTACGTCCTCCTATTGAGATTTGATAAATGTAGTTATCTCTGAAAATAAATCGTTTAAAATAAGTCATCTCGTAATCGCCTTTAATTATAGAGTACTCAATTTCCTTGATCAACATATTCTCGTATGGAATCGTTCTTTCATTTTTTAGGATAGCCGATTTTATATTAATTGATTCTTTTTTCAATTCTTCATAAAGTAGCTGCGCATATTCAATTGTCATTTTAATTTTTTTAGCCGACAAATCAGAACAAACAACACCGGCAACACACGTTAAATCTTTCGTTTGGTAAATAGTAGACGGTATCCCATTGATTAATTTTTGTATTTTTTGGGGATGATTGGGCAAGAGAAATGAAATCTGTTCAGAGGTATTGACCCGTTGCCATTGACCATTAGAAGTGAATAAGGTAGCAACTATTAATATCATTTTAAATAACAACATAGGCTTGATTTTA
Organism: Odoribacter sp.; assembly: GCA_036657595.1. Lineage (GTDB taxonomy): Bacteria > Bacteroidota > Bacteroidia > Bacteroidales > Marinifilaceae > Odoribacter. Next base: position 72,636 of record JAVXFZ010000004.1, on the reverse strand, counting down.
AAAAGTTTTATTCAAATTACAAGGTGATTACGTGAATAGATCGACGTATTTTACCTATTTTTGTCGTAAAATTAGGGTATTTGTCGAGAAGATAGCAGATATATTCTTTAAATTATCTAAATCTATTTACATTTTAATATCAATGTATGAAAATAGCCGGAAAAGAAGTCGGAGAACGTCCGTTGATCTTAGCTCCTATGGAAGATGTAACAAATCCTCCTTTTAGAAAATTCTGTAAGGAATTTGGAGCGGACTGGTTATATTCTGAATTTGTATCGGCAGACGCATTGGTGCGCTCGGTGAATAAGTCTTTGAAGAAATTAACGATAGAAGACTGTGAACGACCGGTAACGATTCAAATCTATGGGCGTTATATTGATTCAATGGTAGAAGCGGCAAAGATCGTGGAACAGGTGCAGCCGGATTTTATTGATTTAAACTTTGGATGCCCGGTAAAACGGGTGGCTCAAAAGGGTGCCGGAGCTGGGATGCTGAGGGATATTCCTTTGATGATTGAAATGGCAAAACAAGTGGTGGAAGCTGTTAAAATACCGGTGACTGCGAAAACCCGATTAGGATGGGATAGCGAACATATTATTATTGAGGATATTGCCGAACGTCTACAAGATGTAGGGATTCAGGCACTGGCGATTCACGGGCGTACTCGTGCTCAAATGTATACGGGTGAAGCCGATTGGGAGCCGATTGGGAGGGTGAAGAATAATTCCCGGATTACGATTCCAATTTTAGGCAATGGCGATATTACTTCGCCACAAAAAGCGAAAGAAGCTTTTGATAGATACGGAGTGGATGGAGTGATGATCGGACGAGCTACGATTGGACATCCGTGGATATTTAAACAGATCAAACATTATTTTAAAACCGGAGAACTGTTGCCGGATCTTTCTGTCCCGGAACAAATTGAGATAGTCAAAGAACAAATACAAGATTCTGTTGTGTGGATAGATGAGGTGAGAGGTTTGCTGCATATGCGGCGACATCTGGCTGCTATGTTTAAAGGATTACCGAATTTTAGAGATCTAAGAATTGAGATGTTGAAGGCAAATAGTGTGGAGGAGTTGTGGGGTATATTTGATAAAATAGAGGAACGCTACCGGTGATGGTGATGTCACACGATAGCGTCCTTCGCTTAGAAGAGAAAGCCCATTCCAATGATATAAGGATTTAGTTGGGGACCCTGATTGTTTTTGAATAAATGAGTGAGGGTATAGCTTCCCCACACGTTAATATACCTATATCCGATAGAACCTACGACATCTGCTTTAAAAGGGATGATATTAAAATTGTCCGTATTTTTCCTTTTTTGTTTATCGCCATCTTCATCGTTGTATACAATTTTTGTTTTAGAATGTAGACGTACACCCGCCACAAAGCCCCCTGAAATGTAAACTCTTCTGTCACTTTCTACAGGAAATTGTACTTCCATCATTAAGGGAATGGTGAGGTAGAGTATTTTTAATGAATTTTTCTTGATATCTTTCAATCCTAACTCTTTGAGAGAGAGAGGAGAGATGATTCCGTCCTCGTTTTCTATAATGGAAGTGTACTTATTTTCAAAGCGTAAACGCTGATATTCAAGACCTATCCCTGTAATAAGACCAAAATTATTAGTTGGGACAAAGTTAATGCTATGCTGGAATAGGTTAAACTGCATAGCGAAAGAGTTACTCCTATCTAAGTCCATAAAGTGGGGTGTAGCTTCACTATACATAGAGTAATCATTGTTGGCGAAATTGATGAATCCATAGCGAAAGCCACGCCAATGTCCTTTAAAGGTATTGTAGTTCTTTTTTACGTCTAAAGCTTTTGTATTTTTCCTGTAACCATTTTTGGAAAGTATTATAAATTCAGAAAAATTATCTTTAGAAAGAGAATCGCTATTATCTCCGATGATGATCATTTCATTTTTATTTGTCTGGATGGTTTTCGCTTTTTTAAATATTTTCAATTCAGAATCGTTTGCCACAGTATCTTTTAATATTGTTTTTTGTGTAGCAGTTGTGTCTTGTTTTTGTGCAAAACCATTCAACGCACCGAGGGTGATAAGGAGGAGAATCAAATTTTTCATACGGTTGTGTTTTAAATGATATCAGATTATTAATGTTTGTTTTCTCTATGACGAACTAAATAGACGATTTGTTACCGTGGTTTTCGTTATTAGTTTGGAAATTCGCTATTTTTTATTCTTTCAGCGATCTCTTTTCCTAAATGGATGACGGATGTGAATATATTTTTAGAGGGTGTATGGTTGAAAGTTGAAGGTTTCCAAATTTTGGCATCTTCGGTCAAGATGATTTCCGCTTGACTTTGTACGGATAATTGTTGCTTGATTTGAATTTCAGACAGCTCTGTCTTTTCCCAGTTCACCGCTGCAATAGATTGAGGAATGATATTAATCACTTCTGTTTGGGAGATTGTTTTTACCAACGATTCTGTTTTGAGAGAAATCGTTTTGAGCATTATTTTTTTATTCTTAATTTCTGCGGGAGTCGATGGGATCGGTGTTGGTTGAATTTCAATCGCAGCGTGTTGGATGGCAGGAAGGAGAAATTCATTTTTAATTGATGAAGTCGGTGATTGGAAAAATAAAATACTGATGCCTCCCATTAATAATATTCCGGCGGCACAAGCGGTTGCCCGCATCACTCTCATACGCACGGAATACTTCCTATATAGTACGTTTTTACGCTCAAAGTGTATAGATGTGTCGGGAATTAATTTAAGAGCGTTAGAGGTCTCTAATGCGTTTTCTAAATTTGAGTTGTTTTTGTTTTTTTCTATGACGATCCATTTTTCGTCTGTTAGTAGATTGTCCGTACAAGCAATCAACTTGTCACTTTGATATTCGTCCTTTTCTTCTTTTTTGAGATTGTTTTTATGGACGAATACCACATTTTCTTTTGGTAATACCATCAAATTCGCATCATCCAGAAGAATTTTAAGTTCAGGATGGAGAAGTAAAAAATCTTTCAATTCTTGAAGTTCTTCGCAATTAAGCGTATTTGCCATAAAATCGGCAAAATATATTTCGTAATTATCCAGTGTAATCATTTATCTTATTTTTTAACTGTTTAGCGATATTCAAATAACTAAATCGGATTTCCTGATAAATTGTTTCATCGAGCTTCGACCTCTGAATATATATACTTTCACTTGCGATTCATTTAATCCGGTAATTTCGGCTATCTCTTGATAGGAATAGTCCTCGTAATCTCTGAGTAAAATAACGGTTTGCTGTATTGTTGATAATCGACTCAGGGCATATTCGAGAATCTCTTGTAAATCAATATTTTCCTCACGCGTCGTTAGTTGAGACGAGTCGATTGTACTGACATCGACATTCCTCTTCTCCCGTCTGAATTGGTCTATCATTTTACGATAAGCAGTGGTAAATAGAAATGCTTTTGCTTTATTATATTGTAATTCCCGTACGTGCTCCCACAGAACAAAAAAACTATCTTGTACGATGTCTTCAGCCATTTGTTTGTTTCTGCACGCTTTCAGTATAAAGCGATATACAGAATCAGAGAATTGGTCGACACTCGTGTTATATTCTGATCTATTCATCTGTTTGTTTCGTATGTTAACGGAATGTGATTTTTTTTACCTCATTCCAAGGAACGTATACAGGCAACTGTTGAGGAATAAATACCATAATTCCATTGTTATCTAAATTCATATCCTGCATATCTCCCAAACTTAACGCACTTCCATTTTTCAGGGTGACAAATGAATAAAGATAGTTTTTAGGCTCAATTGATTGAATATATCTTAGTGGTATAAAATAAGTTATGTTATCATTCATCCCTTCGATTATTTCGCAATTTAGCGATTCATCTAAATCGTAAGCAACAGTACCTATCAGGCGTTCACCATCTTGTGTTAAGATTTCTGCCTGTAATGCTTCGGGAGATTTAAAGTCATTATATGATAGTAGTTTGTGCGATTCTTGAGGTGTAAATTCTAATGTTTCTAAGTGATCCCACGGAATGATTACTTTACCGATATTAGGCATCAGGACAGTAACACTCTTTTGCTGATTATTATTGCTATGGGCGGTTTTGATATTGTAATCGTGCTGATCGGTAAATATGGTAATACTTTGCTCGCTTTTGCGCTCTATTTTCTTGATTAGCCGGAGGGGTATGTTTACTTCCTTCGAATAAGCATAGATATGAAATTGTTTGGCGTTATTCTGTCCCCGATTGTTCCATTCGATGATCCCCGTATAACTGGCGTGGTTACTTTTCACGACTCCAAATGATAATTGCTGTACGCCGGATGAGGGAGAGGACATAAATTCAATCTCACTGATATGATCCCATATAAAGTCGAGCTGCAAAGTGTCATTTTCCAAACGAACAGGAGTACCAATATCGTTATATTGTCCTTTTTTCAGCACTAATTTTTGATTACCTTTTAATTCTAATTCAATTTTATTCGGTGCAATGAGTCGTATTTTCTTCATATTTCCGAATCGACAAGAAAATTGATGAATAGAAGGTGTGTAATGAATTTCTCCATTTTGTTGGAATTTTATGCCTGTCGATTTATTGAAATAAGTGGTGTATAGATTTTCGACTTTGCCGGCTTCAAAAAAATCAATCCATAATGTTTTTGAATGGTTCCAAGTGATATATCCGGTGTATATTTCATTATCAACAGTAGTTATTTTTCCAAATATCTTGAAATCGGAGGCATTGCATAATGTAATAACGGAAAATAGTATTAGCACAGATAAGCAAAGTTTAATCATAATGTGATGTTTGTTGTTGTTACTCCAATGACGGATGAATGTAATGAAAAGTTACACAACATTACAATGGAATATAAAAAAACCGGAATACAAATATGTTCCGGTTTTTATATAAATCCTGATAATATGGCTTTATGCTATTGCGGGTAGTGTATCAATTGCTTTTTTCAATCTTTGCAATGTTTCTTCTTTCCCGATGATTTCAATGACATCAAACATGTGAGGTCCTTTGGCAGCACCGATAATGGCTACACGAAAAGGATTCATCACTTTCCCAAATCCAAGTTCTTTTTCAGTAATCCAAGCTGAAATCACCTTCTCGGTATTGGCAAATGAATAATCATCTATTTCCTTCAGTAATTCGAACAATTCACCCATTAAAATAGAAGCATCTTCTTTCCAATACTTTTTACTGTCTTTTTCATTAAATTCGGTTGGAGCTACAAAGAAAAACTGGCAGTCATCATATAAGTCGGCAACAAAATTGTAACGTTCTTTCATCAGACCACAAATCTTTTCTACTTTAGGCTTATTAAATTCCAAATGATGAGCAATTAACAACTCACCTACAAGATCAGCTAACTCTGAATTTGATTTAGCAATCAAGTATTTGTGATTGAACCATTTTGTTTTTTCCGGATCAAATTTAGCACCTGATTTTTTCACTCTCTCAAGGGTGAAAAGATCACAAAGCTCTTGAATAGTAAATATTTCCTGATCTGTTCCGGGATTCCAGCCTAATAGTGCCAGCATATTAATAAATGCTTCAGGGAAGTATCCGTCTTCTTTATATCCGTGCCATATTTCTCCCGTTGCAGGATCTGTAAATTCCATCGGAAATACGGGAAAGCCCATTTTATTGCCATCTCGTTTACTCAGTTTTCCGTTGCCAATAGGCTTTAGGATTAAAGGTAAATGAGCAAATTCAGGCATTGTATCTTCCCAGCCGAATGCTTTGTATAAAGAAACGTGTAGAGGTAGAGAGGGAAGCCATTCTTCGCCGCGAATCACGTGAGTGATCTTCATCAAATGGTCATCGACAATGTTGGCCAAATGATAAGTAGGCATTCCGTCGGATTTATAGAGAACTTTATCATCTAATAGTGAACTATTGAAATGCACTTCTCCCCGAATAATATCTTGTAAACAAAGTTCTTCATTTTCAGGCATCTTAAAGCGGATGACATATTGAAGTCCTGAATCTAACAGATGGATTAATTCATCTTGATTCATATTTAGCGAAGTCTTTAACTGACCTCTGCTCTTGGCGTTATATATAAACGTTTCTCCCCGCTCTTCGCACTCTTTCCGGCAAGCATCCAATTCTTCTGCAGTATCAAAAGAGTAGTAGGCATTCCCGGATTCGACTAATTGCAAAGCATATTGCTTATACATCTCTTTTCGCTCACTCTGCCGATAGGGACCATATTCACCTCCTACACCAACACCTTCGTCAACTGTAAGACCACACCATTTTAAAGATTGTATTATATATTCTTCAGCTCCGGGTACATATCTATTTTGGTCGGTATCTTCGATTCTTAAAAGGAAATCTCCCCCGTGATGGCGGGCAAATAAATAATTAAAAAGAGCTGTTCTAACTCCTCCTAAGTGAAGGGCTCCCGTAGGACTTGGAGCAAATCTTACTCTGACTTTTCTTTCCATACTCTTCTTTTTTATATAATGTTACGACTTATTCTTTTTCGTTATTCAAGATATTGTGAAACAAGTTCTTCGCATATTCAATCCCTGCTTTTATAGCTGTTTCTTTTGAGGTGATGTTACTCAAAATGGGGGTTGCGTGATTAAGAGGATTATTGGGATCGTCCGTCAACAGGTAAACGGTGTATTTACCATTCTTTCCGTTTTTGTCTTTGCTCACTAATCCAAACCATACATCAATTGAATGGTTATCAATATATATCGTGCGTTTTACTTTGTACATTATAGTTTACTTTTACAGTCTTTTCGGAAATTCATCAGAGTTATAACAAGCACTAAGCAAGCCATTGCAGCAACATTAACATATACCGGAGTTTTATCGGTATTGCTATAAAGTGATAATGCACTTGAAATCATAATTAAAAAAGCCGTAAGAATGATTATTATCCGAATGATTTTCATAGAATTTAAGTTTAATTGGTTTTTTATTCTGATTCCCTTTCAATGCAAACACTCAAATCAGATATTTCCATACGCACTCGTCGCCTTTGTTTGGCAAACATTTATAATTTCAAACCATTTTTAACCGGATTTGCATACATTTCAAGGAAAATATTATTCAGCATAGAGATGTTTCCTTCTAATTTATCTATTTTCTGTCTCATCGTTTCAATAAAATGATTTTTCTCTTGATCCGTGTACATTGCAGAAAATTTATTATTAGAATGGAGTAAGTCGTAAGCGATGTAATTATTAGGCCAAAGTTTGTAATTCTTATGAATTTTTGAATCAATGACGGATGCTAAAGCTTCAATCCTTTCGCCATTAGAAGGAAGAGGAGCTATTTTATTCAATTCTTCATCAGTAAGCCTATCAATATGAAAATGTACGCGTCCTTTATAGGCACTTAAACCTGTCAGCATACTATTCATATCAGCTTCCGGCGTTTTGGTATATTCACCAACGGTTTTCGTATATAATTCTAATGTTTTAAGAGCATCACAAGGTTCCCATTCATAAGATATAGCAAGCGGCATAATATGAAGACCTTTGAAGTTTTCTACAAAATTAGAGCTACCACTCATTTTTAGCATTTTCAAAAGACTGGGTTGCGTCCTGTCATCCCCGTTTTTAGTCCTTCCTTCTCGCTCGGCAATCCATACGGAATTTTCATTTTCTTCGATAATTTCACGTATATATCTGGAACGTAAAGCAGAGCTACTAAGCATTTCTCTAACAGTTACGTCACGTTCAATAACAAAGCAGGAATCCAACTTGACTAAATCCGTTACCCACTCGTTAATCAATAAGTTGCTGCCTATTGCCGCCCGTGTATATTTATTACCGCTATCCCTAAGTAGTACATTTAAAATAGCAGAATCAAGGATAATATCCCGATGGTTGGACATAAAGATATAAGATGAATGGCGATCCACTAATTCCAGCCCTGATAGGGTAACACCATCCGTCGTGCTGGCTATCAGCGATTTTATTGCCTGTCCAAAAAATCTTTCTTGAAATTCGGATCGAGTACGAATTCCTTTCAAAGCATCAATAATGGTACTTTTATCCATTCCCGTCAGATGCGAAAATAGACTCAGAAAAGCCTCTGATTGGCACAGACGGTTTCTTGCCGCCTCTATTTCACTACCCTCATAAGGTCTGATACTGTCAAATTCGGAATCCGATGTCATATCTTTATTTTAAAGTTTGTATACCATTTCCGGTACCTGAATTTATTCTAAGTAATATAAAATAATGGTTATCTTATTTCAAACTCGCCATTTTCTTCTTTTAAGGTGACTACGTTAACAATGAATAAGCTAATGAATTTACTTATTGATGAATAATATTAGTCAAATATATTCACTTTTCGCCTGCAAAGATAAAACTAAAAGCTAAAAGCTAAAAGCTAAAAGCTAAAAGTTCAGATAAAAAGCATTAGAATCTATTCGTTGTACCTAATTTTCAGTATTTACTCTTTAGGAATAGCTCATATATTCTGTTTACACAGAATGATTTTCTGCTTATATTGTTTTCCCCGGATAGGTTTTTAATGCCACTCCCAAAGTTTCTACTGCTTTCTTTAAATCTCTTATTTTTAAAACATAAGCGATTCTTACTTCATTTTTACCTAAGCCGGGAGTAGAATAAAATCCATTGGCAGGCGCAAGCATTACGGTCTGTCCATTGTAATCAAAGTCCTCAAGCAGCCACTGTGAAAAAATTTCAGCATCATCAACCGGAAGTTTTACAATCGAATAAAAAGCACCTCTCGGCACTGGACAAATAACTCCCGGGATCTTATTTAAGGCTTCTACCAAATAATTTCTTCGCTTTGTATATTCTTCATAGACATTTTGAAAATACTCTTCGGAAGTATCTAAAGAGGCTTCAGCTGCAATTTGTCCTAATGCCGGAGGACAAAGTCGTGCCATACCAAATTTCAAGGATGCATTCAATACTTCCATATTTCTGGATATGATCGCTCCCACTCGAATACCACATTCGCTATATCTTTTAGACATTGAGTCGAATAAAATAGCATTTTCTTCAATTCCCGGAAGGTTCATTACTGAAAAATGTTTTAGACCGTCATAACAATATCTACGATACACCTCGTCCGAATACAAGTAAAGATTATGCTTTTTAACAAGCTTCGCTAAATCATTAAGCTCGTTTTCTGAATATAAATAACCGGTGGGATTATTAGGATTTACAATAACAATCCCTTTTGTACGGGAAGTGATTTGTTTTTCAAATTCACTAATCGGAGGAAGGGCAAAATTATTTTCTATTTTAGAAGTAACCGTTTTTATTTTTGCACCAACCATAATGGCAAAAGCTGTATAATTGGCATAAAAAGGTTCAGGAATGATAATCTCATCGCCTTCATTCAAAGTGCTCATAAAAGCAAAGAGTATTGCTTCAGAACCACCTGTCGTAATTAAAATATTTTCTTCTGTGATATGAATACCTAACTTTTGATAATAGCTGGCTAATTTAACACGAAGCGTATGGTTTCCTGCCGAATGAGTGTATTCAATCACAGGTGCTCTCATTCTTCGCACCATTTCCAACGCTGTTTTAGGAGTTGCAATATCAGGTTGTCCAATGTTTAGATGATAGACTTTTATACCTCTTTCTTTAGCTTTATCTGCATAAGGAACAAGCTTTCTTATAGGTGAGGCTGGAACTAATAACCCTTTTTCAGAAATTTGTAACATAGCGTATAAACTTAAAAGTTTTCTATTGGAAATATCCCCTCAAGGTAAGATATTTTTTATAATCCTGCAATCGTTTTTAATTTTTCAACATTTAATAGTTTTATTTTTCGACCTTTGGATTCAAGAATACCTTCTAACTTGTAATCAGACAATAAGCGAATCACCGTTTCTGTTGCAGTGCCGACAAAATTACTCAAATCTTCTCGAGTAATACTCAATTTTAAAGTCCCATCATTTTCTACACCAAAATCACCGGCAATCAATAATAATATTTCTGCTAACCGTTCTTTGACAGATTTTTGCGCAATATCACGGATATAACGATTGGAATCTCCTAATTCCTTACAGGCGATTTGCATCATATCGTAAGCAAAACCGGAATTACTTTTGATAAGATTCAATAATACAACATCAGGGATGTAACACAATATAGCATCCGATAAGGTTTCTACAGAAGTACAAGCCGGTTCATGGCAGATGACAGAACGGAAGCCGAATAAATCATTTTCTTGATCAAATTTAATGATTTGTTCTTTACCCTCCTGACCTGTTTGATATATTTTTATAATACCACTGTATACATAGTAACAACCCTTTATCCTTGCACCTTCTGCATAAATAAGTTCCCCTTTTTTATAAAATCTAACAGCATCAGATTTAAGCAAACAGCACAATTCCTCATCAGAGAGATTCTTAAAAGTATGTTTAAGCTTCTTTTGACACAATTCGAGATCTGGCAATACGATATTAATATCCATATACAGTTTGTTTTTTATGCTTTTTTTTATATTTCCTTCTCACAATCAAAATCTTGATCGCTTAGCATCTGATTAATGGAAATCAATATACCTGCCGTATCAAATCCACATTCGGCATATAACTGTTGCTGTGTTCCGTGTTCAATAAATTTATCCGGAATACCCAATCTTTTAACAGTGGCTTGATAATGATGATCAGCCATAAATTCTAAGACAGCACTACCTAATCCACCGTATATGGTTCCATCCTCCAAGGTGATGATCTTTGAAAAATGCTGAAATACGTGGTGCAACAGGTTTTCGTCAATAGGTTTTAAAAAACGCATATCAAAAAGAGCGACGTTTCTATTTGGGATACAATCAATCGCCTTCTTCGCAGCATTTCCTACACTACCAATAGATAAAATAGCTATTTTTTTTCCTTCGACCAAACATCTACCTTGTCCTATGACTAATTCTTTAAACGGAGTCTCCCAATTTTTAAGAAAACCGTTACCTCTCGGATAGCGAATAGAAAAAGGACCTTTATGAGGTAATTGTGCTGTGTACATCATATTGCGCAATTCTTCTTCATTCAAAGGGGCAGCAATAATCATATTAGGAATACATCGAAAAAAAGCAAGGTCATAGGTACCGTGGTGTGTTGCCCCGTCTGAGCCAACAAATCCTGCTCTATCTAAACAAAATACAACAGGCAGATTCTGAAGGGCTACATCGTGTATCACTTGATCGTATGCTCGTTGCATAAAAGAGGAGTAAATATTGCAGAAAGGTATAAATCCTTTAGCAGCCAATCCGGCTGAAAAAGTAACAGCGTGTTGCTCTGCTATACCAACATCAAAACATCTTTCAGGCATCTCGTGCATCATAATATTTAATGAACATCCGGTAGGCATAGCAGGAGTGATTCCTATGATCTTTTTATTCCTCTTCGCAAGCTCTGTGATTGTGTTTCCGAATACATCCTGAAATTTAGCCGGCATATCAACATTTATTTCTTTTATCCGCTCTCCAGTCAATTTATTAAATTTACCGGGAGCGTGCCAGATTGTTTGATGAGCTTCGGCTTCTTTAAAACCTTTTCCTTTTATGGTTATACAGTGAAGTACTTTAGGACCTTTGATATTTTTTAAATCACGCAATACTTTGATCAAATGATTTATGTCGTGCCCATCGACTGGACCAAAATAACGTAATCCCATTGCTTCAAAAAGATTGCTACGTTTAAGAAGCATTGATTTCACGCTATTATCAATATTTTGAATAAAATTTCTCATTCCCGGACTTATCCGGTTTAACTTTCCAAGAACATTCCAAACATCCTGTTTGACTTTATTATATGATTTAGAAGTGCTTATATCCAATAAATATTCATTCAATCCTCCGACATTAGGATCAATGGCAATATTGTTATCATTGAGTACCACTAATAGATTTGAATTATATACTCCGGCATTATTTAAAGCCTCAAATGCTAAGCCTCCTGTCATTGCTCCATCACCGATGATCGCAACACTCTGACGATCCTCTTCCCCATTCATTTTGGCTGCAATCGCCATTCCTAATGCCGCCGAAATAGAGGTAGATGAATGTCCGGTACCAAAAGCATCATATTCACTTTCTGACATTTTGGGAAAGCCACTGATACCTCCATACTCACGCTTCGTTTTAAATGCTTCTTTCCGTCCTGTCAGTATTTTATGAGCATAAGACTGATGCCCTACATCCCAAATCAAACTATCGTAGGGTGTATTGAGGACATAATGAAGTGCTACCGTTAATTCAACAACCCCCAGACTTGATCCGAGATGTCCGGGATTTTCCGCACAATCGTCAATGATTTTTTTACGAATTTCCTGACAAAGCTCTATCAATGAATCTTCCGATACATTTTTTAAATCTTTAGGTGTATTTATATTTTCAAGAATACTCATAAATTACGGATTTATGAATACACGGATATACTAACATATTCATAAAAATCGGCTACCTCCAATCAATATATTAGTCCATTGTATTCAAAGATATTAATAAACGATGGTTCCAATTTCTTCCCCATCCATCAATTTTTTCAAATTACCTTCCTTGTCCATATTAAAAACAATAATAGGCAGGTTATTTTCTTTACACATTGTCGTTGCAGTGAGATCCATCACCTTTAAACCTTTATTATAGATTTCATCATAAGTGATCTTATCAAATTTAACGGCAGTAGGATCTTTTTCTGGATCGGCAGTATAAACTCCGTCTACTCTTGTCCCCTTAAGCATAGCGTCCGCTCTTATCTCAATCGCTCGCAAGCTACTACCCGTGTCAGTCGTGAAATAAGGATTCCCGGTTCCTGCACTAAAAATAGTAACACATCCCTTTTCAAGATATTCAACAGCTTTGGCTGAAGAATAAAACTCTCCAATAGGCTCCATCCGAATAGCTGTTAATACTTTGTTCCGACAATTCTCATTGTCCAAGGCTGAACTAAGCGCAAGGCTGTTAATAACGGTTGCAAGCATTCCCATACTATCTCCCTTTACCCGGTCAAATCCTTTGTGTGTACCACTAAGACCTCGAAAAATATTGCCACCCCCTATCACAATACCTATTTGAATGCCCATATCTGCTATTTCTTTTATTTGTCGGGCATAACTTTCTACTTGTGCGGCATCTATTCCATATTTCTGTTTTCCCATCAATGATTCTCCGCTGAGTTTCAGAAGTATTCGATTGTATTTCATAGCAATGAATCTTATTATTTTAATTTTATTGGAAAAAAAAATCTAATTTGAAAAAAGTAGAACAAAACTAACTAATTTTATCCGATTCTAAGAGAAAGAATCTAAAAAAATAGAGAGTTGTTTTTTTTGTTAATTTTTATATTCATAAACAATGAATCAAAATAGATGTAAACTTCTGATTTTAATGGTTATATGTACATTAACCATTCTTCCTTTTTTAGGATTGACTGATTATAATACAAAGGGAGAACCACGTGAAGCGATTGTAGCTTATTCAATGTTAGAAAGCGGAAATTGGATTTTACCTCGAAATTATGGGGGAGAGATTGCTTTCAAGCCTCCATTCTTCCATTGGAGTATTGCTGCCGCATCTTCTTTAACAGGAGAAGTGAGCGAATATTCCTCACGTCTACCATCTGCTTTAGCTTTGATCGTAATGACATTAGCAATTTACTGGTTTTATGCCAAACGTAAAGATGCTTGGGTAGGACTGTTGACTGCTTGTGTTGCCCTCACTTGTTTTGAAATACATCGAGCCGGATTTGCTTGTCGAGTGGATATGGTGCTAACGGCATTCATCGTATTGGCTCTATTACAATTTTACAATTGGTATGAACGAAAACAAAAGGGAATACCTTGGTGGGCAATCTTGTTTATGGGAATTGCGACCCTGACCAAAGGACCGGTGGGGATTATTCTTCCTTGTTTGGTGACAGGAGTATTTTTATGGATCAAAGAAGGTCGTTTTTGGAAGATATTTTTTACTTTGTCAGGAATTGCCTTACTCGCCTGTATTTTACCTGCAATATGGTATGGATTGGCTTATCAGCAAGGAAAAGATGAATTTCTTCAATTAATGATGGAAGAAAATTTAGGACGTTTTATGGGCAAAATGTCTTATGGCTCACACGAAAATCCTGCTTATTACAACGTTATTATGCTAATCGCCGGTTATGTTCCCTGGACACTGTTGCTTCTTTTTTCTCTATTCGGATTGCACTATCGAAAACCTTCCGGTACGCTAAAAGAAGGATGGAAGAATATGATTACAAGCATCCGAAACTGGGAACCTCTTCACTTATTCTCCTTCCTAAGTATCACTCTTATATTTATCTTTTATTGCATCCCTGCGAGCAAGCGGGGAGTATATCTTTTACCGGTATACCCATTCATTGGTTATTTCCTGACTATTTATTTCCTAAAATTAATCCGCCAAGGCAGCAAATCAATAAAGGCTTTCGGCATATTTTTATCTTTTGCTGTCGTGCTGCTAACCGCTACTTTTGTTACTATAAAATGCGGCTTAATACCTGAAACTATTTTTACCGGTAAGCGGGCTCTTGAAAATACAGATTTTCTAAATGCTTTAAAAAATGTTCCCCTAAATCCCATCAACCTACTATGTATCATCGCTCCGTTGGTTGCGTTGATTTATTTTTGGCGAGAAAAAAGGAAAAATCCCTTTAGTGAAAAAATCCTTTTTGCTTTGTGCATCATTATATTTTCGACATACATTGCATTGGACGGGGTATATCAACCGGCAGTTCTGGGTTCCAAATCAGATAAAAACCTTGCCTTACAAGTACAAAAAATAGCACCGGAAGGAAAAATATATTCCTACGGATCCTATTTTTACGGAGTGAACTTCTATAACGCCAATCGAATGGCTATTTTCGGCAAAGAATTACCGGAACAAGGCACTCTTTTAGTCGGGCAAAAAGATTATGAAGACTTGCAGCAAAAATATGGGGCAGAATACATCTTTGATGAAATATACCAATCTTCACGGCGAAGCTGTGATATTCGAGATATTGTTTGTATCTACCGCTTCAATAAAAAGAAGACATTATTTCCGTAAATTAATGTCTTCTTCAATAAAATAACGCGGACGTTGTTTCACTTCCTTGTATATTTTACCGATATAAATACCGGTAATACCGATGGATATCATAATTATTCCACCGATAAACCAGAGCGAAATCAACAAGGACGTCCAGCCGGGAATAGTGTGTCCGTTAGAATATTGAACCAAGGCATAAACAATCATCAATAAAGGGGCAATAACAGCAAAAAAGAATCCTCCGGAAATAATAAGACGGAGAGGTCGATCAGAAAAAGAAGTAATACCATCTAAGGCAAAAGAAAGCATTTTTTTCAATGGATATTTAGATTCTCCGGCAAAACGACTTTTCCGATCGTAATACACGTATGCTTCCGGAAATCCAATCAGACGGACAATACCGCGTAAAAACAGATTCCGCTCAGGATAAGAGATCAAGGCTTTCAAAGCACGTTGACTCATCAGCCTGAAATCGGCGTGGTTATATACAACATCAGTTCCCATTTTACGAATTAAAAGGTAAAACAACAATGCCGAATTTTTTTTGAACCAAGTATCTGTCGTGCGTTCTCGCCGTACACCATAGACAATATCCGCCCCTTCTATGAAACGACTTGTCATCTCTTCGATAGCATCCACATCATCCTGCAAATCGGCATCAATTGAAACCGCCACATCGACGTGATTAGCCGCCCATTCCAAACCGGCTAACAGAGCATACTGATGACCTACATTATGGGCTAATTTAATTCCACAAATTGATTCATTTTCTTGCCCCAATGTAGCGATAATTTCCCACGTTTTATCTTTACTACCGTCATCAACGAACAAGATCCTTCCGATTCCAATCTGTCCGTTTCCTTTCATACGGTCTAAGACGGCGGATAATTGTTTCACTGTTTCCGGTAAAACTGCTTCTTCATTATAACAAGGAACAACGATGGCTAAACTAATTGTATTCATAGGTCATATTGTTTTATCTGTTCTTATGATTTTTATCCGTAGTGAGTTGCTGCTCTGTCAAATTTTCTGTTGCCTGCAACATTGAAAACACATAATTCTTCAAAGAATCTCTCATTATCTGATTTTTTGTTTGTCGGAGCCTCCCATTTTCTGTCACATACAGAAATTCCTGCTTATTTTCAGGTGAATAAATATAGAAATAACTATCATTTCGAGCACCAATCATATTGTCTGCCGTAAAGAACATACAGGGACGTTTCTCTTTTCGTAAATCTACACCAAAATTATTTTGAACATACTTGACATTCAGTATTCCAAGTAAAGTAGCAGCAACATCAACTTGTCCTCCCAATGCCTCTTCTTCTTTTGCGAATACCCTATCAGAACAAAGCGATCCGGGTGCTGCATAAATCATCAGTGGGATATGATTATAAGATTGCGGCATTTCACAATCAGCATTCCCCACCATTTTACCGTGATCGCCCAATAACACAAAAATAGTATTTTTATACCAATTTTGTGTGGCAGCCTCTGTCATAAATTTCCGGATAGCCCAATCAGCATATTCCACAATTTGATCTTCCCGATTTTCATTACGAAGTTCAAAATAAGGAGGAATCACATAAGGAGGATGATTGCTTACAGAGAGCAGAACAGCAAAGAAAGGTTTTTCTGCTTTACTTTTTTCATTGAGTTGTCCGAGCGCATATTCATAAAGATAATCATCTTGAACGCCGAAACCGTTGACTACTTTCTCTGTCGGATAATTCTCTTGTGAGAAAATTTCATCAAACCCATTGGTTCGAAAAAAAGCATTCATATTATCGTATTGCGATTCAGAGGTCATAAAAAACATCGTCTGATAACCATTTTCTTTTAATACCGTCGGAAGACCTGAATAAATAGGGATAACCGATCCTTTCATAGCATTTCGCTTCATAATCGTAGGAAAAGAATAGAGCGTAGAATACAGACCGTGATTCGTGTGAATGCCCGAAGAATAAAAATGAGGAAATCCGAGTGATTGCGAATAAAGACTATCCAGAAAAGGTGTCAGAGATTTTTCCTGACCAAAACGCTTCATCAATTGGGCTGACATAGATTCCATAAAAATCAGGACAATATTAGGACGACAAAGACTATCCGAAGGGGTCACTTCTCTTGCAATGGGCGATATACCATCCATCCCTTTACGTCCCAATAAACGCTGGACATTTTCAATAGCCTCCTCATTTGAAATTAAACTCAGATGTTGATTTTCTTTCCTATTATCGTCCAGCATACTGTTCAATAAGTTGAAAACCGGATTAATGCCCAATTGATTTAGAAAAGGGTCAGTACAATAATAAGCTGCGCTCACTTTAATGGGATTATATCCTGTACGTCCACGGATGCCGAAAAGGCAAAGACCGATACATACAACCATCGTAATCACAACAAAGACACGTTCATAAATATGCTTATAAGGTAATTGCTGTTGCAATTGTTGCTGATTTCGACGAATAAATATAGACATCCTCCAAATAAAGACTCCTATGGCAAATAGAAAAACAACAAAAAATGGGTAATAAGAAATTTCACCGAAAACCATACCGGCGGTCGTATTCACATACCCAAACCAATTCGATATGGAGGAATTGATAATTTTAAAGAAATAATTAAAATAAGGAATATTGACCGTTGTAATCAGAAAAACAACAAAATAGAAAATCGAAAAATATATATTTATACCTTTCCATAAAACTTTTCCGTAATAACTAAATAATGCGGATATAGAAACGATCGTTAAGGGAAGCAACAAAATATAGCAACCAATAACATTATCAAACCATATTCCCCGAACAAACGCCTGTGCAATTAGCATTATACTCATCTCATCACTCAGCTGATAGCTTGCACTAAAAAACAAGACAAGTCGGAAAAAACTGAGTATTATTAATGCTGTGAGATGTATCAATAACAAACATTTTATAGACAGAAGAAAGCGTTTATAACCGCCAAAAATAAATGGTTGCATTTCTGTATATGATATTAATTTAACCCGGCATAAAGATAGAGGTTTAATAGGAATTATAAGATAAGTTTAATAATAATTATAGAAATGAAGAGATCACAAATAGCAGATTCTTTCTACTTTTATTATGTCTTTTTTATTTTTAATTTATAAAAAAATAGAATAAAAAAAGTCGTGAATATATGAGAAACACACTGATAATGAATAAAACAGCAAATTATCGTTTGACTATTATAGTTCCGGTATATAATGAAGAGGGCAATATACTGAGATTAGAAACGGAATTAGGAAATTTTTTAAAAATAGCAAAATTTTCATCTTGTATACTATTTGTTAATGATGGATCCAAAGATGAGAGCGGCAGATTTTTAAAAGAAATATGCCAACGAAATGTTGATTTCTATTATTTAGAATTACAAAAAAACAGTGGACTAAGTGCTGCGCTGAAAGCAGGGATAGATCGGTGCGATTCAGAATTTATCGGATACATTGATGCGGATTTGCAAACTTCTCCCGCAGATTTCAACCTCCTACTTGAATACGCAGAGGACTATGAAATGGTAACCGGAATTCGTATGGGGCGAAAAGATAGTTTTATAAAAAACATATCTTCCAAAATAGCAAATAATTTTCGACGGTCGATGACACACGATGGCGTTCAAGATACCGGTTGTCCTTTAAAGATACTCCGCACGGAATATGCAAAACGTATCCCTTTTTTCACGGGAATGCATCGCTTTCTGCCGGCATTAATAGAATTGCAACAGGGTAAAGTCAAACAAATACCTGTTCACCATTTCCAGCGAATAGCCGGAAAATCAAAATACCATTTAGCCAATCGGCTGATCGGACCTTTCAAAGATTGTTTTGCTTACCGATGGATGAAAAAACGCTATATCAATTATAAAATAGCAGAAACAAACTTTTAGGATTATTTCCCTCTATATAGAAATAGAGAATCGTTAAAAAGAAGATAGATAGTCCTCAAAGGAAAGGAAACAAATCATTTCCAATAAAAGCGGATTGCATAGTGCGAATACCACATTTTAGCTATAAGGAATCAGCCATTAGCCGACAGGGAATCAACTTATAATTTTTTACTTTGATATAAAATCCAAATGTTCCTACTATATACAATTAAACCGGTTGATTGTCCTAAAATCAGTACCGGATCTCGACGTACAAATGCATAACTGACAATAATAATAGAACCCGTCAGACTGATGAGCCAAAATCCGAGTGGAAGAATAGATTGATGACGTTTCTGTGAATATATCCATTGGTAAACAAAGCGCAGCGTGAAAATAATCTGTCCCAAGGAACCAAAAATAATCAACCAAAGAGGAATGCTTTCATTATTGAAAAATTGATTTATAAAATCCTGTACTTCATTTAACATATACCCGATGGCAAAAAATGGAGTGGAAATAAGAAAATATCGGAACAATCGGGGAATTTTTTTCCAACTATTTTTAATATCCAAATTCCAAATATAAATGTAGTATGAAATCAATTGACCGAGAATAATAGCAAAGTCATTTCGAAGCCAACCGTAAAAAAAAAGTAAGTACGAACCTAATAGACTTAACAACCAAAATATAGTAGGTGAAACAACCTGCTTTGCTTTTTCGGACATAATCCATTGAAAAAGTAAACGACCGGAGAAACAAATTTGAGCAAGGAAACCAATGAGGTATATCATTCAATAATCAATTTAATTAAAAACTATAAAACTATATTTCCCAATAGTATATACTTTATTATTATTTACAATTTGTTGCAGTTTAACCTCTTCCTTCAAATTCTTATCGCTAACAAAAAGAATAAATTTTTGTTTATCAACAAGAGAACTGATCCCTGATATATCAACCTTATTAATATCAGTTTGTAGATAAGCATCCATATTTTTACCATTGCTTAATTGATAAAAATAGAAATTTTTAATACCACACTCTTGAGCAATTGTCTCCCCTTTTTGACATATTTCACCATATCCGATATATGAATTTAATCCGGAAATAGCAAATCCGCCCGTAAGAATAGCCATCAATAATCCAATCGAAAGGGTGTTCGCAGCCGCAACCAGTCGTTTTTTAAATAAAAGATAAAGACAGATCCCGGAACTTACCGACAGCAGAAAAGCAGCCACCGGAATAGCAGAAATTTGTAATATCGGCAAATCAATATAACGAGCAATAATGAATAATCCCGGAAAAGAGAGAAATAAGATCACTCCGGGAATCACCACCGTCCATCGAATATATTTTTCATCCAAATCAGGGAGTAAGATAAATGCCAGATAAGCAATAAAAGGAAAAATGGGAAGTAAATAAATATCTAATTTACCACTAAAAATAGATAAAGCAATAAAGGTTGTTGTAATAACCACAACAAATAGCTTTTTCAAATCATTGTCAATCAATTGTTTTTTTATTCCCCAGATAATCGTTGTTGCATACAACAGAATCCAAGGGGCAAGAGAATACCAAATCGTTTTCAAATAATACCAAAGGGGTTCTTTGTGATGAAAAGAATCAATAGCTCTGTTCACCGTCTGATGAAAGAGTAAATTATTCAAATAACTCTTTCCTCCTTCCAGATATACCCCACTAAACCAGCAAAGGCATAAACCAACTAAAATGCCAAACTGTTTCCAGCCGAAATATCTACCAAAATGACGAATCTGACCTTTCAAGAGCAGAAAACAAGAAATTGAAAGCAAGGGTACTAATACACCAACGGGACCTTTGGTGAAAACCGCGAGAAAAATATAGATAGGCAACAAAATGGAAGCGTATTTAACGGCATTTCCGACGTATTGCCTACAAAAAGTATATAATGCCAGTACAATAAACATTGACATCAGCATATCCATCCGTAGCACGATAGCAGAGCCTGCAAAAAGTCCGCTGGTCATCAACATCAACTGACCACTTGAAGCGATCTTAGGATCGACACCTCTCACCCATTTATCCATCACATACAAGATCACTAAAGCGGGTATAATCGAGAACAGACTCAGAAAAAACATACTGTGACATCCCAAAAGCCATTTACCCAACATAACAATCCAAAAATACAAGGGCGGCTTATCGGCATACATAACACCGTGATTCCAAAAAGTAAAAAAATGACCGTCACGAATAGCTTCATCTGCAATACTCAGATATTTTAATTCATTGTTAGGCGTAAAATCCCTGAACCAAAGAAGTGGAATAAAACAACTAAATAAAAATAGATACCTGAGAAAATTTATCTTTTGAAAATTCATAGGGCATTCATTTATAGATAACAGCAAATAATTGAAATAAAAAATAAAAGTTTCAAACAACTTATTTCCAAAGAAATAAATTAACTCAAAGACTTAATACCCACAAAATTAAGAGATTGATGACAATATTCGATACTATTTAAGAGATTTAACAAAAAAAGCGTCCCACAGGACGCTTTTTAAAGAATAACGAAGAATTAATCATTCAACGTAAATCGTATAAAGCAGGTAGCTGTTAAGCCTTTTTCCATACTTTCCAGATAAGCTTTTACTGTTTCTTTGCTGTCTTTTACAAAAGCCTGATTCAACAAGGTAGCTTCCTGATAAAACTTATTCAACCGACCTTCTGCTATTTTATCCAACATCGCTTCCGGTTTACCTTCTTCACGGGCTTTATCACGACCGATTTCCAATTCGTGCTCAACAATATGCTGAGGTACGTCATTTTTATCGACAGCAATAGGAGCCATAGCCGCAACTTGCATAGCTACATCTCTTTTCACTTGCTTATCGGCATCTTTGTTAAATCCAACGATGCTTGCCAGTTTATTGCCGGGGTGAATATAAGCTTCCGCAACTTCCGCTTCAATCTTGCCATAATAGCCTAATTCGATTTTTTCGCCGATCACACCGGTTTGCTCCGAGATATGAACAGCAATGCTACGTCCGTCGATCTGTAAAGCCAAAAGAGCTTCTTTATCTGCCGGCATTTCTGCAAAAGCTTTGTCAAGAATTGTACGAGTAAAATGAATAAAATTATCATTTTTAGCCACAAAATCAGTTTCACAATTCAAACTGACCATCACTCCTTTTTTACCTTCCGCAATTGCCAATACACAGCCTTCTTTTGCTTCTCTGTCGGCACGTTTACTGGCAACGATGAGTCCTCTTTTACGGATAATATCAACTGCTTTGTCGAAATCACCTTCAGATTCCTGAAGGGCTTTCTTGCAGTCCATCATACCTGCGTTAGTTGCGTGACGCAACTTCATCACATCAGCTGCTTTTATTTCCATAGTATTTAATTTTGTGTGTCTGAATCGTCAAAAAAGTCAAAAGCGTCGAAAAGGTCGGGTACCTGTAAAAGTGTCTGACTTCTTCAACGTCTTTGACCTTTTGACTTTTTTAATTATTCTTCAGTGGCTTCCACCTCTACACTCTCTTCCACCTCTTCACCGGCTACCGTTTTCTTAGCTACCGTTTTTTTCTCAGCTCCTTCTTTTTCTTTCTCAGCTTTACGTTCAGAAAGACCTTCCTGAATACTATCAGCAATCTTACCGATCACTAAACTGATGGAAGTTGAAGCATCGTCATTACACGGAATAACGAAATCGACACAATTCGGATCTGAATTGGTATCTACCATCGCAAACACCGGAATACCAAGACTTCTGGCTTCTTTCACTGCGATGTACTCTTTCATAACATCTATCACAAATAAAGCTGCCGGCAAACGGGTCAGGTCAGCAATACTGCCCAAGTTCTTGTCGAGTTTTGCCCGTTGACGTGCTATCTGAAGCTTTTCACGTTTTGAAAGATGATCAAAAGTTCCGTCTTTCTCCATCTTATCAATGGTGGTCATTTTCTTCACTGCCTTACGGATTGTCGGGAAATTGGTAAGCATACCACCCGGCCATCTTTCTGTTACGAAAGGCATATTAATATTAGAAATTTTTTCAGCAACAATGTCCTTAGCCTGTTTCTTTGTTGCAACAAACAGAATTTTTCTTCCTGATTTAGCGATTTGCTTCAACGCTGCGCTTGCTTTGTCGAGCATAATAGCTGTTTTGTTCAGGTCGATGATGTGGATCTCATTACGCTCCATAAAAATATAAGGAGCCATTTTAGGATTCCATTTACGGGTGAGGTGACCAAAATGGCAACCTGCATTCAATAATTCGTCGAAATTTGTATTTGACATTTGTCTGTTTTTTTTAAGTTTACTTTCTGAATGTAAGCAATTGTCGGGTAGTCCCATTGCAGGAGTCCCGTCAATTTAGATACTAAACTGAGATTAACGTTTAGAGAACTGGAATCTCTTACGTGCTTTTGGCTGACCGGGTTTCTTACGCTCAACTTCACGAGGATCTCTCGTCATAAAACCCGCTGCTTTTAATTTTGTCTTATCTTCCGCGTTGATTTCAACCAATGCTCGAGCAATACCCAAACGTAGGGCTTCTGCCTGACCATTAAAACCACCTCCATCAAGATTAACCTTAATGTCATACTGACCGGTAACTCCCAATAATTCAAGTGGTTGTTTTACAATGTATTGAAGAGTAGGTAAAGCGAAATATTCCTCCAACGATCTTTTATTAATCGTGATATTACCTTTCCCTTCACTAACGTAAACGCGAGCTACTGCTGCTTTTCTTCTTCCGATTGTATTAATTACTTCCATAATCTGTTATTTTAAAGAGTTTAAATCAATTACCTTCGGTTGTTGAGCTTCGTGCTTGTGAGCTGAACCAACATATAAGTGAAGGTTGTTCAATACTGCTCTTCCCAGACGATTTTTAGGAAGCATACCACGAACGGCGTGTTCTATAATTCTATCCGGATGTACCCGCATAAGAGCTTCCGGTGTGGTGTGACGCTGTCCTCCGGGGAATCCGGTATGACGAGTGTACACTTTGTCTGTTAACTTATTTCCAGTTAACACGATTTTTTCTGCATTGACAATAATCACATTGTCACCACAGTCTTCATAAGGGGTGTAGCTTGGTTTGTACTTACCTCTCAATAGTTTCGCAACTTTCGAGGCAAGACGTCCCAAAACCTCATTCTCTGCATCAATCAAAACCCATTCTTTTTGTGCTGTGGCTTTGTTGACATAAGTTGTTTTGTAACTAACTTGATCCACTTCTTTTTAATTTTTAATTAAACATCTGTTTGTTTTCTGAAGCAGTGTGTACTTGCAATTAACACAGGTAAGAAGAACGCGACGGTCGGGCAGACCGAAAATCTTACAGCGGAAATGTGCCTGCAAGGTAAATGGCTAAGGTTCAGCCTTGCAGTTTAAAGTGTCCACCACTCCAAAATGAGGGACAAAATTAATCAAAGATTATTTATAATCAAATAGTTTACACTAAAAAACAATCGCCTGTCATTAAAAATAATTTACAAGACATAAATTTAAAGTTCTATCGACCTGCGATCTTCGGTATAACAAGTAAATATACCAAGGGCTCCCGATAAATTTCCTTTCAAAGGAACCGGCGTAGTAATACTACTTTGATTGGCAGAGTTCGCAACACTCAAAGAGATTTGATATTCATAATTTGCCTTCGTAATCCTTTTTAAATTAACAACGACTTGATCTGCCTGTTGAATATTCGGGAGAATAAGTCGTTTTTCTATCAGTCGGGAGCTTGAAACATCGCTATCATCCAAATAACAAACTTCTTGGCTCACAATAATATCCCGACTCATCGCCTCTACTACATATATATAATAATTTTCTTCCGGCAGCTCCGATGTGTAAAAACTGACACAAACCTCCTTGTTTTCCAACCGACAGTCGTGTATACTGACAGGAGAAGGAATAAAGGTGGATGAACTGATTCGTTTGCCGTCGGCGGTCATAATAAATAAAGACAACGAATCCAGTCCCGCACTGTCAAAGCATTCCTTGCTACCATAATTATAAATAAAATCCGAACCGGGAAGCGTATATAAGGAATGAAGCAATTCTATATCCTTACCGGCAAAAATAGTTACATCCATTTCCTTTGAAAAATCCACCTTCAAATCCTTAGAAACCGGTAGCACAGTAGTGGCAGACAGTGAAAAAATAGCTCCCGCCTTACAATAACATTCAATGAAATACTCCGGTGCCTCCCCAACATCACGAATGGGTAAATTTTCCTCCGGCATACAGGAAGAAAAAAAGAGTACCACTATAAAAAAGAGTAATTTATCATTCATAAATTAAATATTTCAATACCATCCCCCCATAAATTTCTAAGATATGCAGCCACTATCAAAACAAAATCACCATCTAATTCGCAACGAAATATACGGAATAAATGGTAATATGACTTTAGATTTGGGGATAAATTTTGTATGCTCCCCATCAGACTCCTCCGGCTTAAAATATACAAACGATGGATTTGAATGATTATAAGCGTTATACGCACCAATACTCAGTTTTAATTTACAACACTTATAAGGAATCAGGTAATCTAAATTCACATCCAAACGATGATTATTCGGTAATTTATAATTATAACGATCTGTATAAACAGGAATTAACACCGGATTATTTTCACTTCCGGTAATATTATGAGCAACAACTACTCCAACGGGAAACGTTGTATATACACCTGAAGAAAGAGTCCACAATGCATTCAGAGTGAATCGGGTAGAAAAATCATAAGAACCATTGATGACAACATTATGCTTGACATCATAAGGAGGAAAAAAAGATTTTCCCTGATTAATTTCCGCAAATTTTCGTTTGGATTCAGAAAGAGTATAATTAGCTCTGGAAGAAAATCTTCCCAAACTCAAAGCCAAATTAAATTCCACCCCCTTCGCATATCCGGATCCTTCGATCATATTATCTGCTAAAGCAGTATATTGAGTGGAAATACCTGATGAAAAATCTTTAACGTCCACCATTTTCTTATAAAATATACCGGCATAAAGATTAATCTTATCTCCAATATCTTGCTCCGCTCCTATCGAAAACTGATGACAACGTGCCGGTTTCATCCCTTTTTCCAACGGATACCAAATATCGACAGGAGTTTTAACTGTAAAATAAGGATACAAACTCAGATATTGAGCTGTTTGCGCATAATCCGCCCAAAGCGTTAACCCTCCTTGCGAGAAACTGAACTTTGCACGAGGAGAAAAACAAGAAACGTGAGAATCACCCCTATAATACTGATAATTTAATCCTCCATATAAAGTAAAAAAATCATTGATCCGATAAGTTAAATCTCCATATAATTCATAAATATTGAAATTCTTGTCCGAACTACGTACCAATATATCATCTTGCACATCGGGCTTATTCGCTGTTTCAAAACGCGCCTGCTCAAATTTCCCTCCTATATTCAATTGCCATTTATCGGAAAATATATGCCCATACATTATTCTTGCGATGGCTGAATAATTGCGATTACCTCCACCCATAGGAATAGAACCACCCGCATCGCCTTTGCTGAAAGCCGATTTTATACCCACACGAAAATGAAGGACATCGCCATTTGCAGGGGTATACCACACACCGGCATTAGCAGAACAGGTATGCCAATCAAAATCATACTGCACATTTTCATTCAATTTCATCGTCAATTGATCCATCGTAAAAAGTCCAAAAGCAGAAACTTTCCAGCGATTTGATAAACGGGAATCCAAACTAACCGTCACATCATTAAATCCATATTCCGGCATATAGTTTTGATTCTCTTCTCCCTTGATGGACTTATTATACAACTTAGCGATCGTCTGTAAATAAGAAGTACGGATGGAAGCTGCAAACGACGTGTGATTCTTCAAGATCGGTCCCTGTGCTTTCAAAGCGGAAGACACCAATCCCAATGTCAATTCGCCTTCATACTCTTTTTTATTACCGGGATCCGGTTGCATCTGAATATAAGAAGACAAATAACTGTTATAATTTGCCGGGTAGCCACTCTTATAAATAACCGAATTATTCAACAGATAAGGATCAAACGTAGAGAGAATACCTGTTAGGTGATCAGGATTAGCAATCTCCATATTATGAGTAAGAAAACCGTTTTCACAACTATTACTTCCCCGAACGTAAATCCCCGGATCAAGGGCATTAGTAGTTACAACCCCCGGCGTCGTCGCCAAATATTTCAGAATATCCTGCTCTCCGAGAATAGCAGGAATCATTTCAATCCATTTTTTCGAAGAATAAACACGTCCCGGGGTTGTTTTCCCCGCAACGACCACTTCTTTCAGATTATTAAACTTGTTACGCAGGACGACCACAAAAGGGCTCTCGGTGGCTGTAATCCTACAACATTCTTTCTTATAAAGCAAGTGAGAAAATTCAAGTGTACAAGGAATATCACACGTTAATTCAAAATATCCGGTAGAATCAGACGAGGTCCCCCGCTCCTGTTCAGGACACCAAATGTTCACTCCGCAAACAGGCTCGCCATTATAAACAACAACCCGTCCGACAACAGTTGTTTGTGCTGACGTCAGAAAAGAAGACAAAAAAAACGCCATAAACAGAAGTCTATGCATAAGAAACAAAACATTGTTGCTCCACAAATGTAATAAAAAGATATAGAAATGCGTTTGTTTATCGCCTATTTATCGCCTTCTCAAAAATAGGATACAGATCGAATCTATCCGCATCAAATACAAATTAAATCCATTGACGAGCAAATTTGATATGGCTTTGATACGATTTTACAATGAGTGAAAGTAAGCGATATTTTAGAGATACTCAGAGGAGACTCTATGCCGACAGTGATTTTTATATACACCAACAGTGATTTGCTTTATTTCCGATACAATGATTACATTTGTCGATGTTTAGGTAGCGTTTAAACATCAAATATTTAACAATCAAACGCATCGGTATGGGTATTTATATACATATTCCTTTTTGCCGCAGTAAATGTTTTTATTGTGGCTTCTATTCAGTGGCATCTGTACAATTAAAAAATGAATACATTACCGCTTTGTGCAAAGAAATGGAATTGAGAAAAAATTATCTTCACGAGAGACAAGTAGATACACTTTATCTCGGAGGGGGTACCCCTTCCTATTTAGATATACAAGATATTGAGATAATCGTCAACAAAGTACAGAATACGTGGAATTTATCAAAACAGGCGGAACGAACCATCGAGATGAATCCGGAAGATGCGACGGAGGAAAAATTATTGGGACTCCGCCAACTCGGTTTTAATCGTTTAAGTATTGGCATTCAATCATTCAACGACGATGTGCTAAAACGCATAAACCGCACACATACATCCCAACAGGCAGTAGAAGCCGTAGAACGAGCAGCTGCTTGTGGATTTGACAACATCAGCATCGACCTGATTATCGGACTACCGGGTAGTAAAACAAGTGATGAAGAATATAATCTTGAAATGGTACATCGCTTGCCTATATCACACGTATCAATATATATGCTAAGTATTGATTCTAATTCTGTTTTTGAGAAATTGATAGAAAAAGGGAAATTTAAACCGGAAGAAGATGATATCCTTGCCGAGCAGTATTTGAGAATATCAGATTATTTAAAACATATTGGTTATGAACATTATGAAATATCTAATTTTGCTAAAAACTTCAAGTATTCAATGCACAATACTTCCTATTGGCAACAGAAAGAATACATCGGTTTAGGTGCTTCCGCTCACTCCTATGATCTGGAGTCCCGACAATGGAATATTTCTAATCTAAAATCATATATTAGTAGTTTAAATAACAATAAATTAAATATTGAAAAAGAGAGATTAACAGAAAATGATAAGTACAATGAAAGCATAATGACAAATCTTCGAACAATGTGGGGATTAGATTTAAAAACATTCAGTTCTAAATACCCCCATTTCCGGAAAGAAATGCAAACGAAATTACTTTCATACACAGAGTGCGGGCTGCTGGAAGATTCGGGATCTCACCTCCGATTGACCGAACGAGGATGGTTAGTGTCGGATCGTATTTTTAGCGACTTATTTATCGAATAAGCCCCACGCCGAAGATAATGATGCTTCAATGAAAGGATTCTCAAAGTTTTATCTCCTAAGCCTCGTTATTTTTACCTTATTTTATTATTTTTGCAAATCAATGGTCGCGAAAAAAGCCCTTTTGTCCATTTAATTTATACGATTCTGCAAGTCAATCGCGCCGGTAGATTCCTCTGGAACGCACGGTAGATAAGACTTCATCGAAAAATATTTTATTGGCTTTATAGGGTTTACAGGCTTTTATCGTACCTTGAAAATAGAATTTTAATCAGTTATCAGGTGTAAATTAAAAAAGATGAGCACAAAAAAGTTTTCAGTAAAAGATCTGCTACAATCAGCAGATTGTGGTAAAGAAGTGGAAATCAATGGCTGGGTAAGAACCAAGCGAGGTAACAAACAAGTGAATTTTATTGCGCTGAATGACGGATCAACCATTAACAATATACAGATTGTCGTTGATATGAATAATTTCCCGGAAGAGCTGATGAAAAAGGTGACAACGGGAGCAGCTATTCACGCGAAAGGATTGTTGGTGGAAAGTGCCGGTAGCGGACAGATGCACGAAATACAGGCAAGCGCACTGGAAGTGCTCGGAGAAGCTGATCCGGAAAAATACCCGATACAACCCAAAAAGCATAGCCTTGAATTTTTGCGTGAAGTAGCACATTTGCGGTTTCGTACCAACACATTCAGTGCAGTTTTCCGTATTCGCCACGCGATGGCATTTGCCATTCATCAATACTTTAATCAAAATGGATTCTTCTATTTGCATACACCACTCATCACGGCATCAGATTGTGAAGGAGCCGGCGAAATGTTCCGAGTGACTACATTAGATGCAAAAAATCCTCCATTGACCGAAGAAGGAATGGTTGACTACAAACAAGATTTTTTCGGGAAAGCCACAAATCTTACAGTAAGCGGACAATTAGAAGGAGAGTTGGGAGCAATGGCATTGGGTAAAATTTACACCTTCGGACCAACCTTTCGCGCTGAAAATTCAAATACAACACGCCATTTGTCAGAATTTTGGATGATTGAACCGGAAGTTGCTTTCAGTGATTTGAACGACAATATGGATCTCGCTGAGGATTTTTTGAAATATTTAATCCGTTACGCATTGGATAACTGTATAGACGATTTAAAATTCTTGAGTCAGCGGTTACAGGAGGAAGAAAAGGATAAAAAAGCTGA
This sequence comes from Odoribacter sp., assembly GCA_036657595.1. GTDB lineage: Bacteria > Bacteroidota > Bacteroidia > Bacteroidales > Marinifilaceae > Odoribacter. The sequence continues at coordinate 42,504 of JAVXFZ010000004.1, read as the reverse complement.
AGATCGTTCAATGGAATTGATTGAAAAACTGAATTTTGTATTATCAAACGATTTTGAACGCGTGACTTATACAGAAGCGGTGGAAATATTGAGAAACAGCAAACAAAATAAAAACGGTAAATTCCAATATCCGGTGGAAGGCTGGGGGGTTGACCTGCAAAGTGAACACGAACGTTATCTGGTAGAAAAGCATTTTAAAAAGCCAGTCATATTAACCGGCTACCCGAAAGAGATCAAAGCTTTTTATATGAAACAGAATCCGGATGGAAAGACCGTCGCTGCAATGGATGTATTATTCCCGCAAATAGGCGAGATCATCGGCGGATCACAACGTGAAGAAGATTATAACAAACTGGTAGCTCGTATGCAAGAAGTGAGTATACCTCTTGAGGGTATGTCTTACTATCTCGACACCCGCCGGTTCGGCTCTGCCACACATAGTGGCTTCGGACTGGGATTTGAACGTTTATTACTGTTTGTTACAGGAATGGGAAATATCCGTGATGTAATTCCTTTCCCACGTGCGCCAAAGAATGCTGAATTTTAAATTTGAATAATTGAAAATGTAGAAAGGACAAGATCTTTTCTACATTTTTAGGTTTTCTTATTTTTAAATACAATCAAAATGCTCAAACAAAGCTTACAACAGAAGTTAGGTCTGAGGATTAATCCTCTTCAGATACAGCTTATCAAGCTGTTGGAGCTTCCTACTTATCAATTAGAACAACGTATCAAGGATGAGTTAGAGCAAAACCCTTTGTTGGAAGAAGCTGAGGAAGAAAGAGAGATAGAACCAATGGAGGAGGAAACAATTGACTCAGAAGAAGAGAATGTAGACGAATACGGCGAAGAAGAAGATATTCTTCCCACAGAAGATGATTTCTCTATGGAAGATTATATTTCGGATGACGATGATATTCCGGATTACCGTTTATCCTCTTCGAATGCATCAAAAGATGATGATTCTCACGATTTTATGGTTTCTCAAGCGGCTTCTTTTCGGGAAGGCTTGACCGCTCAGTTAGGCGTACAAGCCTTATCGGATCTTGAACGCCGAATCGCTGAATATATTATAGGAAACATTGACGAAGACGGCTATCTGAGAAGGGACATTGAAAACATTGTGGACGATTTGGCATTTGGTGCGGGCATTGAGATTACAGAAAAAGAAGTGGAGCATCTGCTAAAAATTATTCAAGAATTTGAACCGGCAGGCATTGGTGCCAGAGATTTGAAAGAATGCCTTTTATTGCAGCTCAATCATAAATTAGCAGAGAGCCCTACAAATCAAGTTCTATTGGATGCCCAACATATCCTGACGGAATGTTTTGAAGAGTTTTCAAGGAAGCATTACGAAAAGATTTCACGGAAACTTCGGCTAAAGGATGCACAATTGAAACAGGCAATCAATGAAATATTGAAATTAAATCCCAAACCGGGAGGTACAATTGCCGATTCTTCATTCGGACGCGAAGCTGAGAAGATTATTCCCGATTTTGCATTGGATTTAGTGGATGGCGAATTACAATTGAGCTTGAATTCAGGTAATATACCGGAGTTGAAGATTAGTAAATCTTATCTGAATATGATGGATCAGTATAAGAAAGACGAATCAGCTAAGAATAAGAAAGATGTAGTATCTTTTATCAAGTATAAATTAAATTCAGCCCGATCATTTATTGATGCCGTACAACAACGAAATAACACCTTGATGCTGACAATGACAGCTATCATTCAATTCCAAAAACAATTCTTTTTAACCGGCGACAGAACAATGTTGTTGCCAATGATTTTAAAAGATATTGCGGATATAACCGGCTTAGATGTATCGACCATATCAAGAGTATCCAATTCAAAGTATGTGCAAACGTGGTTTGGAATTTATGCTTTAAAAGACTTCTTTTCGGGTAGTATGCCTACGACCAGTGGAGAAGAAATCAGTACAGGAGAATTGAGAAACGTGTTAAAATCGCTGATTGATGAAGAAGATAAAAAGAAACCGCTGACGGATGATGAATTGGTTATTTTGATGGAAAAGAAGGGGTACCCAATTGCCCGACGGACAGTCGCAAAATACAGACAAATGCTGGATCTTCCGGTAGCCCGCTTAAGAAGAGAAATGTAACAAGATGAAGATATGCTATTTTGAAAATATACCACTTATGAAATATATTGCCCAGACATTGTCGTATGCATTACACCCTATGTTAATGCCCATTTACCTTCTTTTTTTTATTTTCAACGGAAACACAATGTTTGTCTATATCCCGTATAATATCAAGTTATACTGCTATTTGGTAACCATTTGTTGCTTATTCTTGATCCCGATTGCCAGTTTGCCCTTATTTAAATACTTCAAATTAATTCGGAGTTATGAATTAAACGAAAAACAAGAAAGAGTCTATCCGATATTGGTGACAGTCGTCTTTGCATTTTTGGGTTTCTGGCTGTTAGGACGAATCGCTTACACGAACATTGTACAGCAATTATACCTGATATTGATTATTTTATTGTCAACATTTTCGGTCATCACCCTCCGGTGGAAAATGAGTATGCACCTGACAGCAATAGGGGCCGTCTGCGGTTTTTTGCTCATCATTGGGCTAAAATATCCCGGAAATTTGCGCAATGTTTTTGTATTAATGCTATTACTATCAGGAATACTGGCAACCTGCCGCTTGTATTTGGGAAAGCATAATCCGTTACAGGTATACCTTGGCTTTCTGTTCGGCTTATGTCTTGTCGTTGGAATTTTGATATAATCACTGTATTTTGTGTACCCAAATATCCTGACGATCAGTGATTTCCCTGTATTCATTCCTGGCAACATTCGCTTCTCTTTCTGTCGGGAAACTTTCAATGCTTACACGGTACCTTTGCGAAGAATTAATAATGATTGCCGGATATTCTTTCGCTTTCAACTGTTCCACTAATCGTTCTGCTCGATCTTTTTCTGCATAACTGAAGCTGGCAACGATAATATGATACCTTGCAGGTGATTTTGCTTGCTGCTGATGATCAGCAACAGATGGAGTATTCTTTTCTTCAGGAGGAGCTACTACATTTATATCCGTAGAATTCCGATTATCCTCCGTTTCACGAACAACTGAGATACTACTCAGGTGCTTAGAAGATATTTCCTTATCTTTACATCCGGTAATGAAACAAATTAATATCAAGAAGGCTAATGTCAATCTCATAGTCAGAATATTTGTTACAAATATACGATTTTGATTTCAAAAATGCATTTCAATACAAATTTAATAAAAAATAGCTCTCTTTATCTCCGAATGAATTAATTTTGTATTAAATTTGTATTAAATTCAAAAAATGAACAGATCAAAAGACAAATACAGCACACTTATTTCTGTAAGTACCTGCGTATAAATAGACTGGTGTTTGAAATATTGCCATAATTAGTATATCTTACTTATATATTATTGAGAATGAAGAAGATTATGATTATCCTGTTGATCGGCATTTTATTAGGAGGATGCCAACGTGAAAAAAGTACGATTATCCGGATGGAAACGTCCTTGGGAACAATTAGACTAAAATTATATGATGAAACCTTTCGCCATCGGGAAAATCTACTGAAATTAGTGCGAGAGAATTCTTATAACGGTCTATTGTTTCATCGTGTCATAAAAGATTTTATGATTCAAACAGGCGATCCTGATTCAAAGGGATGTCGCTCCGGAATATTATTGGGAGCAAAAGATATAGGTCCCACGATTCAAGCTGAAATATTACCGCAATTTTTTCACAAACGAGGTACTTTGGCCGCTGCACGTGAGAGTGATAACATAAATCCAAACCGCAATTCCAGTGGCTCCCAGTTCTATATTGTCCAGGGAAAAATATTGACAGCAAAAGAATTGGACGATGCTGTTGAAGCTATCAATAACAAACGCTATACGGCTCTTTTTAATCGCTTAAAGACCGGCAGGGAGGGTGATATAGCAAAATACCAAAGGGCTGAAGATTATGAAAACCTAATGCGGGTGAATCGCGAATTATCAGATGCAACACATCATCAGTTTGAACAGGTGAAACTAAAACTTTCAGACGAACAGCGAAAAGCTTATACAACAATAGGCGGAACACCCCATTTAGATGGAGAATATACAATTTTCGGAGAAGTAATTGAAGGAATGGATATCGTTGACAAAATAGCTATCTTAGAAACAGATGAGAATTGTCGCCCTCTACAAGATGTTGTCATATTAAAAATGGAAGAAGAAAAATAGAAAAAGAAAAATATATTTATATACAAAACTGACTGCCAGATGTTTAATTATCAACATCTCTACTCACACTTTATGACTTCGATGAATCTATAAAATGCCGTAATAAACAAATGAATAAACAAAGCACATCTTTATTCGATAACTCAACGTGCTTAATTGGCGATAAAACAATTCAAATCAATCAGTTATTCATTCCCTTCGTGTAGATGTTGGTACAATAATTCCGCTTTCTTATTTCCTATAATCTTAGCCAATTCAAGAACAGATTTCTTTTTAATCTGTTCTACCGATTTAAATTCACGCAATAAAACCGTTTCTGTTACTTCTCCAATCCCTTTAATTTCCCCCAACACACTCTTTGTCTGTCCTTTTTCTCTCAATTTTCGATGAAAAGTAATTCCAAATCGGTGAGCTTCATCCCGAATATGCATCAATATTTTCAATGACAGAGAATTTTTAGCCAGCAAATAAGAATCTCTATCACCCGGAAAATAGATCTCTTCCATTTTTTCAGCCAAACCTAAAATAGCGACTTTCCCATACAGATCCAATTTCTTTAAACTATTGACAGCAGAATGTAATTGCCCTTTGCCTCCGTCAATCACGATTAAATCGGGCAATTCCAAACCCTCATCCAATACCCGGCTATAACGTCTAAAAACAATCTCTTCCATCGAAGCAAAATCATCCGCCCCCACAACTGTTTTTATATGAAATTTTCTATATTCCCTCTTAGCCGGTTTCCCATCAATAAAAACCACGCAGGCGGCAACCGGATTACTACCTTGTATATTTGAATTATCAAAACACTCCATACGATGCGGCAATGTCGATAGTTTTAATTCTAACTTAATGGTTTTCAGTATATTAAAAGAAGAATCTTCTTTTTTAAGACTTCTCTGCCGTTCTCTATCTAATTTAAAATAAGAAACATTCCGTTCTGATAATTCCAATAATTGTTTTTTATCTCCACGTTGAGGTATCACATATTGAAGCCCTTCTAATTCTATGTCCGGATAAAAAGGAACAATAATTTCTTTAGAATTACTATTCACCAATTGCCTGATTTCATAGATAGCAAAAGACAGAATAGATTCTTTTTCTTCTTCGATTCTCTTCTCCAATTCAATTGTATGCACTTGAATTACAGCACCGTGTACGATCCGTAAGAAGTTGACATAAGCGTATTTATCATCTTCCAAATAAGAAAATACATCCGTATCGCTGATCGTAGTTCTGACAATTGTCGATTTTACCTGATAATTTTTGATAGCTCCCAAAGCTTCTTTCATTAAGTTTGCTTTTTCAAAATCTAAAATTTCAGCATAACTTTTCATTTTATTGGTCATTATTTCAGCTACTGAAGATAGATTACCTTTCAATATATCACGCACTTGATCTATAAATTGATTGTACTCTTCCTCCTGAATTTTACCAATACAAGGTGCCAAACAATTGCCAATATGATACTCCAAGCATACTTTGAATTTATCACTGTAAATATTCTTTTTGTTCAAAGCCAAATTACAAGAACGTAATTTGAAAAGAGATTTAATCAATGAGATCAAAATATGTGCAAATTTACCGGATGTATAGGGTCCGAAATACTCTGATCCGTTATGTATGTAATTTCGAGTCATAAATACACGCGGGAAAGGCTCTTTCTTGATACAAATCCAAGGATAGGTTTTATCATCTTTTAATAAGATATTGTATCGAGGCTTATACTTCTTAATTAGATTATTTTCCAATAAAAGGGCATCTTGCTCAGTGTTGACCACAATATATCGAAAATCTGCGATCTTATTGACTAATATCCTTGTTTTATTGGATTGATTACTTCTATTCAAATAAGATAATACCCTATTTTTTAATATCTTAGCCTTTCCTATGTATATAATCACCCCTGATGAATCAAAATATTGGTATACTCCGGGACTCATCGGTAAGTCATTGATCTTTTTTCTTAAATATTCATCATATAATGCCATACAAAATTACATCTTTTTTATAGTCATCCGTTCGCCTGTAAATTTTATGCTTCACCTCTTCTCTTGCTCATTATTTGAAATTACTAAAATGTTATCAGTATCATTTGAGTCTTTCCCCATTCTTCCTTTATTTCTCTATTCTAATGTGATTTCAAATTGAATCCATTGCTAACTATTTTTAGAAAAGGGAAAAACAAATAAAAATGGAAAAATCATATCAGTCTAACCAATTTATGATTCAAAACTTCGACGAAATTCCTATTCCTCCCAATAAACCTATTATTTTTCAAATTTATCGATATTATAAAAGAAGTATCAACTATCCATTATAAAAGAATAATCTCTACCTTTATTTAGAAAATTACTTCCTATCCATTATAAAACAACTTATCCAATCCCCTTCCTCTCGAAAACAAGCCATTAAATCTATGCCTTCCCTCTGAATACCTACAAGGACGATTTTGAATTACTCTAAATTTCAATATAAGATCGGATCCATCGAATAGCCTGTTTTGAAAGCTATTTCATCTCCTCTGTAATAATACTCTCTATCTATTGATATGTTTCCCAAAAGATCAAACAAATAGCGTTCTCCATAATTATTTATTTTACCATATCCGATTATACCCATCCACCACTTCCATTTATCTACTATATTCAAGCCTCCTTTATTTACCATCTGCGAGAATACTTGTGCTATGATAAATTCCTTGTTTCAAACAGAGACATTCAAAAATAGCACGATGCTCATTGATGCATTTCATTACTTATAAGATCGACGAAACTATATTAATCATCAACCAGAAAAGAATAGAATAATATTCTTTGAAAAAGCCATCTTACTGAAACATATTTCTCGACTATAAATATTTATTATCTTATTCTTTTAGATCCTTCCTGGAATCTGAATTGCAAGGCAATTTCCTGCTTATACAAATACATCCTTCACAACATCCCTTCGCACTTTTTAGAATGTTCCACGTGAAACATTTTCACTTCGCAATCATCTTCCCATTAATATTAAAAGAACATTTATATCTGCCGGCGATACTCCACTTATGCGCGAAGCCTGTCCGATCGTTCGCGGTTGAATCTTTGCTAATTTTTGCCGGGCTTCAATGGAAAGGTTTGTTAATTCTTCGTATTTGAATTTATTGGATATTGCTAAATTTTCAAGTCGCGAAAGTTTATCTGCAAGCATCCGCTCTCTTTCAATATAACCGGAATATTTGATACATACTTCAGCAGCTTCTATAATTTCTTCTCTGATATGATTATTAAAAATAAATTCTTTCAAAGGAGGCAATATATTTGATAATTGCAAAATACCTATTTGAGGGCGAGTTAAGACATCTACTAACTTCACACCTTGTCGCAAAGGAGCAGAATGAATTGACTCTAAAAAAGTATTTACATCCTCCCCTCTAACACTAAAATCCCTTACATATTTAATCAGTATATCGCGTTTTTTTAGTTTATCTAAATATATATTATGTCTATTAACATCAACCAAACCTATTTCAAAACCTTTAGGTGTCAGACGCATATCCGCATCATCCTGTCGAAGTAAGATACGGTATTCAGCGCGAGAAGTAAACATCCTATACGGTTCATCCACTCCTTTTGTGACCAAATCATCTATCAAAACGCCAATATAAGCTTCATCCCGGTGCAATATAAATTCTCGATCGGAATTGAGCGATAAATGGGCATTTATACCCGCCATCAAACCTTGTGCGGCAGCTTCTTCATAACCGGTTGTTCCATTAATTTGACCGGCAAAATAAAGCCCTTTTACCAATTTCGTTTCGAGCGTATGCAAAAGTTGTGTAGGAGGAAAATAATCATACTCAATCGCATAACCGGGTCTAAAAATACGCACATTTTCAAAACCATCAATCAAGCGCAAGCCTTTCAACTGCACCTCCCACGGCAAAGAAGAAGAAAAACCATTCAGATAAAATTCAGTCGTAGTCTCTCCTTCCGGTTCCAAAAACAAATGATGGCTATTTTTATCAGCAAAAGTATTCAACTTTGTCTCAATACTTGGGCAATATCGTGGTCCGATACTTTGTATTGTTCCATTAAACAAGGGACTATCCTTAAAACCTTCTTTTAAGGCATTGTGGACCGCTTCATTGGTATAAGCCATATAACAGGGTCGATGGATCAAATCATTCGTATAATCGAAATGAACGAAGGAAAAACGATGAAAGTCATTTTCCCCATCCTGTTCCGTCAATTTCGTAAAATCAATACTTTTCCCATCAATCCGAACAGGAGTTCCTGTTTTCATCCTACCGGTTTCAAAGCCTAAAGCGCACAATTGCGCAGATATGCCGTGTGATGCCGGTTCGCCAATCCGTCCACCTTCAAAACTCACACGTCCGATGTGCATCAATCCGTTCAAAAAAGTACCATTCGTCAGAATCACCCGTTTTGCTTTAAAAGAAGTGCCAAACGAAGTTTTCACACCGCAGACACGCCCGTCCTCCATCAGCAATTCCACCGCGTCGTCTTGCCACATATCAAGACCTTCCGTTTTTTCTAAAACAGATCGCCAATTAGCAGAAAACTTCATTCGATCGCATTGCGAACGCGGACTCCACATTGCCGGTCCTTTTGAAAGATTCAACATCCTAAATTGAATAGAACTTTGATCCGTCACCCATCCTGTCATCCCTCCTAATGCATCTATTTCTCTAACAATCTGCCCCTTAGCTATTCCTCCTATGGCGGGATTACAAGACATTTGTGCAATCTTGTTCATATCCATTGTAATCAAAAGCGTATGCGATCCCAAGTGTGCAGCCGCACACGCCGCTTCACAACCGGCGTGCCCCGCTCCTACAACAATCACATCATAATCCGGTAACAGATTCGTCATTTTAAGCCGTTTTAAGCAAATCTAAGCAAATATTTTCATTTTTACGCATCTCAACACTATCCGGTTCTGTTTTATCCTTAAAACCGATTAAATGAAGTACAGAGTGACAAACAACCCGATTAAACTCATTCTCGAAGTCGGTATTAAATTCCATTGAATTTGATTTCACCGTATCCAGACTAATAAAAACATCCCCTGAAAGCAACTCACCCTCGCAATAATCAAAGGTAATCACATCCGTATAATAATCGTGTTGCAAATATTGACGATTGACAGAGAGAATATATTCGTCATCACAGAAGATAAAACTAATTATACCGATAGATTTGCCGTAATGCGCAGCAATTCTATCCAACCACTCAAGTGTCAACGTATCAGAAAAAAAAGAAGGATATTCAATTTTTCCTTCTTTAAAAAACAAAACTTCTCTCATTAAAAATAAATTAAATACATTCTATTCCATCCACTCCGATAGCTACCCTTACCCATTCTTTTTAAAACATTACAAACACCCCCATTGTCCCCATTCACTTCCTTTCAAAACACGAATCTACAAGTTAAAAATCAAAGTAACAAAAGCACCGTTCTTTTCAAAAATCAACTCATCCGAAAGAATTTTCATCAGATACAATCCCCGTCCCGCTATTTTTTCAACATTCTCCGGTTCCGTAGGGTCGGGAATATGCGTATAATCAAATCCCTTCCCTTCATCCTGCACTGTAACTATCAACTTGTCATTCACTTTCTCAGCCGTTAATTGCACCAACTTTTTAGGATCTTGCTCATTACCCGATAAAATGGCATTATTAACGGCCTCTATGATCGGTAAACTTATTTTACCAAAAGAATCAACAGGCAATTGAAAGTAATTTGTAAAACTTTCTATAAAGTTTTCAATCTTTACAATATTGCTAATTTCTGATGATATTGAAATCTCTAACTTACTCATTACCAAGCTTTATATAATAATTGTTATACATTATTTTAAAATAATCATTCAATTTTAAATCAGATTTTTGAAAATCAGTTTTAATCAAGCCCGACTTCTTTTGAAAATCAAGCAACGCATCCGGTCTTTTAAATTGAACATCATTTGCCGATTCTGCCTTTCGTTTCTCCTCAAATTCTTCCCGTTCTTTCGAAGCTTTTTCAGACATCAACAACTTATTATAGACCATATTATTTCGATGGATCAACTGATCTGAAACAGAATAATTCGCCATATCCCTAATATTTTCATCCAACAAGCGATTCATTTCATTCAATAATTGCTTTTCAGTAGTAGATAAAGAACCGGATTCTGAAATAAAGTCATTGATACTCTGTTTAAAAAGCTCATTTTCACGAATCATCCGGCTAATTCCTTGCTGCAAAGGCTTCCCCTTTTCTCCTTTTTTCATTTGAGCAACCAAATCTTCCAACTGCTTTTTCAAGCCATTTTGAAATTGTTTCATACGGTTATATCCCTCCTTGCCTTCAGCAGACGACTTACCACCTTTCCCGTTCCCCGCTTTAGAACCCTGTTTTTTCCCCGCTTTATCTGAACTTTGCTTACTCTTTTCCAACGCATCTGTCAGCGACAAAGCTATATCATTCAAATAACTGACTATAAATTGTTGTTCTCTGGCTAATTCCCCCCTTTTATTATCTTGAATATATCCGGACAACAATCCAAATTTAATCTCAATATCATAAAATTTATGGCTCAACAAAGACGCCAACATCAAATTTGACTCAGCAAGGGCTGATAAACTATCTTTCACAATCTTATACTCTTGCCTCTTTAAATCTTGTAAACGCCCCAATTCATTATACTTCAAACTCTGTGTTTGCACATTGGAAAACTGTTTCATAATCTCCTCCTGAGAAAGCGAAATTATTAAAATATTTTGAATAATCAACTCTATATCATTTTCAGGCAACGATTTATTCATAAAATTTTTCTCTTGTTGCTTCTCAATCTTATCTGACAACTCTTTCAGATCCTTTTTAATCTGCTCCGACAGCTTTTTATTTTCCTTTTTATCCCCAATATTTTTATCTTGTTGATCTATTTCCTGCGATAATTGATTCAGATCGGACTTCAGATCATCCAAAGGGAATGGCTCAGACAAATCAGCATTATTTTTCAATAAATCCTGATAATTCTTTTTAATATTTTCCATATTCTCTTTAATCTCCTTACTTTGAGTGGCAACGGAATCTTTAGCCGAAGACCTGTCACCCAGTTTTTGATCCAATTTCTCCTGATTTGCTTTCAACTTTTCCAATTGCTTCGACAAAAGATCGTGTCGCTCTTCAATCTGAAAACGCTTCAACAACTCAATATTCCGATCCAATTCTTCGCTCATTTGATCGAAAGACAACTTCATCTTCTCATCCAGCTCCTTAAATTTATCCTTTGAAAACTCATTTGACAACTTTGAAAACTCCTCCATCAACTTCTTCATCTCGCTATCCATCACTTTATCCAACAAACTTTGTATCTGCTTCTGTTTTTCAATCAAAACACTATCCTGTCCCGTAAAACTCTTATTCAGATCCGATTTCTTTAAATTGCTTTCCTTCACTGCATTCAACAGCTTATCCAACTTATCCTTTTTATCGACAATATCCTTCACCAACTGCTGTTTTTCCCAATTATCCACATTATTATCCAACATCTTCTTTTGTAATTCCTTCACTCCTGCAACAATTTCTCCAGCCAATTTCTCTGCATTTTTCAAAGAAGAATTAACCGTTTGACTCACCTCCACATTATAATCGAAAATCGTATTCAAATCAGGGACCTGATAATTTTTATCATCCGAACGTGTCCCCTTCGGTCCCGACAGATGATCATTATCAAATACCTCAAAAAAATAACCAATATCCGCTTTATCCATACCCGCAAATTCAGCAAAGTCAAAACTGAAATAAAAATCCTGCGTGTTTACATTCCTCACTATGGGGACAGGAACAACCGTATAACTACGACCATCCACTGAATAATTAAACCGCAAATCCGAAAAACCGTAATCATCCGTAACCACTCCATAAAAATAATGAACCGAATTACGCAACGAATCCTCTATTTCCGTCACCTGAATGGCAGGATACAAATCGGGGATACAAGTGACCGTAAAATTCAACAGATTTTTTCGGACAAAATGCTCATTAGAACCATACAAGGCATAACTACCGGACTCCCTAACATTCAAATTCAAACCAGCCGACGAAGCCGATTTCAAAGAAACAGGCGAAAAATGATCGCCCTTTCCCAAATAAAGTGAATCCAATTCAGAACAATTAAATTCAAATTTCAATAACGATCCGTACAAAACACGGAAATCAATTGTATTAATTAAAACCTCAGTCTTTAAACCGGTATAAGCAGGAGGGACAGAAGTCACTTTATAACTACTAATCACCGGAGTGGGTAAAACGGTGATCTGATAATACTCACTTTTTTGGTCCGCTGCCTGAAAAAAAAATTTAATATCATTGTTCACCACCTCAAAATCATATTCAAAAAGAGAATCCCGCTTAGACATTAAAAACGCTCCGCCCCCAAAACAAATAAACACATTATTTACCGTAAAACGCTCGCTTTCTATCTGAAGCTTCAAACGAAAAGGCTTACCCGACTCAACATTCAAACTTTCATTTGCCACCACAAACCTTATTTCATTTGCCGCAGTATGAATTTCCTCCCCACTTCTTAAATCAGCATACAACTGATTCAAATATTCTCCCCCCACAAAAAAAAATAAAACAACCCCTAAGAATACATACAATCTATTGAATATACGCTTATTAGGAAAATAAACAGACACATTATTTTCCTTTACAAAATTATATTTCTGAACAAAAGCAGCTTCTTTCAACTGCTCATCGCCCGATATACTCTTCGGATGAAATGCCAAATTATACACAGAAAGAAAAACATCCTTCTCTGCATTAGAAAACCTTAAAATCTGTCGAAGTAAAATATCATTGTCAAGCGAATAAGACAAAAGAAAACGAACCAACGGATACACCACAAACAGCAATATATCAGCTACAACCAACACAACCAACACAGAATAGAAAATATCCTTCAAAAAGACAGTCCCTTCAAAAAAAGAAAAAAACAATGCAGAAAAGAAAAGAATAGACAGAATAGAAAAGCCAAGAATCACTCCTCCTTTCATCAAAGTATAAAAAAACAACTTCCATCTGAAAAATTTCAGGTCTCGATTTAAATCGTCTTTCAAATTCTGATATGCAGATTTCACATTCATCATTTAGCCAACCAGAATTCAGGATTCAATTTTTCAATATCTTTCCACACTTCAAAATGCAACACATTTCCTTTCTCATCATCATAAGCCACCCGCCCAATTACATCCTTCGTCTTCACCTGAGCACCTTTTTTCACTGTCACATCAATCAAGTTAGAATACACCGTCAGATAACTACCGTGCCGAACCACCACCACATTATTCAAATCGGGTACAAAAAATATTTCAGAAACCACCCCCTGAAAAACCGAACGAATATCCGCATTTTTTGAAGTCGTAATATTCACACCGTTATTACTGGTCTTCACATACTTCAATACCGGATGAACATTCACTCCAAATCTTTCTGAAATAAATCCTTCTGCAACAGGCCACGGCAATTTGCCCCGATTACTGGCAAAATTATCAGAAACAAGCTTCTCTTCAGGAGTCAACCGATAAGTTGAAGACGAACTACCCGATTTCTTCGTTTGCAACGCAATCAACCGATCTAACTCCTTAGACAACTTCTGCCGGTTCTTGATCTCTCTCTCCAACTTCTTTTTAATCGTCCTCTCTTTCTTCTGTATATCCGTAATATACTGATTTTCTTTACTTTTTTCTGATTCTAACTCCTTATTTTTATAATTAATCACACCCAATGTCGTATTTTTTTGATCGACCAATTCGCGCAATTCCTTAGTTTTTAAACTCAATGAATCATTCACCTGTTGAATCAACTGAAGTTGACGTCCCGAATACTCCTGTATTTGTTGAAAATATTTAAACCGATTGTAAGCCTGATTAAAATCTGCCGAAGAAAAAATAAACATCAACTTATTCGATTTATTACGCTTTTTCCAACTCCCATAAACCAACTTTGCATACAACTGAAGCATCGAATTTCTCTCACTTTCCAATTCATAAATACGCTGCTCATTCACTGAAATACAAACCTGAAAATACTTCACTTCCTTGCTCAAAGAAAGAAGCACCCGTTTACTTTGGACAATCTTTTGTTGTAAAATATTTAATTTTGCCGTCGATGCTGATTTATCATTCTTAGTCTCTTCCAATAATTTATTCAGATAAGAAATCTCCTTCTCACTCCTTTCCTTTTCCTTCTTTATAGTATTGATAGATTGCCCCCACGTTCCTGTTTGGAACACAAGGAGACAAAATAACACGATTAAAAACTCTTTCAGAATCATCTACAACTAAATAAACATTTATAACGAATGCTATTCCAACCTTTCCCTATTAAAAAACTCACACACAACTCCCAACCATCAATAGAGTTGCATCCTTTTATATTTGGGTAAAATCTTAAAATTAGATTCCACCGGCACATCAAATTCCAATCTTAAAAATTTAAATTCCAAACTGGTCTCATCCTCATCTGTAAACAACTTAAATACAATTTTCTCCGGAAAATTTCTCCCGGAAAAATCCTTATAATCATCATAACGAACGCCCACTCCCGTTTCTTCATCCATATTCTCAATAGACATTGTCAAAGGTCGGAACGTCTGCGGATCAATCAAAATCTTTTGTAAAATCAAGACATACTCCTTATTCTTCTTTTTCTTCTTATATAACTTCTTGATTTTCCGACTTAACTCCTTCTCCTCCAACGTTGAAAGCTCATATCCATTATCCGTCCGATCTAATTTATATTTCTTAGCTTTTTCTAAACCACTGCAACTTTCAAAATTAAAAAATGTATTCGTCAGAATCTTTTGAATACAATCAAAACCAATATGAGCATCAAATTTATTATAAAAATAATTATAATCAGTCAAAAAATACTTTTTATGAAAAAGATCTATAAATTTAATACTATCCACTGTCAATAAAATCCGTGCCACTTCTATCCCCAATGGAGCCGTCACAGAAATCTGTATAAAACTGTCGCGCACTATTTTCAAAGACGACTTAAAACTTCCGGATACCTTCTTCCCGCTCAACGACAAATCAATACGCTTCGCATACAACGTTTTATATGCTAACTTATTACTCTCTATATTCTTTAATAATTTATTTTCTGTGATAAAAGGTACCTCTTTCTTCTCTGTCACCTGCTTTACGCTACGACAAGAAAACAAAAATAGACTGATTACCAACAAAAAAACATAGCTAATTTTCATTCTGTCACAATTATTCAGGCATCACTCCTGTTTCAACTTTTTGTTTTAATACATCGGATATTTTCGTATTCAATTCCAAAGCCTTTTTCCACATCTCCAATGCTTCCTCCTTATGTCCACCCCGGTACAAAATATCTCCATAATGCTCATACAACACCCCGGAAGGTTCTTTTGTTTTTTCAATCGCCAACTTCATATAAAACCGTGCCTGCGAATAATTTCCTCGTTTATATAACACCCACGCATACGTATCCAAATAAGTAGGATTATCCGATTCCATAGAAACAGCCTTTGAACTCATCTTTTCAGCCACATCCAACCGCTCATCTCTAATCGAAAGATAATAAGCATAATTATTTAAAACCAATATATCATTCGGAGCCAACTTCAGCACCTGATCAAACATATTGAAAGCCAATTTCACACTGTCCAAATTATAATAACAATCCGCCAAATAAGAATAAAATTGCACCTTCAAATCCACTTTATCATCCACTAACACTAAGCCTTTTTCCAAATAAGGCAACGCCTCATTAAAATTCTTATTCATCATCAACGAAATAGCCGCCACCGCATAAGGTAAAGGTTGTTCCGGAAAATACTTAACAGCCTCCAAACTCTGGTGATACATACAACTGGTGTCCGACATCTCATTACACATCAACAACAACTCTTCCCAAATCAAATAATTATTTTGATCCTTTGAAAGAATATACTCCAACTCACTCTTCGCTTCCACTAATTTCTTATCTTTCTTTAAAAAATCAGAATGCAATGCCCGCACAGACAAATCATCACTATATTTACCCATCAAAAGATTCATATAAGAATCCAATTGACCATCTGTCACAACCGTTGTATCCGAATGAAGAATCAACTTTAAAATATATTGAATCTTATAGCCATTTTCAATTCCATCGCTCAATAAAGCATTTTTAGTATGCTCATTCGCTTTATCATACTCCTTTTTATCCCTAAAATAATCAGCCAAATAAAAATTGACAAATCCATTATTCGGATCAGCTTTCAACAGCCGATCTAATATCTGCAATCCCTTCTTATCCTGACCATAATTAAAATACAATTCAGCCAGCAAGCTCAAATACTCACTCTTATCCGGAAACCGATTGATCAACTTCAACAACTCATTGGAAGCTTTTTTTACATCATCCAACTTCGTATACAACTTAATCTTTTCAATCGAAGCCGGCTCTGTAATTCCATATTGACCTTCATACCGGTCATACACATCAATAGCCTGCTGCCACTTTTCAACCGAAGTAAACAAAGCCGCTTCAATCAAATAAAACTCCTCTTTATTGGGATATTTCGCAATAATCTCCGCATATACATTACACGCCTCTTCAATCATCGACTTCTTCTGTAATATATTAGCAAGTAATATTTTATACCACATATTATCAGGATTACCGGCAACTGCTTCTCTTGCTAACAAAAGAGCTCCATTGTAATCCTCATTGGCAGACAGGATAGCCGCAATTTCATACTTAACAACCGAACTCGAAGGTAATATTTTCAGACAATTATCAAAATAACCAACAGCCGATTGATAATCCCCCGTAATCTTACTTCTCACCCCCTCCATAAAAGAATAGTCAAATTCAAGTCTATCTTTTTCGTTCAACTCCTGTACCTTCTCAATTTTCTTTTTTTGATTGGCAAATACAGTCGTCATCAAAAGAGAAAGAAAAGCAAAAACTATCCATTTTTTCATACGATCGTCATTAGTTTTTTATCTGCTCCATCATTTTTTTCCGGTATGCCCGAATCCTCCTGATCCTCGTTCGCTCTCATTCAATTTCTCTACTTCCACCCATTCTGCTTGCTCCACTTTATTAATAATCATCTGGCAAATCCGTTCGCCATCCTCTATCGTTACAACAGTATTCGACAAATTAACTACAATCACTCCCAATTCTCCCCTGTAATCAGCATCCAACGTACCGGGACTATTCAATATACCAATTCCTTCATTTAAAGCAAGTCCGCTACGTGGACGTATTTGCGCCTCAAATCCTTCCGGCAACTCAATAAACAAACCCGTCGGTATCAATCTTCTTTCTAAAGGTTGTAAAGTTACAATTTTATCCAAATTAGCACAAATATCCATACCCGCAGAAGCTTTTGTCTTATACTCCGGGAGTGAATGCTTAGAACGATTGACTATTTTTACTTCCATATTCGATTAATTAATACAATTTCATCTTTAAAATTCCTTGACACCTTTAAATATCTTTCTTTTCTTTCACTTATTTTATTCCGATATAATTTTCAAACATACAACTTTTTATCTTTTAAAGAAAATCAGAATACATAAAAAATACTATAAAATATTTTGCAAAGTTACACAAAGCCTGTTTCTAACAATCATATATATATAATTATATTTTATAATCTATTTAAAAAGAATAATAATTATAATAGCTTGTCAGTTGTCTTTATAAGTATTCATTTTTTTACTTGATTTTTTCGTTATTAAAAAAAAGTAGAGCGTTTCTAACAATTAATATTTTTATAAAACACTGCTAATCAATATAAAATAGGAGTTATTAACAGCTATTCATAACTTCCTGTGGTGATAAAAAACTAACTTTTAAATGGTGTAAAACTGTTCATAAATTGTACGAAACGATTTTAATAAAAAACCTATCTTTTCTTTGAAATATCGAAAAAAAATAGAACGAGTGACAAAATAAAACAAACCAAATAAAGTTATTAGTTTCTATTAAAAGTTTTCAACATACTTTCCCCAAATTACTAACCGTGATTTTTCCATTATTTTAATGAAATGATTGCTATATCTCATCCTCAATCCCTCTTTATTTTAACTTCATCGTATCTTCAGCCTTACATCAACTCCCATTCAACTCCTATTTAACACCCATTCATCTCCTATTCTAATGATAGGAAATGGGACATTAAAAGTTTTACCGACAGACGGATAGGTTATCCTAACGATAACCTGTAAACAACAACAAAACAGCTTAATGATAGGGATTACAATTTATTCAATATAGAGGTGGTTGAAAAGCCCGCAGTGAGATCAATGGTTATAATTTCCCCGCCTTTGGCTTTTACAATATCATATCCGACAATTTTTTCCGGTTGATAGTCACTGCCTTTCACTAAAATATCGGGCTGTATCAAACGAATCAATTCCAAAGGAGTATCTTCATCAAAGAAAACAACCTTGTCTGTAAAGATAAGAGATGAAAGTAATAAAGCGCGCGCTTGCTGATCGTTGACCGGTCGGTTTTCGCCCTTCAATCTTTTGACCGAAGTGTCCGTATTTAATCCGATCACCAATCTTTGACCTAAGGCTGCCGCTTTGGCAAGGTATTCGATGTGTCCACGGTGAAGAATATCAAAACAACCATTCGTGAAGACAATTTTTTCTTCTTTAAACCGCCATTGCTCTAAGCTTGTCAATAGAACTGCTTTGTCTTTGACAATTTTATTTTCGATAAATGATAAATAATCCATAAGGCAAAAGACGATCAGCGATTGAATATAAGTGATCAGCGATGTCAAAAACGATTTGACATCGCTGTTTATTTAAATGAGTTGATTGGTGCTTGTTTCCGGGAAGACCAACGTAGGAATATGTTGCTTAGCTTCTTCAAAATCCATCATCGCGTATGAAATAATGATGACAATATCTCCTACCGCACATTTGCGGGCGGCGGGTCCATTCAAACATACCACACCCGATCCTCTTTCGCCTTTGATGACGTATGTTTCCAATCTTTCTCCATTGTTGACATTGACAATTTGCACTTTCTCATTTTCAATGATATTGGCAGCTTCCATCAAGGCGACGTCAATGGTCACACTCCCTACGTACTGAAGGTTGGCTTCAGTGACCGATGCTTTATGAATTTTTGATTTTACTACTTCTATAAACATACCGATAGCTTTTTGTTTAAAATCAGAGGACGATATTATCTATCAATCTGATTTTTCCTGCATAGACAGCGACACAAATCACTTTTGTTCCTTTTTCCGACCAATCTTTAATGATATTCAATGTCGTGTCGTCTACAATTTCCACATACTCTACTTCCAAGAACGGATTACTGTTTATTTCATCCGTGATCCATTGCTTTAATTCGTTCACACTTTTCTGCGGGACAAAGTTATATGCTTTTTTTAAGGTAGCATAGATATGAGGGGCATTTTTTTTATGATCTTCGTCCAAAAGGGCATTCCGGGAGCTTAAAGCTAAACCGCTTTTCTCGCGAACGATGGGGCAAGGGACGATTTCAAGGTTGTATTTCAATTGGTTCACCATATTTTTGATGATGGCTACTTGTTGAAAATCTTTCATACCGAAAAATGCTTTGTGAGGTTTCACAATGTCAAATAATCGGCTGACTACTTGCCCTACTCCGTTGAAGTGTCCGGGACGTCTGGCACCTTCCATCACGGTTTCGAGGTACCCGAAATCAAATTTGCGGGTATCAACGTCCGGATATACTTCCTCGACCGACGGGGCGAAGACGATGTCACAATCTACCGTTTTCAATAACTCAACATCTTGGTCTAAGGTGCGCGGATAACGTTTTAAATCGTCGGCATCATTAAACTGTGTTGGGTTGACAAATATACTGACAACAGTGAGGTCGCTATTGCTTTTACTTTCTTTTACCAAGGATAAATGTCCATTGTGCAAAGCACCCATTGTCGGAACAAATCCAATCTTTTTACCCGCTTTCTTTTCTTTGTCAAGAAGGGTAATTAGTTCATTTTTAGTGTGTAAAACTTGCATGATACTTTGTTAAAAATACGGGGTGCAAGTTTACGAACTATTTTTGATATAAATAAAGAATAGGGGTATAAAATGCGATTGCGATCAGTAAAAATGCCGTAAGTCTTTGTCATTGTGGTGACATAAAACGACGAGATGTCCCACACAATGGGAAGCGTTGCGAGAAATTTTAAAGAGAGGTGTCGGTTATTTATACAGTGTGTGTATACCCGAATGTACCGAAGTCAGGGCTTCAACCAGTTCGCTGCGACTGACGCCTTCGCGCATCACAATAAAAATGGTGTCATCGCCGGCAATGGTTCCCAATACTTCAAAGTAGTTTTCGCTGTCGATGAGGACAGTCACGGCGTTTGCAAATCCCGGTAAGGTTTTAATGACAGCAAGATTGCCTGAAAAGTCGATGCTTAAAATCGTATCGGTGATGATGGAACATACTTTTTCCTCCCGTTGTTCATTTTGTATGCTTTCGGGGATGACATAGATATAGCCTTTTTCTTTATGAGGAATTTTACCAACTTTCATAAACTTTAAATCTCGAGACAAAGTGCTTTGAGTGGCTTCGACATTCAATTCTTTTAGGCGGAATAATAATTCTTCTTGCGAAGAGATCAATTCAGATCCGATTAGTTTGCGAATTGTTAATAGTCTTTTCGTCTTATTTCTCATATAGATGGTTTATTAGAAACAGTTAGGCAAAGTTATAAAATAAAGAGGAATAGAAAAACGGTTTGTCATAAACTTATTCTTTTTTACCTTGATTGGGTATATATCCAAAATAATAGCATAAATATTCTTGTTGAGAAATGAATGTTTTAGTACCTTTGTGCCAATTTGGACGTATGATAAATTAGTTTATATAAATAGATATGCATAATTTGAAGAAAGCTTATTTGGTTCTACAAGACGGGACAATCTACGAAGGGACTTCATTCGGTTACGAGCAATCGGTTTCGGGTGAAGTGGTATTCTACACGGCGATGATCGGTTATCCGGAAAGTTTGACAGATCCTTCGTATGCCGGACAGGTTTTGGTTTCTACTTATCCGATGATTGGTAATTATGGTGTTCCGCTTGACGAAGAGGAGGGAGGTGTTTCCAAATTCTTTGAGTCGGATCAGATTCATTGCACCGCGCTCATTGTTTCTGATTATTCGTTTGCGTATAGTCATTGGAATGCTCAAAAAAGTCTCGGTCAATGGTTGCAAGAACAACGGATTCCGGGACTTTTTGGTATAGATACGCGGGCTTTAACAAAGAAATTGCGGGAAGAGGGGGCGATGCTTGGTAAAATAGAATTTGACGAGGTTTCGATACCTTTTTATGATCCGAATGATGACAATTTGGTTGCGAAGGTTTCAACGAAAGAAGTCAAAGAATATGGAAACGGTAAATACAAGGTGATCTTGGTGGACTGTGGAGTAAAATATAATATCCTTCGCTGTCTGCTGAAGCGGAATGTAACAATTAAGCGCGTTCCTTGGGATTATGATTTTACGGAGGAGGAATGTGACGGGATTTTCCTTTCCAATGGTCCGGGAGATCCGGCAAAATGTGAGGTGACGATTGAGTATATCCGGAAGGCGTTGGCGGGCAATCGTCCGATCATGGGGATTTGTTTGGGCAATCAGTTGATGGCGCGAGCCGCCGGAGCGGCGACCTATAAATTAAAATACGGACATCGCAGCCATAATCAGCCGGTGATGCAACCGGGAAGTAACCGTTGTTATATCACGTCCCAAAATCACGGTTTTGCCATTGATTGCACAAGCTTGTCTGCTGATTGGGAACCCCTGTTTGTGAATGTGAATGACGGTACGAATGAAGGGATTCGGCACAAAACAAAACCTTTTTTTTCTGCTCAGTTTCATCCGGAAGCGTCCAGTGGTCCGGTCGATACGGAGTATCTTTTTGATGAGTTTATAGCGAATATGGAGAAAGCCGGAGGCTGTCGGTAGATTTATTTAGTTTAAATATGGAAGGAAAATGAAAGAAATCAATAAAATATTACTCTTAGGTTCGGGAGCCTTGAAAATCGGGCAGGCGGGAGAATTTGACTATTCCGGGTCGCAGGCTTTGAAAGCGATTCGGGAGGAAGGAAAATACAGTGTCTTGATCAATCCGAACATAGCAACGGTGCAGACCTCTGAGGGCGTTGCGGATAAGATTTATTATTTACCGGTGACACCGGAATATGTGGAAGAGGTGATCAAAAAAGAGCGTCCGGATGGGATTTTATTATCGTTTGGCGGGCAGACGGCATTGAATTGCGGGGTGGAACTTTATGAGAAGGGGATTCTTGAAAAATATGAAGTAGAGGTGTTGGGAACTCCCGTGCAGGCGATTATCGACACGGAAGATCGGGAGATATTCGCCGGTAAACTGCGGGAGATCGACGTAAAAACGCCTCGTAGTATTGCTGCCAATACAATGGATGAAGCGGTGCAGGCTTCCCGGCAATTGGGCTTTCCGATCATTGTGCGGGCGGCTTATACTTTGGGAGGACTGGGTTCCGGATTTTGTTCAAATGAAGAAGAACTTCGGAAATTAGCTGCCGGTGCTTTTGCTTATTCCCCTCAGGTGCTTGTTGAGGAGTCGCTGAAAGGATGGAAAGAAGTGGAATACGAGGTGGTGCGTGACCGTTATGATAATTGCATCACGGTATGCAATATGGAAAATTTCGATCCGCTGGGGATTCATACGGGAGAAAGCATCGTGGTAGCTCCTTCGCAGACATTGAGTAACAGCGAATACCATAAATTGCGGGCGATAGCGATACGGATCATCCGTCACATCGGAATTGTGGGTGAATGCAATGTGCAATATACATTAGATCCTTACTCAGAAGACTATCGGGTGATAGAGGTCAACGCTCGCCTATCGCGTTCAAGCGCGTTGGCATCGAAAGCAACGGGTTATCCTTTGGCTTTTGTGGCGGCAAAGTTAGGCTTGGGCTATGGTTTGCACGAGATTAAAAATTCGGTGACGAAGGTCACGACTGCCTGTTTTGAACCGGCTTTGGATTATGTGGTTTGTAAAATACCCCGTTGGGATTTGAATAAATTTGAAGGGGTTTCAAAGTTGATCGGTTCGTCGATGAAAAGTGTGGGTGAAATTATGGCAATCGGTCGCACTTTTGAGGAAGCCATACAAAAGGGACTTCGGATGGTGGGACAGGGGATGCACGGGTTTGTCGGCAATCACGTTTATATTCCGGAGGTGGGGGAAGAGCTTAAAAATCCGACCGATAAACGCATTTTTGCTATTGCGCTGGCTTTTGATCAGGGATACACGGTGGATCAGATTCACGAAATAACGCGCATTGACCGATGGTTTTTGGAGAGATTACAAAATATACATCATTTAAAAGAGGAACTGAATAAGTATTCCACAGTGACGGGGGTGCATTTTACTTTGCTGAAAAAGGCAAAGCAGATGGGATTTTCGGACTTTCAGATTGGACGCTTGACAATCAAGGAAAATAGGCTGACACCTCACCAAAAGATGTTGGAGGTGCGTGCTTATCGAAAGGGGGTGGGCATTGTGCCTTGTGTGAAGCAGATTGATACACTGGCGGGTGAATATCCGGCTTTGACGAATTATTTGTACGTGACGTATAATGGAAATGAGAATGATGTCGTTTTTGAGCGGGACGGACGTTCGGTGGTGGTGTTGGGATCAGGGGCTTACCGGATTGGTAGCAGCGTGGAATTTGATTGGTGTGGGGTGAGTGCTTTGAATACGATCAAAGAAAAAGGCTATCGGTCGGTGATGATTAATTACAACCCGGAGACCGTGAGTACGGATTATGACACTTGCGACCGATTGTATTTTGATGAATTATCGTTCGAGCGGGTGATGGATATTGTGGAATGGGAAGAACCGAAAGGGGTGATTGTGTCAACGGGTGGGCAGATTCCGAATAACTTGGCGATGCGCTTAAATGAACAACACGTGAATATATTGGGCACTTCGGCAGAGTCGATTGACAGGGCAGAGGATCGCCAGAAGTTTTCAACGATGTGCGATCGCTTGGGAATTGACCAGCCACGGTGGAGAGAATTGACGAGTATGGATGATATTTACAGTTTTGTTGATGAGGTGGGATTTCCGCTGTTGATACGTCCTTCCTATGTGCTTTCGGGGGCTGCGATGAATGTGGTGTCGAATAAAGAAGAATTGGTACATTTCTTGGAATTGGCGGTGGCGGTGTCGCAAGACCATCCGGTGGTGGTGACTGAATTTATTGAACAGGCGAAGGAGGTGGAAATGGATGCTGTCGCACAAAACGGCGAAGTGAAGGCTTATGCGATCAGTGAACACGTTGAATTTGCCGGAGTACATTCCGGTGATGCGACGATTGTTTTTCCTGCTCAGAAATTGTATGTGGAGACGATGAGGCGTATCAAGAAAATTGCCCGGTCTGTCGCGAAGGAATTGAATATTTCCGGTCCCTTTAATATGCAGTTTTTGGCAAAAGATAATGATATAAAGGTGATTGAGTGTAATCTGCGTGCTTCGCGGAGTTTTCCTTTTGTGTCTAAGATATTGAAATACAATTTTATTGAAATGGCGACCCGGATTATGTTGGGCGAGCAGGTGAAGGAATTGAATAAATCGGTTTTCGACTTGGATTATGTAGGAGTAAAAGCTTCGCAATTTTCTTTTGCCCGGCTGTTGAAGGCTGATCCGGTGTTGGGGGTGGATATGGCATCTACCGGCGAAGTGGGATGTATCGGTGAAAATTATTACGAAGCGATCCTCAAAAGTATGATTTCGGTGGGGCATCGCATACCGAAGAAAAATATATTGATTTCTTCCGGTCCCAGCCGTTCAAAAGTGGAATTATTGCACTCAACGAAAATGTTGATTGAAAAGGGGTATCATATTTTTGCGACCGCCGGAACGGCGAAATTCTTTGAAGAGAACGGGATGCAAGTGACGTTGCTCTTTTGGCCGGATGAAGCGAAAGAACCGAATATAATGGATTATTTGCGAAATCAGAAAATTGATATGGTGATTAATATTCCAAAGAATCATACGAAGCGAGAATTGGATAATGGATATAAAATTCGCCGTGCGGCAGTGGATTATAACATTCCGTTGATTACAAATGCCCGCTTGGCAAGTGCTTTTATTTATGCTATCTGTAAATTAGAAAAGAAGGATATAGCTATCAAAAGTTGGGATGAGTACCGATGAATACGCTGAATTTTCGATTGATAATGAGAGATTATTGTTATGATAGATAAAAATAGGCGTATCTATGGTTTTAAATTTTAGTTTTCAGTTATCTTTGCTTCTCAATATTTATACGAATAGTTATGATTAAGAAGTATTGGAAATTCTTCGTTGTATTTTGGTCGGTTGTTACGGTATTTATCTTACTCGTCTTCCTGTTTTTTTATTTGATTTCAGCAGGGAAGTTAGGGGTGATGCCGACTTTTGAGGAATTGGAAAATCCGAATAACCGTTTTGCTTCGGAGGTTTATTTTGCCGACGGACCGGTGATGAGTAAATATTTTGAAAAGGAAAACCGGAAATTTATTGAATATAAAGAGATTCCCTCTTCGGTGATAGACGCTTTGGTTGCGACGGAAGATGTCCGTTTTTATGATCACAGCGGAGTAGATGTGCGGGGATTATTGCGTGTGTTGAAAGGGATGTTGACCTTCAATACTTCGGCAGGAGGGGGGAGTACGTTGAGCCAGCAATTGGCGAAAATGCTTTTCCCGCGTGAAGCGGATTTGAATATTTTTGAGTTGACCATCCGGAAATTTCGGGAATGGGTGATCGCCGTGCGCTTGGAGAAAAGCTATACGAAAGAGGAGATAATAACGATGTATCTCAATAAATATGATTTTTTGAATCTTGCCGTGGGGATCAGTTCTGCTGCTGATATTTATTTTCAAGTGCCCTTGGATTCTTTGAAAATGGAACAGGCTGCGATGTTGATAGGAATGGCTAAGAACTCTTCTTATTTTAATCCGGTGCGTCGTCCTGAATTGACCTTGAATCGGCGGAATGTCGTGCTGGCGCAGATGTATAAATATGGTAAAATCACAGAGGCTGAATATGATTCGTTGCAGGCGTTGCCTCTTGGATTGAATTTCAAACGGGTAGACCACAAAGAGGGATTGGCTACGTATTTTAGGGAGTATTTACGGCTGTTTATGACGGCAAATAAGCCGGAAAGTGAACATTACAATAACCTCGCGCAATATCGTCAAGATTCAATGGCGTGGGAGATGAATCCCTTGTACGGTTGGTGTAAGAAAAATCTGAAAGTAGACGGAACACATTACGATTTATACACAGATGGATTGAAAATCTATACAACATTGGATTCCCGTTTGCAGAAATATGCCGAAGAAGCGGTGAGAGAGCATTTGGCTGAGGATTTGCAACCGTTATTTGACAAAGAAAGAGGGAATAAAGTGCATTCTCCGTTTTCTAACGATATGACTCCTGAAGAAATTGAAGGGGTGCTAAATCGTTCAATTCGCCAATCCGATCGTTACCGAATATTGAACAAAGAGGGAATGAAATATGCGGAGATTCGGAAGGTTTTTGAGCAGCCCGTCGAAATGCAGGTGTTCACGTGGCAGGGGATTCGGGATACAATCCTGTCGCCTTTGGATTCAATCAAACACTATAAGTCGTTTTTCCGTGCCGGTTTTATGGCGATGGATCCTAAAACAGGATATATCAAAGCTTATGTCGGAGGTCCCGATTACCGTTATTTTATGTATGATATGGTGAGCGTTGGCAAGCGGCAGGTGGGATCTACGATTAAACCACTTCTCTATACGTTGGCGATGCAAGAAGGCTTAGGACCTTGCGATAAAGTGCCTAATATTCCGCAGACATTCCTATTGCCCGATGGGACGACGTGGACAGCACGGGGAGGTACGAAGCGGAAAGGGGAGATGGTGACTTTGCGTTGGGGATTGGCTAATTCGGAAAATAATATTTCAGCGTGGGTGTTGAAACAATTTACGCCGGAAGCTGTTGCGCAGATGGCTTATAAGATGGGGATCCATAGCCATATTGATCCGGTGCCTTCGGTATTCCTCGGTACAGCAGAGATTTCTGTAAAAGAGATGGTTGCCGCTTACTCGATCTTCCCGAATAAAGGGGTCTATAATTCTCCGATTCCGGTTTATCGGATTGAAGATAAATATGGGAATGTGTTGGATGAATTTCGAGCAGAATCCAGAGAGGTAATCACAGAAAACACTGCTTATTTGATGTGTAATCTGCTGGAAGGAGTGGTTTCAAGCGGTACGGGTGTTCGGTTGCGCTATAAATATAAATTAATGAACCCGATGGGCGGGAAAACCGGAACGACACAGGCTCACGCCGATGGTTGGTTTATGGGCGTAACTCCTGATTTAGTCGGAGGTGTATGGGTGGGAGCGGAGGATCGTTCGATTCATTTTCAGAATTTGGTGAACGGACAGGGAGCCAGTATGGCTTTACCGATTTGGGCAAAATTTTTACAAAAGGCTTTTGCAGATCCTCAATTAAATATGTCTAACCGTCCTTTTGAACGTCCCTTGAGTGTCACAAAACGCTTGGATTGTAATGAAACAGTTTCCGAAGCGGAAGCGAATGAAATGAACGGAGAGATAGGGGAAGAAGAAGAAGAGTTTTATTAAAATATACGAATAGGAGGAGGGCTTTTGCACCTTGTCCTATTTTTAAATCATCGGATAATGGTCGTAAAATCAAAAACTGTTTTTGTATGTCAGAATTGTGGCGCGAAAGAAGCAAAGTGGGCTGGACGTTGTAATGTTTGCGGGGAATGGAACAGTTTTATAGAGGAGGTGGAAGTGGCAGCAAAAGGCAGAGGAAATGCGGTGATGGGAGCTCCTACTTCTAAAGCACTTCGTTTGTCTGAAATTAAGATGAATGCAGACGAACGGATGGATACAGGAGATGAGGAATTAAACCGTGTGTTGGGGGGAGGAATGGTGCCCGGTTCGATGATTTTGTTGGGAGGAGAACCGGGGATTGGCAAGTCGACCTTGGTTTTGCAATTTGCCCTTCACAACCCACAGGGGAAAGTCTTATATGTTTCAGGCGAGGAGAGTATTTCTCAGATCAAAATGCGTGCCCAGCGTTTGGGTGCGGGGAATGACGAATGTCTGTTTCTGTCCGGAAATTCATTGGAAATGGTGTTGGAACACGCGCGTGCCATTTTGCCGGATTTATTGATTATTGATTCAATTCAGACTTTGGCTACTGAAACGGTTGATTCCATTCCGGGGAGCTTGTCGCAGATTCGGGAATGTACCAATGCTTTGTTGCGTTTTAGCAAAGAAAATACAGTTTCAACGATCTTGATTGGGCATATTACGAAAGATGGACAGTTGGCAGGTCCGAAAGTGTTGGAACACATGGTAGATACCGTTCTCCAATTTGAAGGCGATCAACAATATATGTACCGGATACTCCGTTCTATGAAAAATCGTTTTGGTTCTACTTCTGAAATTGGTATTTATGAAATGCTGCAAACCGGTTTACGACAAGTGAGCAATCCTTCAGAATTATTGCTTTCTAATCACGATCAGGATTTAAGCGGGATAGCTGTTTGTGCCACCGTAGAGGGCGTTAGACCGATTTTATTGGAAGTGCAGTCGTTGGTGTCGACAGCAGCCTACGGAGTGCCACAGCGGTCGGCTACGGGCTTTGATTCGCGACGATTGAATATGTTGTTGGCTGTACTTGAAAAAAGGGTGGGTTTTAAATTGGCTGCTAAAGATGTTTTTTTGAACATTGCCGGCGGGATTCGAGTGAGTGATCCTGCCTTGGATTTAGCGGTTGTAATGGCAGTTTTATCCTCTAATATTGATGTTGCTTTGCCGTCTGATGCGGTTTTTTCCGGTGAAGTGGGACTTTCCGGTGAGATCAGGGCAGTGAGTCGCATTGAGCAGCGCATTTCTGAGGCTGAAAAACTTGGTTTTAAACGAATCTTTGTTCCATCGGGAAATAAAAGAGCATTTATACGTAAAAATTCTCGTATTGAGATTGTCTTTGTTTCAAAGATTTCTGATCTTTGTAGAAATTTATTTGCATAGTAGAATACTAATGCTATAAAAATAAAAAGATATGCTTGAATATATTGCATTTTTGATCATCGGAGCGATCTGTGTTTTTTGCATTTTTAGATGTTGTAAAAATTGTAAAGAAAAGAAAAACTCGGAAGATGTATGTGAAAAAATCATACAAGCTATTCCTGATATGGTTTTTATGTTGGATCAGAATTTCCGGATATTAAAACTTTACAATCCAATTCGAAAAGAATTATTCGTACCAATGTCTGAGCTGCTCGGAAAGGATATTACCAGTATCGTAGAACCGAAATTAGCGACATTAGTGCGCAACGGAGTAGAAATGTCATTGAAGAATAAAGGTATTTTTGAAACGGAATATGAACTCGAAACTTCGGCTGGAATCAATTATTATGAAGGGCGTTATTTATATATCAAAGAAAATGAAATTGTTTGTTTTGTTCGCGATATTACCAAAAGAAAGACTTTTGAATTACAATTGAAGCAAAATAAAGATCTGTTAAATATTATTTTGGATAATATTCCTTTTCCGGTGGTATTAAAAGATGTGGATAATCAGTTCCGTTATATATACTGGAACAAAGAAAGCGATTTGCGATCAGGTATCAAGCGAGAAGAGGTTCTTGGAAAAACGGATATTGATATTTATGGTGAAGAGCGGGGAAGTAAATATCAAGAGCAGGATAAGCAAATTATAAATAGCGGGAAAGCATTTCGAAATCAAGATGTTTACGTGACGCCGGCAGGCAAACAAAATGATTCGATTGTATATAAAAATATAATATTGAGTGGTAGTCATCATTGGTTGCTTGGAACTCGATTGGATGTGAGCGATTTGATGCAGACAGAAAAAGCATTGAAAGAAGCCAATCGGATTAATCAGCTGATTTTGAATAATACAAATATTGGTTTTGTTTTTTTGAATCCTGACTATGTGGTTCGTTATGAAAATATCAGCAAAACTGTAAGTAAGTTGTTACCGGTAACTTATAAAAAAGGGTTAGTTTGCCATAAAATAATTAAAGGTATAGACCATCCGTGTCCGGATTGTGTGGTGGAAAAAGCATTTAAATCGGGCAAAATGGAACAAAAAACCGTTTCTTTTGATAAGGATTTTGTTATTGAGATTATAGCCAATCCTGTTTGGGATGAATCCGGTAAAATTGAAGGATGTGTCTTAAGATATGAAAATATCACTTTTAAAAAACGAATTGAGGGTGAATTGAAAAAGGCGAAAGAGAATGCTGAAAAATCCGATCGATTGAAGTCAAAGTTTTTAGCTAATATGAGTCACGAGATTCGTACTCCTTTGAATGCTATTCTTGGATTTAGTGAATTGTTGACTTTTGAAGAAGATCCTAAAGAAAGAGAAGAATATATTTCTGTTATAAAAAGCAACAGTGATTTATTGTTGCAATTAATCAATGATATTCTTGATTTATCGAAAATTGAAGCGAATACGCTGGAATTTATTTATACAGAGGTCGATTTAAATGTATTGATGAAAGAACTGGAAACTTCTTCTCGTTTTAAGATCGTGACAGAAGGGATTGAGATCTCTTTTCAGCCTGAATTGCCACATTGTATGATTCTGACTGAGAGAAATAGATTATTGCAAGTGATGGCTAATTTTATCAATAACGCCATTAAATTTACGGAGCAAGGATTGATTACTTTCGGTTATCAGGTGCTGGAAGATAGTATTCGTTTTTATGTGAGCGATTCCGGTACGGGTATTCCGCAAGACAAACAGAAAGAGATCTTTGATCGATTTATAAAATTGGATGAATTTAAAACAGGAACCGGCTTGGGGCTTGCGATCTGCGAAACAATAGTACGTAAATTGGGCGGTGAGATCGGAGTCGATTCTCAACTGGGCGAAGGCTCTCAATTCTGGTTTACCTTGCCTGTGAAACCTTTGTAAATAATAATATTCAATCATCTATAATGTGATGTAAAACTTTTTCTGTTACGGGAAGAATTTGTTTTTGATGTTTTTGAAAGAGGAAGAAAAAAGAGTCGGTATTTTTATTTACCGACTCTTTTTTTTGAAAATAACAATTATAAATAAGATTGTGTAGCGAGCTTTATTAAGTTTGACTTATTTATTGTCTCCTGATTCCCATCCCCAAGGATCTGAATTACAACTGAGAATAGACACACATTTATGAATGACGTTTTTATAGATTGTCATTTTTTTCGTTTGAATGTCGATAAAAAGAACTGATCCTTTGAGTTCATTTGTACTATTGCTGTCATAGGTTGTAACAACAAGCTGTGTTTTCATAGCAGAACAATTAATGTTTACAATTTTACCGTATTCGGTTGGAATATCAATAAAAGGAGTTAACTTGGGAAGCAGTGTCGGAGAAGTGTAAATTTTGTTTCCGATAGAAAAATACCAGTCTTGAGTGATAAGTACCGCCTTGGTATCGCTGTCTGCACCGGAAACCGGAAGCGTGATCTTTTCGACAAATTTACCGGCTTCGCTATTAAAATTGTATGCAATTTTAATCATATTGATACCTTCTGTATTGGCGGTAACAACTGTTGCTTCGTCTTGTGGCTTTACATATACTGAGCTATTTCCAATAATTGTATGTCCCGTTAAATCAGGGAATTGTTTGATTTCAACAACTCTGTCATAAGCGTACGGATCTCCGATAATCCCTTCTTCCGGAACATTGGGCTGAGATTTGATGACATAGTATTTTTGAGTCGTTTGGTCAAAGACAAACATATGAGCAACTCCGGATGGACTCCATATTGGGTAGCTCCAATAGTAATCTTTGTTGTGTTTTGCCGGGCGATAGAGTAATCCTTTTGTGTAACTAATGAATTTCCCTTGGCTGATGAAGTAGGTGCTGCTTCGACGATCTGTAATTACAAATTCGGGGGCAAAGACGTTACCGGCACTTTGATCGACAAAGCTGTTGCTGCTGATTGTTTGATTGGGAATGAAGGTTGCATTTTCTGTGATAATCACAGGTGTCTCTCCCTCTGTTGTCAATATATTGATGGTCCAAAAATAATCTTTCAGCGATGAAATGTAACCAAATGATCCGGTTATAGTGCGAGGAAGATTCCCTAATACTGTGCCGCTGATCGAATGGGTATGAATGAATTTGGTGTTATTATTCAATACGGAAAAGTAAGATAAGATGGTTGAATGATCCTCTTTTTCGGTCAGTAAATAATATCCCCAATTAAAGGGCGATACAATATTTACAGTGAAGGTCTTGAAGTACTGCATTCCGTTGCTCTTATCCGTGATGAGATAACGACAGATTTTATTTCCAAAAGTGATATCAGTTGGTGTAGTGATATTTAGATTTCGGGTAGTTGCAACTTTTTTACCATCAATTTCCCAAAGATAGTCTAAATCCTTTTCTTCGCTATTGAGCGAACGAGTGAAAGTGACCGGAATAATGAGGCTATCTCCGGCAACACTTGTTTGATTACTGATGTCTGTTATTTGTACATCGTTGATAGGACTGTAATCGTAATTGCCTTTATCCTCTGTACAACTCCAGGATAAAAAAGCTATCAGTATATATAATAAATAGATCGTTTTCATATTTGATATGTTTTTAATGGCTTATGGTAATTGTATTCTCACTTTGCTGGTATCTCCGTTCGGATAAACTTCGTGTTCGATAAAGTATTGTTTTAAAATGCGGATGAACATATATGTAGAAGGATACCAACCGGCGTTAGCATAATATGGCATATTGTCCCAATAGAGAGGTTTACCTTTTCCAGGTCCGCCAATTGTTTCAACATTTGGATCAGCACCGAGGAAATAGATTTCCTGCCATTTGACAAATTTTTCGCGGCAAAATTCTCCAAAGACAGCCTTCCATTTTCCCCACCACATTGGCGGTTGTAGTATATCTGAAAAGGAGATTTTGGCTGTTTGCAAATCTTTATCTCCCAATTTAAATTGGTCATTAGGGAGTAATCGAAAGACTAAATGATGCCATTCTGTTTGCAAAGCATCAGTCCGATTGACTGTGATATAAAGAGTGTCTTGTAGGCGTCCTTTTTTAATGATTGTTTGCTCTAATGCCTTTATATCCCAATCTGTTGAGGTTGCCGTGGAGCTGTCTGTGACAACTTCAACGGTATAATTTCGATCCTCCGGATGCATAAGCCCAATGGTATTTACCGGGATTTTGAATGTGTGCGTGTGGATGGTATAGTCATCCAATGCGAATGAATAGCTTATACTATCTATTCTTGTTGTGGTTGCTTGATCATATTGGTTTAAAATAAAAGGCATGTTGAAATAGATATAATTTTCTCCGTTATCGAATTTATCAATGTCTTGGTTACAAGCCGAAACCTGGACTATCATAAAAATCGCAACGAATATTTTAAAAAATGTATTCATATTCAGTTGTTTAAAATGTTTGTTCATAATTAATATAGTTTTTAAACTATCATTACTTTTTTCAATTCCCTGTAAAATCAATAATTTTTCTTTTAATTATTTGGTTTTACATTCGGCGAATATTCATATTCAGCATCTGGGATCGGGAAGATAAAATATTGTTCCAATGGCTCAATGGTGACTCCTTGTTTTACGTAGAAAGAAGTGAATAGGCGTTTGTAAAGAGGAAACATTCGACCTTCTCCAATAAAGTCTTTGCGTTGTTCTCTGAGTAGATATTCCCAAAGTTCTTCGTTTGTTAATGAACCTTCTATGGGAGATAAATTTCGGGTATCACGCACCTCGTTCAAGTAAGAAAGTGCTAAGGCATTGTCTTTACCGATCTGTGCTTCGCAAGCGATGTAATACACTTCTGATAATCTCATTACAGGGATTTCGGGATCGTAGGGAGGCTTTAATCCAGTAGCTTTTGTTGCTTCTTTTAGCTTTTTAAACTCGTAATAATCATTGGTTTGTCCGTTCTTGACGAACCAATAGCGTAGTCTATTATCGGTTCCGGCTCCATCCGGTTGACGGCCATAAATATCATTGAGGAAGGTCGTGTATAATGCTGAGTTAATAGGAAAAGCAGAATTGGCGGTACCTTTACCCTCCATCATAAAAGTAGCATTGGTTAAATCATACAGGTTATTGGTATACAAAGCGAATAACATTTCGCAAGAATAATTGAGATCTTTCCACGATTCTGTTGCTGATCCCATACTCACCTTGTCAATTAAGGTAAGCACTTTGGAGGCTTTTGATTCGTCAATAATCCGTTTGGCATAAATGTAAGCCTGATCTTGATTTAACATTAGTTGTTCCAATCGTGCCAGCATACCAAGCACGGCATAGTAGTTCATTCGGGAACCTCGTCGGTTGAGGATGTCATTGTATCCAAGCAATGAAGTGTTTTTGTCCCCTTTACGTCCCACTGTATTGATCGGATCATTTTTTAATAATTCCAGTGCTTTTGTCAGATCCACTTTCGCTTTGTTTAATACTTCGCGGGCTGAATCGAATTTTTTTGCTTCTACGTTAAATTCAGTACGGTAAGCAATCCCTGTTTTGTCAAGATCGGTGGTGGTTCTGATGACAGGACCAAAGAGGCGGAGTAATTCCATATGCACAAAGGCGCGGAGAGCGTAGGTTTCTCCTTCAAATAATTCTGCATATTTTATATCCTCTCGATTCTTATTGAGGGAAGCAATAATTAGATTGCATTGTGTGATACAGGAATAAAATTCTTTCCATATTGCATTGAATTTAGCCACTGAATTAGCATCTTTGTAATCATATTGCGCTAATTTATAATATTTATGGCTGGTGCTATTGGAAACATCCCAATACTGTGCGAGTAAATCCATTAAACCATAGCTGAGTTCCTTGCCATAAAGCGTTGAACTGGACAAGGTGTAGTATACTCCTCCTAAGGCGGAATTGTAGCCTTTCTCGGAAGAGAGCATATCGGAAGCTTCTACTTGTCCCTGTGGAGTGACATCAAGCCAGCTATTACAGGAGATGAATGGAAACGCAAAAAAAAGGATGAGGTATATTTTTGTTTTCATAATGTAAGTGATTTAGAGATTAAAAGCCGATATTTAGACCGAATACATAGCTCCGCTGGAATGGATAGGACAATCCCCGTTCTTCTTTGATGGTAGATGCTCTGAAAAGATCATTGGCGTAAAAACTTAATCGGAGTGTATTGATTCGATATTTGTTCAGCCACTCTTTTTTGAAATCATAGGAGAGAGAGAGACTTCCCAATTGTATCATATTTTCTCGTTGTACAAAACGGGTAGAAATGAATGTTGTTGTGTATTCTTTGATGTTTTTGTATAAAGCGTGATCGCCCGGATTTTTCCATCGATTATTAAGTACTCGCCGATCAGCGTTTAATCGGGGATCAGCGCCTTCAACGCGTGAAGCAAGGGTTTGATTATAGTAATCCGCACCGAAACTGTATTTGAATACCATATTTAGATTCCAGCCTTTCCAGAAAAGATTTGTTCCGACATTTCCAAAGAATTTGGGTTCCGAATCACCACATAAAATTTTATCTGCTGCATCCCACATATAGGTCAGTGAACCATCTTTTTTTACGAATATTTCCTGGCCGGTGACGGGATCTATTCCCAATGACTGAACAGCTTTTATAGCTGTCATAGATTGTCCCTCTTCATATACTGCTCCGGGAGTTACTTTGTCATCATTATTACTGCTGTTGATGCCCTTTAATTGATTGGAGATTTCTACTAATGTATTTTCATTGTGAGCACCTTGGAAAAATACGGCCCATTCAAGATCTTTTTCCGGTTGTCGGATAATGATTCCGTTGAGGTTTAATTCATAACCAATGTTTTTTATTTTTCCCAGATTGGCGGTAAAACTGTTGTTGGGAAGACCAATGGATGGGGCGACAGTAATAGATGTCAGCATTCCTTCCGTACGTTTGTGATAGTAGTTAAAGGTGGCTCTTACTCTGTTTTGGGCCATTCCGAAATCCAGTCCGATGTTGGATTGATATTGTTTCTGCCATTTTAAATCCGGATTGCCATATCCCATAATGGTTGAAGGAATTATAGAACCAAGTAGCCGTTCTGTTTGGAATTGATACATTGTTTTGGCTTGGTAGGCTGAAAATTCCTGATTTCCGGTGATACCATAGGAATATCGTAATTTAAATAGGTCAATAAGTGAATTTTTAAACCAGAATTTTTCATTGTGAATATTCCAACCGGCACCCAAAGACCAGAAGGGAGCAAATTTATTATCTGAACCAAAACGGGATGATCCATCATAACGTAATGAAGCATCCAGAAAATACCGGTTGTCATAAATATAATTTAAGTTTCCGAAGAGACCGATTGAGCGGTTTTTGCTTTCATTGCTTGAAGCTTTTGTGTTTTCTTTATATTGGATGGCAAAGGCCGGGTCTGAATACCGGTCGTCTGGAAAACCGGTCATTATATAGCCGTTAGAGGAGCTATTAGACGTATTAAGTTCACCACCTAATCCTGCATAGAGAAGGTGTTTCTCCGCAAGCATTTTGTTGTAGTTTAAGGTGACATTGGCGGAAACTTCCATCCCATTTCCTGTGCCAATACTTAATTCTCCTCTTTTTTCAATGGGAGTAAATTCCATTATTCCTGTTTCTTCATTCATCGTTTCAGTCAGGACATATTTTGAGGAAAGCGGAGAGGTGTATTTGTTTTTTTCGTAATTTGATTTGTTGATACCAATTTGTCCTCGGAGCCGAAAGCCATCATTTATCATCCAGTCGGCACTTAATTGTTCACGAAATTCTTGACTCTTGCTGTTGTCACGTGAAGGTAATTCCGCGTCATATAGTGGATTTGATTCACCGTTTAATAGAATGGGTAATAGTTCGCCTTTATCATCGTGTATACGTTCGTAGGGATTTTGTATTCCATAGGTGGAGAACTCTCCGTAGGGAGAATTCCGTTCGTAGGTATGAGCGTAGGAAATATAGTTTTTGATAGTG
This sequence comes from Odoribacter sp., assembly GCA_036657595.1. Classification (GTDB taxonomy): domain Bacteria; phylum Bacteroidota; class Bacteroidia; order Bacteroidales; family Marinifilaceae; genus Odoribacter. The sequence continues at coordinate 5,185 of JAVXFZ010000004.1, read as the reverse complement.
ATTTTATCTTTTATTCGGTAGATCAAAGAAAAGCCAAGTCCCGTACGATCTCGTCCTGAGGATTTCATAACACCTTCTTGTTTGTTGTAAGAAGCATCTATTCCATAACGAACATTATCAACTCCACCTTCCACAAATAAAGAATGGGCGTGAGAGAAAGTCGAGTGAATAGGTTTTGATAGCCAATAAGTATCAACACCTTCCAAAATATTTTTATATTTTTTATAATATTCCGTATCTTTTTTTTGATTTTCAGTGAAATCAGTTGTATGATCATACATACCGGCGAGACGTTCGTATTCAAGTTTTTCTTGTGCATCCATTAGGTCGTAGCCGGTTAGGTCAGCAAGTGCAATGCTTGGTTTGAAATCATAAGTTACCCGTAATTGTCCAGCTTTGGGGGCAGTGGTTTCAATCACAATGACACCGTTTGCTGCTCTTGATCCATAAAGAATTGTAGCGGATGCATCCTTTAATAAAGTGATTGTTTCTATTCGGTTGACATCCATATCAAATATTTTTTCGGCACTCACTTCAAAGCCGTCTAAGATAAATAAGGGAGTTGTGGAACCATTTTGAAAACTTCCTTTTCCTCGAATAGTAAAATCCGGTAATTTATTAGGATTAGCACCATTGATATTATCTTCGTTAATTTTAAATCCGGCATCAATAGTACTGATTGTGGTGAAAATATTTCCAGTAGACAATTTTTGTAAATCAGCTTTTTTGATTGTTGTTACAGAACCGGCAAATCCATCTTTTCTCTTGTTGAAGAAGCCGGTGACTACCACGTCATCCATTGCTACTATATCTTCTTCAAGAACGATTTTGATAGTGTTGTTCGCTCCTAAAAGTACCTCTTTTGACTTAAAACCGATGAAGGTGATTGTAAGTGATTTTACATCATTGGGGATTTTGATTGTAAATTCTCCTTTTTCATTACTTGTAACTCCTATACTTGTCCCTTTAACCATAATGGTGGCTCCGGGTAGAGGAGTTTTTTTTGTATCAACGATGGTCCCTCGGATTTCTCGCATCCCTTGTTGAGGTGTTTGGGTGGTTTGATGTAATTGTTTGCTGATGACGATTGTTTTATCATTCAATTGATACAAAAATCCGGTTCCTTGTAGACATTCATTTAAAATTTCTTCTACGGTGGTGTTTTGTAAGTTTATACTGATCGGTTTTATTTTTTCCAATTGATCAGAACGGTATAAAACTGAATATTCGCTATTCTGATCAATGTGTTTAAAAATCTCAATCAATGAAACTTTATTCATATTGATGTTTAATTTTTTTTGACTATAGGCACTGGCACAAAGTATTGTGTGTGTGAATAGCAAACTACCTGTCAGTAGAAGAATGCATAATCTTCTTCTGTAGTAAGTTTTTTCTCGTTTACTGTTTGTCTTCATAATATTAGATTAGGTTATTGCATAAAAAAACGTTTTTTATTCTGTTGGGTAAAGCACTACACTTTTATCTGATAAAATGTTGTATGTGATTTCATTGGTGAGTTTTAAAATATCCAAAACTTTGCTGATTTCTTCATATTTCCGAATTTCTCCTGAGAATTTATATTGATTGATTTCAGGCTTTGTACATTTGATATTAATTCCATACCAGCGCGATAATTTGCGAATGATGGAGCTGAGTGATTCTTCGTCAAAAAAGAAAATACCGTTTTTCCAGCTTGTGGCTGTCCGTGGATCAACCGAAATTACTTCATATTCCCCTTTTTCTTTATTCATAGAAAATTGGAAATTAGGGGGCAGTTTACTGATAATTTTATTATTCCCTTCGATATTGACACTTCCTTCAACGAGTGTCACCTTAAAATTAGGTTCATTGGTATAGGCATTGACATTAAAGGCTGTGCCTGTTGCGTGAATTTGTAGTTGATTGCTATTTACATAAAAAGGTTGATGTTTGTTGTGTGCAATTTCAAAATAGGCTTCTCCTTTTAAAAATACTTCCCGTTTGTCGGATGAAAATTGTGTTGGGAAAATGAGTTCAGATTCAGAATTTATCCATACTTTGGTACCATCGCTTAGGGTCAGTCTATATTCTCCTCCTTGAGGCACAAGCAGGGTGTTATATTGTATAGTAAGATTATTTTTCGTTTTTCCTTGATATGTTAATTCGCCGTCCGTTTTATTTTGTATAATAGTGCCGTCTTTTTCATTAAAAATCATTGGAGAATTTAATGCGATTTTATTACCATTACCCAATATTAAAGATGCTTTTGAACTTCCGGGAATTATATGTGGCATAAATGCGATGGTTTGTTCTTGATCCTGTTGCTGATAAAACCATATCGTTGTAGCTGAAGCTAATAAAATCAAAATACTGGCGGCATATCCGATCTTTTGCCATCTGATCCGGTGTATTTTTATTTTGTATGAAGTTGTAAAATCTTCATAAGTGTATTTTTCGTTTATTTTCTTTCTTTGGATTGATTTATGAGTGTAATATTGAGCGCTATTTAAGTCGTTAAATATCTTTTTATGTCTTTCTCCGCTTTGATACCATTTTTTGGTTTCTTGCTGAGAAGACAAATCATTTCGATTCAGTATGTATTTACTGATTTTTTGTGCTGTTGTAATCCATTCTTTAATCTTAGAATCCATAGCTTAATTTTTGGTCTTTAATCTTAAAACACTTCAGACAAAAATAAGGATGACAGTAAAGATTAAAAAGTATTTTTTTTAAGAGGAATAGATGAAAAATTAGATTTACAGATGTGAATTTATTAAGAAAATAGACAGTAAACGTAGATATTCAAGGTGTTTTCGTAAAGTAGCATAACTTCTGGCTTTATGCGTTTTGACCGTATTGATAGATATATTAAGTTCATTTGCGATTTCTTCATTTGAAAATCCTTCCAAAGAGCGGAGAATTATCTGACGACCTGTTTCTGAAAGTTGATCTAATTCTTTTAGGATAATGGTAGATACTTCTTCTTGTATCACATTTCCCATAAAAAAATCTTCTGATTCCCAATCTTCAGGTAGTGAATTGAGGTATTTTATGCGGATACTGTTATGTCGCAATTGATTCAAGCAAGCATTACGAATGGTTTTATATAGAAAAGATTTTACAGATAATTCATCTTCAAAATGGTCTTGTTGTTTCCAATAACTGATGAAAGCATCTTGTACGATGTCTTTGCTAATATCTTCATCTACAATATAATGGCAAGCAAATGACAAATAATGAGAAAAATTCTCAGAATAAAAATTATTTTGATTTTTCTCAGATGAGCTATTCTCTATTTTAAAGGAAGCACTACCCATTTTGCAAAAGTAGAAACTAAAAATGGTATAAATTCTTTTTTGTCAAGAAATGTTTTTTTCAAAAATTAATTAAAATATTTAATTTTGAAAAATCACGAAAACAGTAAAGCTGTTTTTGTAATAATAAGTCTTTTGAGAAAAATAAGAGGTTATGATTTTGTTCATAACCTCTTGGTTTTCAAGCAGTGACCTCGGTGGGATTCGAACCCACGGCCCATTGATTAAGAGTCAATTGCTCTACCAGCTGAGCTACGGAGTCATCATTTTCAATAATATAACAGAAATAACTTCTGTTTTGCGGGTGCAAATATGCAACATTATTTTTTAATACGCAAAATAATATAGTTTATTCTTCTTTGATATTGTGGTAGACATTAGTGACGTCGTCATCTTCATCTAATTTATCCAGAATTTTGTCGACTTCAGCTCGTTGTTCTTCGGTTAATTCTTTGGTATCGGTAGGGATTCGGATAAATTCACCACTGACAATATCATATTTATTTTCTTCCAAATATTTCTGGATGTTACCATAAGAATCGAAAGAGCTGTAGAGATTGATGATACCGTCTTCATCTTCAAAGATTTCATCTACCCCATAATCGATCATCTCTAATTCAAATTCATCTATGTCAAAGTTTTCCGGCTTATTTATTTTGAAAACGGACTTCCGATCGAACATAAAGTCCAGCGAACCGCTTGTTCCTAATGTACCACCAAATTTATTGAAAGCATGGCGAACGTTGGCTACTGTACGAGTATTATTGTCGGTTGCAGTCTCAACGAGGATAGCGATGCCGTAGGGGGCATAGCCTTCATAGACCATTTCTTTGTAGTCGGATGTGTCTTTGGATACGGCACGTTTAATCGCCCGTTCTACATTTTCCTTCGGCATATTTTCTGCTTTCGCATTTTGCATTAGGATACGGAGTCGGGTATTATTGGCAGGATCAGGGCCACCTGCTTTCACAGCAATATCAATTTCTTTCCCGATTCTGGTAAACGTACGGGCCATATTGCCCCATCTTTTTAATTTACGTGCTTTCCGGTATTCAAATGCTCTTCCCATAGTATATTGTAATTTAATTCTTTATATGTATGAATTGAGGCACAAAGTTATACTTTTTAAAGTGAAAAGTAAAAAGTAAGAGGTGAAAAATATTTTAGACGGCTCAAATTTTATATATTAGGAATAAGGGCATCATAAAATGAGATGCTTTTCATCAATTCCATCTTTTTGTTTTTAGGATTTGTATTTTAGCAAATTCTGAACCGGGATTCTCTGTATAACAAAGGATCGACTCCTTTTCTTTTTTCGATAATTGTTGGAAAAGATCATTCAAATGGTTTTTATCCAATAAATTGCTGCAAAAATTCAGATCATTGATAAGCTACATCCTGTTAGGTTGAGAGAAATAGCATCAAAGGCCTGCGATACAAAATTAGGCAGAAATATATCTATAAAATCTTTCGTTTTCATAGTACAAAGATAGTGATCAAATTGTACGATAATGTTTCAAAAAGTGTGTAAATACCTTCTATTAGCTCTATTGAGTTACAAAATTTCTTTTCACTTTTGCAAAAATGCTAAAAATGCTATTTTTTATAAAATATTTATAACAATAATGAATGACTTTTATTGAAATTCTGTCTGTCAGCAGGGAACGGATATTTGTTAATTCTTTAGAAATGCTCCTGCTTTTTACATTTCTAACCTTTCGGTTTGTCGGATATATTTTGTGTGTTTGTTTCGGGAGATTATCAAAAGTATTGGTCTTGCAATGAAAAAACGTTATTTTTTCCAGGGTATAAAATGAATTTAAAATCTTTTGGGAGTATAATCAGGGCAAACGCATTAAAATTAAAAAACACAGCTAATTAAAAAAAGTTAT
>JAVXFZ010000003.1:0-81460 GCA_036657595.1 Odoribacter sp. | reverse complement strand
GCTCCAAAAGCTTAGTAACTCTCCTCTTTTAGGGGGATTAAATAAAAAAAGCGGATCGAAGGGTTCGCTTTTTTTATTTAAGTAGTATTAGGATACAAGATTTCATATTTTAAAGAACTTAGAAAATAATAAATTCATTCATTAGCTTTATCGGTGTCATTGTATTTTATTCCAGTTTATAAATGATGTTAATTTTTTGTATGAGTCGCTTTGTCATTCATTCTTTTATTGTAACTTACTCAACAAAAAAAGAATACAAATTATCAAACAACTAAAGCGATGACACATATTGTAGACATTACGGGGCGGGAGATATTGGATTCCCGGGGAAATCCTACTATTGAGGTGGATGTAGTATTGGAAAATGGAACGATGGGGCGCGCTGCTGTCCCTTCTGGAGCTTCGACGGGTGAACACGAGGCATTAGAATTGCGAGATGGTGATAAATCGCGCTATCAGGGTAAGGGCGTTTTAAATGCAGTAGATCACATTAATACAATGATTGCTGATGCTCTCTTAGGATTTGAGGTGACGGATCAGGCGGCGATTGATCGACTATTGATTGCATTGGACGGAACAAAAACTAAATCTAATTTGGGAGCCAACGCCTTGTTGGGAGTATCATTGGCTTGTGCTAAGGCAGCTGCGAATGCGTTGGGAATGCCTTTATACCGATATATCGGGGGCTGCAATGCTAAAGTATTGCCGGTGCCGATGATGAATATTATAAACGGAGGTTCACATTCGGATGCGCCGATTGCTTTTCAGGAGTTTTTAATTCGTCCTGTTGGTGCGAAGACGTTTCGTGGAGCACTACAGATGGGAGCGGAAATTTTCCATACGTTGAAGAAAGTGCTGCACGGTCGAGGATTGAGTACAGCTGTTGGTGATGAAGGTGGATTTGCGCCTGCCTTGCGAGGAACGGAGGAAGCGTTGGTAGTGATTATTGATGCGATTCGGAAGGCAGGATATAAACCGGGTGATGATGTAATGATAGGTTTGGATTGTGCGGCTTCTGAATTTTACAAAAATGGGTTGTACAATTATTCTACGTTTGAGGGGGCACAGGGAATGAAGCGGACTTCAACGGAACAGGTGCTTTACTTAGAAGAATTAATTGACCGTTATCCGATTGATTCCATTGAAGATGGAATGGCTGAAAATGATTGGGATGGCTGGGAAATGCTAACTGGAAAGTTAGGTGATCGCTGTCAATTGGTGGGTGACGATTTGTTTGTGACTAACGTTGAATATTTGAAACGGGGTATTGAATTGGGATGTGCTAATTCAATTCTGATTAAAGTGAATCAGATTGGTACGTTGACAGAAACTTTGGATGCTATTGAAATGGCTCATCGTGCCGGTTATACGACGGTTACTTCTCATCGTTCTGGAGAAACGGAAGATGCAACAATTGCTGACATAGCGGTTGCTACTAATTCCGGACAGATCAAAGCCGGGTCAATGAGCCGTTCTGATCGGATGGCGAAATATAATCAATTGCTTCGCATTGAAGAAGAATTAGGTGAAGATGCTGTATTTATGGGGCAGCGGTTTAGGTAGAAAGAAAGATTTTGATGAGAAGTTTTTTTATCCTGGCGATCTTTTGATCGCCAGGATTTTGTGTATATAGAAATAAGGAATATATAAATAAACCTTGTTTTTATATATTACAGCCATTTTTTCCGTTTAAAAAAGAAGAGCATAGCGATAGCAATAGCAACCATAATAGCCCAAAGAATAAAATAGGCGTTGGGGGAGCGAAGTTCAGGCATATTGTCGAAGTTCATACCATAGACACCAACGATGAAAGTAAGGGGAATGAAAATTGTGGCGAAGATGGTAAGTACTTTCATTACGTCGTTGGTGTTATTATTGGCATTGGCATTATAACTGTTTTGTTGATCGGCAACCATCGTGTAATAAATCTCAATAGCTTCGAGTGCTTGAGTGACTAAGCCTTCGAGATCACGTAGATAATTGTACGTACGTTCGTTAATTAGCGCAGAGTCGGAAGTTGCAAAACGTGTCATCAATTCCTTTACTGGTCGAATATTCTTACGGATATATGACAGCTCTGTCTTATAATGATAACTGTTTTCAATAATCTGTTTACGGGCGGAAAGTAGGACTTTTTCCTGATCTTCGATGGCAGTGCCTAATTTTTCAATGTTCAGGATATAACTATCAACGAGCGTGTCGACCATTGCGTAGCAGAGGTAATCGGGTGAGTAGCTCCGGATTTTGGTTTGTCCTGAATAGAGTCGTTTGGAAACATCCTCGAAATAATCGGTTGTAGACTCCTGTATCGTAACGAGATAATGATCGCCAATGAACATAGAGATTTGTTCCATGTGCATTTTATTCGTTTCACGGCTGAAATGAAGAGCTTTCAGGAGAATGAATAGATACGTGTCATTGTCAATAAATTTAGGGCGTTCGTCTGTGTTTAGAATATCCTCAAGGATTAGGGGGGAGATATGAAATTGCTTGCCTATTTGTTCAATTAGTTTGGTATCGTGCAGTCCGTGGATAGAAATCCAAGTAACATAGTCATCAGAAATGTATTCGGCGATTTTGTCCAAGTGTTTCAATTCCAATTCTTTCACATAGTCCGTATTGTATTGAGTCACCCGGATGCAGGGATGCTCCAGCTTTTGTTGACCTAAGAAGATCAGCGAGCCGGGTGCTGCACCTTTTGATTTTTGTTTATTTTTTAAAAATCGAGCCATTTATATTTTATTTTTCGTTCTTCATTTCTATGGGCATTGGTTTTGTTGCTTCACCGGTATATATACTGAGGTGTGGGAAAGGCATTTCGATATTCTGCTGGTCAAAAGCTTTTTTGAGACGTCGGCGATATTCTCGGCTGACGGTCCATTGCATACCGGATTTCGTGGTGAGCTTCACTTTAATGACAACTGCGCTGTCGCCGAATTGGTCGATTCCCAGAACGTTTACCGGCTCGATTATCCACGTACTGTATTCCGGTTCTTTCATTAATTCTGCACCGACTTCCTGCATTACACGAGCTACTCTGTCGGTGTCTTCTTTGTAGGCGACTCCGATATCTAAGACAATCGCTGACCAGCCCTTTGTCATATTTGATAGCGTATTAATCTTACCGTTTTGGAAGATATGGACAACACCGGAAGCATCGCGTAAAGTTGTTGTCCGCATTTCTATTTTTTCAACCGTTCCGCTTGTTCCGTTGATAATAGCTACGTCACCTGTTCTAATTTGGTCTTCAAGTAGAATAAAGAAACCCGAGATAAAGTCACGTACCAATTCTTGGGCTCCGAAACCGACTGCTAATCCGACAATACCCGCACTGGCGAGTATGGGGGCAATATTGATATTGAATTTACCGAGGAGAATCAGGATATAAATTGTCCAAAGGAATATCCGTCCCACGCCGTGGATGATACCTGAAAGCGTGTTTATCCTTTTTTGTCCTTCGTCCATATCAATATTCCCAGCTTTGTAAATACGATTTGTTGCTGCTTTTTCCAATCGTCGGACAATAAAATGAAGCAGACGCATCAATCCAACGAAAAGTAGGGTTAAAATAGCGATAGAGGGTACCTGTGTGATCAGCCAGTTTAAGAGGCGGCGAGTAAGATCGTGCCAAAAAGTTTTATCGGCTAAAGTACTAATATTGTAAGTCCAGCAGACAGTGATTGCTGTGATGTTGGTTTTCGCTGGGATGCTGTCAGCGACGATAAGACCAGTTGTATCGTTCCAAACACTCGGTGTCAGATATCGTTTGCTGATTTCGAAATTTCCGTCTATTTCCGGAATAAATAGGACAATATTATCGATGGATGGAATAAAATCATTATGAGGATAGGCTTTTCGAATTTCTCCTACGTTTGAATGAAGTCCAATGCCGGAAGCTGTCGTGAACCGTTTATCCTTAATAATTACGCGAGCAATACGTGAACCTTCGTCGTTGTGATGTTCAGGGCTGACAATTAGTAGGAGTCGGGAACTGTCATCGTAGATATAAAAATTCTCTAAAGTTCCTCCTGATAATTCATTTCGGCTTTCTAATTTCTTTATCCGATCTTCCGGAATAGCTATTTGCAATTCTTTAATCGTCATACCTTTTTTCACAGATCCTACCTGTCGAGCTGAGATTTCGAAGCTATTATTCGAAAGATCGGTCGTTTGCTGATGCTTTCGATTGGATTGACAGGAATAAATCCCAAGGAATAAGCAGATAATAAGAAGAATACGATACATACAATTGAATTTAAAAGTTTATAAACCTAACGGATTATTTTTTTTACGAAAATAAGATAAACTTGTGACAAATCGGATTGAATGGGAAAAAAAGAATATGTTTAAAAAATCAAAAATGAGCGTTAAGAAAAACGAAGTGTGTTTCAATGTTTTTTATATATTCTTTCGTAATAGGGAACGTTTTTTACGAAAAAAAGAGCTGTTATAACTTTGCTTTTTTAATAATGCTCTATTGTGTAGACTTACAAACAATGTGGATTGAAGATGATATGTATTGAAAATCAGTCAGATATAGACTATTTAAAATTAACGTCCTTAAATTTGTTTAGAATGAGTGATTCGCTACCTTTACCATGTTTTAAAACATAAAATAGTCACTCAAAAAAGTGTTAGTGAATAGTTAAAATAAAGAGAAAAAGTGGTAAATACCTCTTTTACATTTACAATTATTTAACCATGAGTCAAGAGACAAAAGTTATCGAGAAACACGATGTTGTCATCCGTTTTTCCGGAGATTCGGGAGACGGGATGCAATTAACTGGGCAGCAGTTTTCAGATACTGCTGCTTTGTTTGGAAATGATGTCGCAACATTTCCGGATTACCCCGCAGAAATCCGTGCCCCGCAAGGGACAGTGGGTGGTGTGTCAGGTTTTCAAGTTCATATCGGAGAAGGTCGTATCACCACGCCGGGCGACTATGCAGATGTGCTGGTAGCGATGAATCCAGCTGCTTTGAAAGCCAATTTACGTTGGGCAAAGAAAGCAGGTACGATTATTTTGGATGTAGATGCTTTTACGGATAAACACATCGAAAGAGCTGGTTATACAACCAATCCGTTGGAAGATAGTTCACTGGCTGACTATAATGTCATTCCAGTCAGAGTGAGCGAACTGACGGTAGAAGCACTGAAAGAATCAGGGCTTGACCAGAAATCAGTGTTGAGATGTAAAAATATGTTTGCATTGGGTATGATCTATTGGATGTTTGAACAATCAGTTGAGCATACAGAAACATTTTTTGATACAAAATTCGGGAAGAAGCCGGCTATTGCATCTGCTAATAAATTAGTATTGAAAGCTGGTTATAATTACGCAGGTAATGTACACGCATTGGCTACCCACTTTAAAGTGGCTCCCGCTAATATTGAAAAAGGTAAATATCGTACGATTACCGGAAATAAGGCTACTGCTTGGGGATTATTGGCATTGGCAGAGAAAGCCGGATTGCCTTTATTCTGTGGTTCTTATCCTATTACTCCGGCTACGGATATCCTTCACGAATTGGCATTGCGCCGTGATTTGGGGGCTAAAACCTATCAGGCTGAGGATGAAATCGGAGGTATTTGTACAGCTATTGGTGCCAGTTATGCTGGTAATTTTGCTGTTACGACCACTTCTGGTCCAGGATTAGCTCTGAAATCAGAAGCTTGCGGATTAGCAGTTATTGCTGAACTTCCCTTGGTGATCATCGACGTACAGCGGGGAGGTCCTTCTACGGGCTTACCTACAAAGACTGAACAGTCTGATTTATTACAAGCACTATACGGTCGTAATGGTGAGTGCCCGATGCCTGTTGTTGCTGCTAGCACCTCTGGCAACTGTTTTGATTATGCTTTTATTGCCGGTAAAATAGCATTAGAGCACATGACCCCTGTTATTTTATTGACGGACGGTTTCCTTGCTAATGGAGCACAACCTTGGTTAATTCCTTCTATGGATAAATTGCCTGAGATTAAGTTGAAAGTAGCGAAAGAAGGGGACAATTATCAACCTTATACTCGCGATCCGGAAACACTTGTACGTACTTGGGCATTGCCCGGAACCAAAGGATTGGAACACCGTATTGGGGGACTTGAAAAGATGAATATTACGGGAACAATCAGTTACGTTCCTGAAAATCACCAATTGATGACCGACTTACGGGAAGCGAAAATAGCACGTATTGCTAATAATATTCCCTTACAGGAAGTATATGGAAACCAAGAAGGTGGCGAAGTACTCGTTGTCGGTTGGGGTGGAACATACGGACATCTATATTCAGCAGTAAATGAAATGAGAGCAGAAGGGAAAGATGTAAGTCTTGCCCATTTCAACTACATCAATCCGCTGCCGAAAAATACAAAAGAGATATTCTCTCGTTACAAGAAAATCATTGTATGCGAATTGAACCTGGGACAATTTGCGAAATACCTGAGAAGTATGCTACCGGAATTCAGCTATGCACAGTGTAACAAGGTGGCTGGTTTGCCTTTTACCGTGGTTGAATTGAAAGAGAAAATCAATGAATTGTTGAACGATTAATGATGAACGATTGAAAATCGGTATATTCCGACTTTTAATTTTCAATTTAGAGATTATGGAAGAATTAAAATATACTCCCAAAGATTTTAAAAGCGATCAGGAGATCAGATGGTGTCCGGGTTGCGGTGATCACGGAATCATTAGTTCCGTACAGAAAGCTATGGCAGAGCTCGCTTACCCGAAAGAGTCGTGGGCTGTAATTTCGGGTATTGGTTGCTCATCCCGTTTCCCTTATTATATGAGTACCTACGGTTTCCATACCATTCACGGACGGGCAGCAGCGATTGCTTCCGGTGCAAAGAATGCTAACCGGAAATTGAATATCCTGCAAATATCAGGTGATGGAGATGCTTTGGCGATTGGTGGAAACCATTTCATCCACGCTATCCGTCGGAATGTGGATATTACGATCCTACTTTTCAACAATGAAATCTATGGATTGACCAAAGGACAGTATTCTCCGACGACCAAGTTGGGTACGAAGACAAAAACATCTCCGTACGGGACGATTGAACATCCCTTCAATCCGGGAGAACTGGCTATCGGTGCACAGGGTAAATTCTTTGCCCGTTCCATTGATACGAGTGTAAATTTGACTGCTGATATTTTGAAAGAGGCAGTTAAACATCCGGGAACTTCTGTCGTGGAAGTATTGCAGAATTGCGTAATTTTTGCTGATGGAGCACACGCTGCAGTAACCGATAAGGATTTGAAAGACGACCGGCAAATCGTGTTAAAACACGGCGAACCGATGCTTTTTGGGAAGAATAAAGAAAAAGGTTTAGTGTTTTCAAAAAACGGTGAACTGAAAATTGTAGAGATTGGTAAAGACGGAGTGACGAAAGAGGACATCCTTGTACATAATGCCCACAATCCAAATCCGTTTATCCATTGGATGCTGGTCAATATGAAAGCTCCTGAATTTCCGGTTGCTCTTGGAGTTATCCGTGACGTTGAAGCTCATACTTACGATCAGGCATTAGACGATCAAATCGCTGAAGTGAAAAAGATTTCTAAGATTCACTGTGTGACAGACCTGCTGAATAGCGGAGATACTTGGGAAGTGAAATAAAAGCGATCGACTGAATATTTAAAAATAAAGGTGTGACGATAAAAGTGTTGCACCTTTATTTTTTCCTTTAATGATTCAATAAATAAACGAAACGTTTGTTTATGCGCATAGATTTTGGCTATTTTTTCGGGTCAGAATTTATAAAGCAATCCGATATTGCCTCCGATGTTTAGCATTTTGTTAAAACCGATATTGCGGGAAGTGAGATCATCTTCCCCAAAGTTATACTCATCTTCGATTTTTGGGACATAATCAGCACGGAGTTTGAGGTCCAACCATAATCGGTTGGAAGCTAACTGACACAATACACCGGCGTGTACACCGGCTCCCGGAGAAAAGAGAAATAGTTTTTTGGAATAATTTGTTAGCGGATAATCCTCTTTATAACTTACTTTAATATGAGTAACATAGCCTCCGAATTGAATCCCCAAATAAGGGAGGGTTGTTCGGTTCCAAGTGGGGATATAAAAAGTGGCTTCCAGCAATGCCGGGATCAGGTGGGCTTTATAATCCTGTGATGTTCCTCCTGTTCCTTCTTGTGCGATTTTAGATTTAAACGCATAATAACCTCCTTCAAAACCGATACCGATGACCTCGTTAATCAGGTATTTGGCAGATAGATTGCCGCCCCATCCGTTTTTCAGGATTTTGCCCATATCTCCCGTCGGGTAGCAATAACCGGCATTGACCCCTAACATCCATCCGCGATCTTGTCGGTAATACTGTCCCTTTGCCATATTGCCCATTAACGTGAGGCATATTATACATAGATACCACTTTCCCATTTTCTATTTTTTTACGTTTATTTGTCGAATCGTTTTAAAGGATAAATCGAGAAATGATCCGGTCAATCTTTGTTTTTATTTCCCGGATTGAGTGAACCGTATCACAATTCCACCTCTTTTTCCTGTCGTTCTCCTATATATTTCACCACCTCCTGTAAGCGTTGCGTGGCATACGCATCTCCATTTTTTGCTTCCAGTGCTTTTTGATAATAGAATTTGGCAACAGCGTAAGCTTTTTCTTCATAAGCTTTATCGGCTTTTACAAGATGAGCTTTATATTCTTTTTCAATGACAGCCAAGCGTTCTATTTCGATTTCTTTTTCTATTTCTGCGATTTTATTGAGAATAACCTCTTTTTCTAATGGCAGTATGGATATTGCATTTTGGTAATAAACTTTTGCCGAAGCATAGTTTTTAGCCAGCATATTCTTTTCTGCCAATGCTTTATTCTTATTAAATTCAGCCAATTTTGCTTGATATTTTGATGAGTTGATGATCTGATTGATCGCCTGCAATTGTTTTTTCGGATACTCCTCTTCCAGATTTAGGTTGTCGGCATCCGTATAGCGTAATTTGGCAAGACCGTAGTTTTCATTTTTAAATGCATTGTCAGCCTCTGCGATCAATTCGGCATACCGATTTTTCATACTATTTCTTCTTTCTTCTTCAAGGCGTTTTCGTTCTGCTTCAGCCGCTTGCTGTTTTTCAAGTTCCACGATTGCCAATTCAGCTTTTGCGATTCTTTCTTTCGGATAACTTTCTCCTTTTTTTATTTCTAAAGCTTGACGATAAGTGCTGATCGCCTGTGCATATTCTTTGACAGAGAAGGACTGATCGGCGGCGGCAATGGCTTTGCGATAGGCTGCTTCATTGGCTTCCCGTTGCTGTTGGGCGTTCGCTTCTTTCTGAGCGATAGCGGCTAAGATGGCTTCTATTTCTTTGATTTTATTTCCCGGATAGGTGTCTTTATTGTTTAATTTGACGGCAGCCAAATATTTCTCTTTCGCCGGGAGATAGTTTTTTCCTCCCAATAGGCTATCGGCAGAGGCAATCAGGTATTTATAGGCACGTTCATTTTGCAGCTCAATGCTACGGCGTGCTTCCTCCAATTCGGCTTCTTTGCGGGCGTTGGTGATCTTTTGTTTTAACTCGTCGCTGCTTGGTTTTATGTTCAGTGCCAATGTCCACGACTCGATGGCGTGGCTCCATTCTTTTTGTTCAAAAGCCCGTTGTCCCTTTCCCACTAATTCGGCAAATTGGCGTTCTTGCTCTAAGGCAGCGGCTCCTTTTACGTTTAATTGGCGTTTGATCGACTGTTCGGTTTGCGCCACGCGGGTTTTGATTTTGTCAGAATATTCTTTATCAAAAGTAAAATCGTCTAATTCCTGATTATAGGCAAGGATCGCCACCGGCTGATCAAAGATAGACAGATCCACGCCTTCCACCGTAGGGAGTAAATTAATAATCAACTTTACAGGCGGGAAATTGGGATTTGATTCGATCACCTCTTCCGGTATTTCGGTATTAACGCTCACATTTTTTGTGATATATCCGTCTTTTTCAAAAGCAACCCTGTAGTCGCCGTTGAGTGCCAGTTTAAAATCGAAAGCTCCTTTTTTAGTGATATTGATTTCACTGATTTTGCTGCTGTTTTTATAGAGCACCACCCGAGCTCCCTCCGGGCTGGTATTTTCAATCACGATGTTTCCGTTGATCTGCAATACTTGTGCAGAGAGAAATTGAAAAGGAGCGACACAAAGGAGAACTAATATGAATTAGTTCATTTCCGCAGACTTATTTTTTACAAAAATAGTAATAAGCTATATAAATGGACTCTTTTTTGCTGTTTTGAATACTTAAATCTGTTGATTTATATAGATGATCTTGAAGAGTCGTCCATTTCGTTGGCGATGATAATGAGCTATGATGTAGAGGAGGTGGCGAGTGTACACAAAAAAATAACGTTTTGTTTATTCGTTGAATCGGTGGAATGTTTCTACCGATAAAAATACGGACGAATAAACAAAACGTTTAGCGGATGTAGGGAGGTGTCCCTTTCTTATTTTTTTAGCTTGAGCTGCGCTCTTTCGATATATTTTTCAATATCCCGAGCTTCCGGTGAAGCAGGATATTCTGTTTCAATCTGTTCGTACACCTGAAGAGCGGCTTTATTATCTCCGGCTTTTTCGAGTGCCAACGCATTTTTCATTAAGAAAATCGGCGTTGAGAAATCATTATTTTTTTCTCCGGCAGCTTTTTTATAATAGTCGGCAGCTTTTTTGTAATCGCCTAATTGCATATAAGCGTCGCCAATGTTCGCGATCGCCATATTGCCTAACAATAGATCGTCGGAGGAAAATTTATCCAAATATTTGATGGCATTTTGATAATCACCCGTGTAGAGATAGGACAATCCGGCATAATAATTTGCCAAATTTCCGGTCGGGGTGGAGCTGTATTTGTTTGCGATTTCGATGAATCCTAATGCATTCCCGTCGCCTTTCAAGGCTAAATTGAAAGAATCTTTTTCAAAATAATTCTGCGCGCTGAAAATTTGACCGGCAGCCTCTGTTTCCTGCGGATCTCCGATGAATTTATTGTAGCCAAAATAGGCGGCAATTACAATCAGCAGCCCGATCACTACGTAAATAATCATCTTTTGATTCTTTTCAATAAATTGTTCGCTGGTAGTTAAAGCACCTTCCAGTTGCTCAAAGCCGTCTTCGTGTTTTTTTTGTTCGTTAGACATATCTGTCGTATTATAAGGTTATCATTTTTTCTATTTGGGCAAATATCAGCCTCTCTTTTATAAGAGCTTAATAGCTTGCAAAATTAGTTTTTTTAATTGAATATCGAAATATCCTGCATTTTTTTTCCAATCTGTTTGTATTAATCTGTTGATGACGTCTTATATGTTCCCTCTGTTTGTTGTTTGTTCTCCTATTACACAACACGATGCTATCTCTTGCATAGAGTGCTTCTAAAGTGCTTTCAATGTGTATCTAAACTGGAATGAAAGTCATTATATAAGTGTTTTAAAGGCTTTTGACATCTGTTTTATTGAAGATTTGACATAGCATTGACGGGACGAGGAAAAATCGGTGTGATGGGCTGATCTTTGTTGAAAGATAGCTTGGGGGTTCGTCTAAAATGGCTAATTTTGTGCTGGAGAAAGTAAGTGGATGGACGTTAGGGGGAGTATGAATTTCAGAATAGTTTTTTATATCATAAAAAAATAAATACGCGTCGGATGGTGTTGAATGAGTTAAATATGATTAATTTTAAAAACATTGAGGAAGCTACGTTGTCTTTTTCATCGGGTTTTAATTGTTTTGTCGGAAATAACGGGGTGGGAAAGACCAATGTGTTGGATGCGATTTATCATCTTTCGATGTGTAAAAGTTATTTTAATTTACCTGATTTGCAGAATATTCGGCACGGCGAACCGTTTTTTGTGGTGCAAGGGAAATATGATCAGGATGGCGAAGAGATAGAGGTTTATTGTGGTGTGAAGCGGGGGCAAAAGAAGATTTTCAAGAAAAATCAAAAGGTGTACGATAAGTTGTCGGAGCATATCGGGTTGTTGCCATTGGTGATGGTTTCGCCGGAGGATATGGTGTTGATTGACGGGGGGAGCGAAGAACGGCGAAAGTTGATGGACGGCATTATTAGTCAGTGCGACCGCAATTATCTGTATCAGCTGATTCGTTATAATAAGGCACTGGTGCAGCGTAATTCGTTGTTGAAGTCAACAGCCGGTCAGTTTTTAGATGCTGAAATGTTGGAGATTTGGAATGAGCAGTTGGCGGAATGCGGGGAGGTGATTATGCAGAGGCGGATTGCTTTTTTGGAGGAATTTCGACCGGTTTTTCAGGCGTATTATGAGTTGTTGTCGTTGGGGCGGGAAGAGGTGGCGTTGGAGTATAAATGTTCGGTGGGGACGGAAGATTTGTTGTCCTGTTTGCGTGCTGCCGTAGGGCGTGATAGGGCGTTGACATATACGACGGTGGGGATTCATCGCGACGATTTGTCGTTGAGCATCGGGGAGTATGCGGTCAAGAAAATCGGGTCGCAGGGACAGAAAAAGACGTTTTTGATTGCTTTGAAGTTGGCGCAATATGCTTGGTTGTATCGGACGAATGGGGTTCGACCACTTTTGTTGTTGGACGATATTTTTGATAAATTAGATGCCGATCGGGTGAGTCGGATTGTGCAGATCGTAGGAGGGGAGATGTTTGGGCAGGTTTTTATGACGGATACCAATCGGGAGCATATTGATGATATTTTGAAGACACAGCAGGTAGATTATCAGCTATTTACGGTTGCAGGAGGAGTGGTTTCGAAGGGAGAGTGAGGTGGGTATTTTTTATAAAGTTGGATAGTAGTGGAACTTGCGGACGTTTTTTACGTTGACTATAAACGGAACAATTTGGCGAGCGGGTAAGGTGGTGTTTTGATTTAATATTATATTTGCAGTCTGTTTAGGGGGGAAAAGGAGGGGTGAGCGTGTTTTAAGATTTGAAGCGTTTGGAGGCAAGGAGTTTATAAAAATGGAAAGTGAGTCGAAGGGCTTTAAACAAATAGCTGAATTTCTGATGAAAGAAGGGAAGACAAAGAAAATAGATGAATTGGTCACTCAAGTGTTGAGGCAGATGGGGTTGGAGCAAAAGTTCAAGGAGCACGAGGTTTGTGGGATTTGGGCGGAGGTGGTGGGACAGATGATTGCTTCGCGGACGAAGAGTATCGGTATGACAGATGGTAAGCTTTTTGTTTCGTTTACGTCGGCAGTTGTACGGAATGAGATTTCGATGGTGCGAGAGGGGTTGATTAAGGCTTTAAATGATAAGATCGGTGGGGAGGTCGTGAAGGAGATTATAATAAGGTAAATGATGAATCTGATAGAATCGAATGACATATTAAAGGCATCTAATCTGGATCGTTTCGGAGGGAATCTGGGTGGAAGTTTGGTGGCTAAGTTGGTGATGTATATTATGCGGCTGAATAAGATTAATAAGTTGTATTCAGATGTGTATGATGAGGATCCGGAGGCGTTTTTGGATCAATTGATCGATGCGCTGGGGGTTATGATTGAGGTGAATGAGGAGGATCTTCAGAAGATTCCGAAGGAGGGGGCGTTTATTACTATTTCAAATCATCCGTTTGGCGGACTTGACGGGATTATTCTGATTAAGTTGTTGAGTAAGATCAGACCTGATTATAAGGTGATGGCTGATTTTTTATTAAAAAAGATTGTGCCGATACAGGATTATTTTTTGGGTGTCAATCCGCTTGAAGGAGGAAGGGATTTATCCAGTGCGGGGGTGGTGAAGGAAGCTTTGCGGCATTTGGCGGAGGGGAAGCCTTTGGGGTTGTTTCCTTCGGGGGAGGTGTCGGCTTATCAGGCTGATTCAAATTCGATTGAGGATCGGGAATGGAGAAGTTCTGTGGTGAAGTTGATCCGGAAAGCAAATGTTCCGGTGATTCCTGTTTATTTTAAGGGATCAAACAGTTTGTTATTTCAATTATTGGGCTTGATTCATCCGATGCTTCGGACGGTGAAGTTGCCGTCAGAGTTGTTGAATAAGAAAAATCGAGTGATTAAATTGAGGATAGGGAATCCGATTTCGGTAGAGACACAAAACTCATTTGTAGATATGATGCAGTATGGTAAATTTTTGAGGGCTAAGACTTATTTGTTGGGATCGTCGTTGGAGGTGAAAAAGTTTTTCCTGCGATCTCAGAAAGCCGAATCAAAAATAGAAGCTGTTGCTCCGGAGATTGCTGTGGAGGTATTGAAGAAGGAGATAGATCATATCGTAGAGGATTATTTGTTGTTTACGATGAAGAATTATTCGGTGTATTGCGCTCCAACGATGAAGATTCCGAATATTCTCAATGAGATCGGACGATTGCGGGAGATTACTTTCCGGGCAGTCGGGGAAGGGACGAATAGGAGTATTGATTTGGATGAGTTTGATTTGTATTATAATCATTTGTTTATATGGGATAATGATGCTAACCGGATTGTTGGGGCTTACCGCGTGGGGAAAGGAAAGGATATTATAGATCGGTATGGAATGAAGGGTTTTTATATCAATACGTTGTTTAAGTTCCGAAAGGAGATAATGCCGGTGTTGTATGAATCCATTGAATTGGGACGTTCGTTTGTGGTGGAGGAGTATCAGCGTAAGCCGTATCCTTTGTTTATGCTTTGGAAAGGGATTTTGTATTTCTTGATAAAAAATCCGGAGTATCGTTATTTGATCGGTCCGGTGACGATCAGCGGTAAGTATTCGGATGTGTCGAAGGAGTTGATTATGAAGTTTATTATGCGTAATCATTGGGATGGAGAGTTGGCGCGTTGTGTTTCTCCCCGTTGTAAATACAGGGTGGAGACGAATGATCCGGGGGTGGATGTGATGGTGGAGGCATCGGGTAATAGTATCAATACGTTGGATAAGTTGATCGGGGACATTGAGTCGTCAAGCGATAAGTTACCGATTTTATTGAAGAAGTATATTTTGTTGAATGGTCATATTATCGGTTTTAATATTGATCCTAAATTTAATATGTGTTTGGATGGGCTGTTGATTTTGGATTTGTTTGAGGTGCCAATGACGACGATTGAGTCGTTGTCTAAGGAAATAAATGATGAAACTATTTTGAGTCGGTTTACTCCGGAGAATCTGGAGGTGTAATGATGGATTCGTTGACGAATGGAGTGATTTAAATAAAGAGAGAAAATTTAAAAACGATAAGAGATGTACGATGTTGTTTATATTTTCAGAGGGATACTGATTGGTTTGATGGTGTCGGTGCCATTGGGACCAATGGGTGTACTGATTATACAGAAGACATTGCATAAAGGAGCGTTGGCGGGTTTTGTTGCGGGGATGGGAGCAGCTTCTGCTGATTTATTCTATGCGACTGTTGCTGCGTTCGGTATCGGTTTTGTGGTCAATATTATTGAAGCCCACGAGCTTGTTTTGCAAATTATTGGTGGTATTTTTCTGTTGGCTGTCGGGTTGAAGATTTATTTTGATAATCCGCTGAAGCAGATCCGAATGAGAAAACGGGTGACGAAAACCGGATTGTTGGGTGATTATTTGACTTTGTTTTTCCTGACTGTTTCCAATCCTGTCGCGATTGTTGTTTTTATGGCTGTATTTGCCGGTACTTCGGTATTTGGTGCGGAGCCGTCTTTTCGGATTGAATTATTTGTTTTGACGGGTGTCGTGTTGGGCGGAGGTTTATGGTGGTACACTTTGTCTACGTTGGTTAATTTGTTCCGTAAGAGGTTCCGGTTGCGGGTTTTGGTGAGGATCAATCGGATTTCCGGTATTATTATAACTTTTCTTGGTGGATTGGTTATTTTGTCTGCTTTTGAACCTTTCCGGTCTTTGTTACCGGTCGATTGAAAGTCGACACTGAAAGTGTTGTGAGTCGCCCCATTCTCCTAATTTCACTTCTCCTCCGCTTTTCCGTATGCTTTCAATCAGTTTGCGGGTGGATGCTTCGGCTCCTTCGTCCATTCCCGGTTTGTTTTCATATAATTTATAGTTAGCCCGATTGGTGGTGGGTGTGATGTTAGGCATTATAACATTGGCACCGATGCTTAGTGCTTTTTCGCGTCCGGCGGGATCAATGGCTTGGAGGGCGGTCGTGGCGGCGATGTTGATGTCCGGCATCAGTAGGCGCAGACAGCTCACCATTCGTAGGCTTAGTTGCAGGCGTTCTTTTTGTGGGAGGAGACGATCGCTGTATTGCCAGAGGGGGGTGTCGCGGTGTTCTAAATAAGGTCCCATACCCACCATATCAATGTCCATTGATTGTAGGAATAGGAGGTCGTTTGCTAAGTCGTCGATGGTTTGAAACGGAAGACCGATCATCACTCCTGTGCCGGTTTGGTAGCCGCATTTTTGCAATAGGCGAAGGCAGTCGAGGCGGGTGTGGAAGTTGTGTAAAGCATCGTTGGGATGGATTTTCCGGTAGAGTTCTTCGTTGGATGTTTCAATCCGGAGAAGATAACGGTGTGCGCCGGCTTGCTTCCATATTTTAAAGGTTTCTTCTGTCTGTTCGCCCAAAGAGAGGGTGATGCCCAGTTGGTTGTTGCTGATTTGTTTGATTTCTTGCAATAGTTTTTCTATGCGCAGGATAAATGGTTGATCTGTGCGTTCGCCTCCTTGTAGGACAATGGAACCGTATCTGTTTTTGAAGGCAAAAGCGGCGGATTCAATGATTTCTTGATCGCTAAGGCTGTATCGCTCTGCCTTGCTGTTGGATTTCCGAATCCCACAATATAGGCAATCTTTGCTGCATACGTTTGATATTTCAATGAGTCCACGCAGGTAAACCCCGTTGCCGATTTTCTGGTCGCGTAGTTTTCCGGTGTAGGCAAACAACTTTTCTTCGTCTGTCCCTTTGCAAGTGAGGAGAGCGATCAGGTCGTTTTGGTCGAACTGTTGTTTCTGTAATAGAGTTTCTATTTCCATTTTATTTCCTTTGGCGGTAAAAATACGGATTTTTGCATAGATGTTGTTTAGAATATTTAAAAAAGCGATAAAACACATTGCTTTATCGGGAGGATTGGATTTAATTTGTATTTTTGGCAAAAAATATACAGACTTTTTATTATTAGTTTGGGAGATAAAGATCAGGATATTATCAGAGATTTTTCAATGGGGCGAGGGGATGCCTTCCTGAAATCAAAAGAAAATAAGAATTGTTATTTTTATGGTCACGGACAATAGTTTTGAGTCGGGAATGTTTTTTGTGTAAGATAATTATTTTTGATTCGGATGCCAGCATATTTGCCGGCATTTTTTATTTTACTAATTTTGTTGTCGTGAAGTAAGCGAAGGGAAATGTGGTATTGTTAAGGTTTAATGGATATGAAAAAAGGAATTTTGCTGTCACTTGTAGCTGTAATGTTCGTTGGTGTTATCATATTTGCTATATGGTACATTAATGAGGATGGGAAAATTCGTGTGGGGAGTAGGGAGGCATTTGTTCCTTATAATTCGGCATTGGTGGTGAATGTGAATGCCGGAGCCCGATTGCCGGCAGCGGTGGATAGTGTATTTGCACAGGATATACAGGTGTTCAGGAGGAAATTACTGATGCGGGTGGTGGATACGTTGAGAAATCAGGGGTTTGTGATGTCGAAGCCTTATGCGTTGGCTGCAAGAGTAGAGGGGAAAAGCGATATTAGGCTGTTGTATGTATTGGATCATAAAGATGTGTTGTCACGGAATGAGATGGCTGAATTTCTGAATCAGGCTTTTGCCGAAGGCAATGAAGAGGTACGGAAATATGATCATCATAAAATTTATACGCTGAAACAGGGAAATGAAGAGGTCTATTTTACAATATGTGGAGGTATTTTATTGGTCTCTGATTCTGATCTGTATATTGAGGATGGATTGAAACAGTTTGATTTGGTGGAGTCGGGTGAGAATATAAAACCGCATTATCAGAATTTGACTAAATATTTTTCGGCAGATGCAGGAATAAATGTTTTTTTGAATAGCAGTGCGTTTACTGAAATATTGCCATTGTATGTTCAGGTGAAAAAGTTGTTCCCGCATTTGGATATAACTCGTTTTTTTAAATGGGGAGCTTTGGATGGAGAGTTGAATCAGCAGGGAATTTGTCTGAATGGATTTATGTGTTATGATGGACTGGAATTGTCGTATATGCGGACGTTGCAGCAGCAACAAGCTCGTGAAAGTACGATCGAAGGGGTGATTCCGTCGCATATTATGTCTTTGGGGATGTTGAATTTGAATGATTTATCGGCTTATTTTGCGGGTTTGGAAAATTACCGGTATAGTGTAGGCTTGAAAGAGGATGTTGCTGCCCGAAAACGGCAATTTCTGAAAATGTTTGGAGAGGAACGAGAAGAGGAGATGCGCAGTTTGTTGCAAGGAGAATTTGCTGTGGTAGATTTTCCTTTTCAGGAAGCAGATCGGGAAAGGGATGGATTGGTGGTTGTTAGTTTGAAATCGGGTGGACTTTGTCAAATGTTGATAGATAAGATGATGAAAAGTTATGCTCACTTGAATGGGCAGGATGTGAAGGATTATCAGAGACGATATAGTATTGATCGAGAAAAAGCGTTTAGTTATTACCGATTTCCGGCAGAAGATTTGGCTGCTGTTTATTGGGGTTATCTTTTTGAGGGGATTCAGAATCGTTATGTGATGGTGGAGGATAATTATCTTATTTTTGCTTCTTCGGAGGAGGGGGTGAAGAATTTTATCAAGGCTTATGTACATAGTGATTTTATCAAGGATGCTGAATGGTATCGGAATTTGAGGAGAAAATTGTCGGGGAAGTGTAATCTTTCGTATTTCGCTAAGACGGCAGATGTTTTGCCGTTTTATAAATCTTTACTCGTAGAAAATAAACGAGATTCTTTGGGTAGTTGGGTAAAAGGATTTTCTGTATTTCCCACTTTTGCTTTGCAATGGTCGAATGAAGGAAAGTTGTTGTATCATACATTTTTATTAAGTACGGAGGAGGCGAAGAATGATGTGCGTCCATCTGTGTTGTGGCAGACTAAAGTGGATGCGCGGGTGAGTATGAAGCCGATTCCGGTGATTAATTATGTGACGGGAGAACGGGAAGTGTTGGTGCAGGATGATAGTAATCAGGTTTATTTGATTAATGATGCGGGAAGAATTCTTTGGAAAATATCGGTAGAGGGGCGAATTAATAGTGAGATCTATCAAATAGATGTGTTGAAGAATGGAAAGTTGCAATATTTGTTTTCTACGGCTGTGAAAATGTATTTAATTGATCGAAATGGTGATGCTGTGGACCGTTTTCCTGTTACTTTTCAGGAAAAGTGTGAGCAAGGGATAACGATGTTTGATTATGACCATAATCGGGATTATCGAATTTTTGCTCCTTGTGCCGATCAGAAAGTATATTTGTATGGACAGGATGGAAGGTTAGTGGATGGCTGGGAAGCCCGGAAGACGGATAAGCCGATTGTGACGAAAGTGGAACATTACCGTTTGTCGGATAAGGATTATATTGTATTTGCCGATCGTTATCGACTTTATATTTTGGATCGCAGAGGGCAGGAAAGAGTGAGGGTGTCTTCGGTGTTTGACTTGAAAGAGCAGACAGATATATATGAAGCAAAGAGGGGAGGAGAATCGGTGTTTGTGTTTGCGGGTAGAGATGGTGTTGTGAATATGGTGAATCTTGTAGGGAAGGTAGATACATTTCATCTTGCTCTTAATTCGGGCAAATGGCAGATGAATGTAGCAGACGTAGTGGGTGATGGCACGGATCAGTGTATATTGACGGATGGGAATCGGCTGTCGGTTTATCGAATGAATGGGAAGTTGCTGTACGAAAAGGATGTGGATGCGCAGAGTTTGGATTATCCTTATGTATATCGTTTTTCAGCTTCTGATATTCGGGTTGGATTAACCGACCGCGAGCAGGAGCAAATGTTGTTGCTTGATGCTGATGGTAATTTGTCCAATGGATTTCCAATTTCCGGCGATTCGCCTTTTTCTATTGTGTTTTTTGGAAATGATGGTTTTTTCTTGTTCGCCGGTGCTAATAATGGAACGGTGATTAAATATAAGGTGCAACGGTGAAGATGAACGGTTGTTAGTTTGATTCAAATAGCTTGATTTGAAAGAATTAACTAAAAAATATTTCTTGAAAGTTGATTATTCCAAATATTTAACACAAATTTGCAAATTAATATTAAATATGTATTTATGATAAAATCTTATTTAAATAAAGGATGTGCAGTCCTTTTGGGAGGTCTACTTTTATGTGCTTCTTGTGGTGATGCGGATTTGTTCGATACGGATAAATGGTCGGATCATATTGACGGTTGGGAGCCCAGCGTGAAGGCTGTTGTTGCTCACGGCGATTTTACGATGTGGGATTTATTGAAGGATACGGCTGCGGATTCTCCCATTCAGGATGAAAATGGTATTTTAGTTATTAAATATGTAGAGAAGGATATTTATAAATTAAATACTCTTTCCGAAATATTTACGTTGCCGTTGGAAGTTTCGCCTATCACTCTGCCATCTATCATAGTGCCGGATGTTTTATTAGTGGATTTCAGTGTGCCAATCGTTGGTGATATAGTATTGGATGCAGTTTCTGAAGCGGCAGATTTACAAGGAATACCGACTGAGTGTGACTTGAAAGAGATAATGTTTGATACTGATATGAGTGTATCACTACCTCGTTTGGCTTCTTGTGATTATCGGGTAGAGGTTGTTTTAAATAATATTTATGAATCAGAAAATGCTGTCAATCCATTATCAAAAACATATCGAGTGGATAGAGGAACAGCTTCTCAGTCTGAGCTTTTACCTTTAAAGGGCGCATTGCTTAAGATTGGACTTGACAAAAAAATCAGGGTGTCGGTTGTATTGACTCTTTTGGATGGAGGAAGGATCAATTCCGGTGCTTCTATTAGCGGAATGACTATTTCTTTGGATAATCTGAAGTTTATAAAGGCTGTCGGAAAGGTTCAGATTGAACCGGTGGCTGTAAACGGATCGTTTAATATGGATGTAGATTTTCTGAATGAATTGGGCGGATCGTTTAGATTTGATAATCCGGAATTGAATTTGATTGTGCGGAATAAAGGGATTGGAGTTAAGACTGCTTTGAATATGGAGTTCTGGGTGAATCAAGGGGTAGGGAAAGATAAATTCACCGGCAAGGAATTGATTTTGAATGGGAATAAAGATCATAGAGAGTTTATATCGGAAGAGGTGGGGTATCGTGGTGATGCATTGGCTGATTTTTTGTCATTGCCTCCCAAGGGGGATGTTTATTATAAGGGGACGGTTTGTTCAAAAGGGGATGTTGATACGGATGTGATTTGGAATGATGGAGGATTGGCAATAGATGCAGAGGTGCGTATTCCATTGTCATTAAGCGCAACCGAGTTGACTTATTGTGATACGATCAAGGATGTGGATATAGATGCGGATATTGTGGATAAGATTAAGTCCGGCAGTATTTGGATTGTAGCAGACAATGGATTGCCTTTAAGTTTGAAGGTGGCTGAATTATTGCTGGTAGATGAGAATTATCGAAGTCTTTCACCGGTGAAAGGCGAACAGGTATTACCGGCATCTGCAAAAGGTAAGGTGGAATTGAATTTATCTGAGCAAAATATCAAAGATTTGTCGAAGATGAAGCATATTTTAATCAAGATAAATGCTTCAACTGCCGGTGTCGTTACAATGCGTTCTGACGCAAAATTGAAGTTTGATTTGATGTTGGAGGTGAAAGCACAGATTACTGATACGGATTTTTAATGGTATTCCCCGTTTAGTATTTACTGTTGAAAGTTTTATTTTTCAATCAGTAAATACTAAATGTGGTTACTCTTCTTCTTCCACTTCGATGGAAAGTCCTCCCTCTTCTTCGCTGTTATAGTCTTTTCCGGCGATGATTAATACGATCTCGCCTTTTATGCTATGTTGTGTGTAGTAGGCGGAAAGTTCTTCGAGTGTGCCTCGTTTGTATTCTTCAAACATTTTACTGATTTCGCGAGCGACACAAGCGTAGCGTCCGCTGCCAAATATTTCAGACATTTGTTCTAATGCTTTTACTAATCGGAAAGGCGATTCGTAGAAGATGATTGTTCGTGTTTCATCGGCTAATGCCGTGAGCTTTTTTTGGCGTCCTTTCTTTTGGGGAAGGAATCCTTCGAAGCAGAAACGGTCGCAAGGAAATCCGGAATTGACAAGTGCCGGTACGAAAGCAGTAGCACCCGGCAGACATTCGGTGTTTATTCCTCGTTGAACACAAGTACGGGTTAATAGAAATCCGGGATCAGAAATACCGGGAGTCCCTGCATCACTAACAAGTGCAATGCTTTCACCTTTTTCAATGCGTTCGGCTATTCGGTCAACTTGCTGATGTTCGTTGAATTTGTGGTGCGAGAGCAAGGGGGTTGTTATTTCGTAGTGTTTTAATAATTTGGCAGTTGTCCGGGTGTCTTCGGCTAAAATGAGATTTACCTCTTTTAGTAGGCGGAGAGCCCTTAGTGTGATATCTTCCATATTTCCTACCGGAGTAGGAATTAAATATAATTTGCCCATAAAAAAATGAAAATTGGAGATCGAAAATTGAAAATGAATGAGAAATTCGGATTTTCTTTTTTCAATGTTGTTTCTATTCGCAAAAGTAATTATTTCGATTGTAAAAATAGCGTTTCATTTCTTTATAATTATAAAATAGTGTACTTAAATTTTAGCGTTATTTTATAAAATGAAAGTTGTTGTGATTATTTCTTTGCTTTGTTTCTTGTAATATAGAATTGATTTATAGTGAATTAAATGATATATTCAAATTTAAGAAAAAAAGAAGGTGTTTTTTTGGGTAGGAAATAAATTTGCAGTATATTTGCATCCGCTAAGTAAAACTATGGTCCGTTCGTCTAGGGGTTAGGACGCAAGATTTTCATTCTTGTAACACGAGTTCGATTCTCGTACGGACTACAGATATTTAGAAAGACCAATGGTCCGTTCGTCTAGGGGTTAGGACGCAAGATTTTCATTCTTGTAACACGAGTTCGATTCTCGTACGGACTACTGAAAGAAGTTGAATTTTTATATTTGTAGAGATGGCAAATCATAAATCATCAGAGAAAAGAATTAGACAGTCAGAAGCGAAAAGAGCTTGTAATCGTTATTATGCAAAAACTGCAAGAAACGCAGTGAAGAAATTACGTATGACAACAGAGAAGGCTCTTGCTATAGAATTGCTTCCGAAAGTTGTTGCTATGTTAGATAAGCTGGCAAAGAAAAATGTTATCCACGATAACAAAGCTGCCAATTTGAAATCTAAGTTAGCTCTGCACGTAAATAAACTTTAATTAGTTTATCTTAGTGCCCCTTTGATATACAGGAGATGAGTATTACTCATCTCCTTTCTTTGCTTCCAATGGATTCCTGTAAGTTTTGAAATAATATTTAGGAACGGATAGGGTGGTAGAGATTTTTTCAATTTTTTACGGTTGGAAGTTTTCTTTGTGCGAATTTCTAAAAAACAGGGTTTAAGCTCTTGACTATTTGATGAATTTTTCTTAAATTGTTCTCGTGTAAAATAGGAATAATTGTTGTGATATTTTGATCTCGTAGTTTTCTTACTTTAGGCTTAAAATATTGTATGATGGAAGAGCAATACCTACCAATGAAATCTTGGGCAGAAGATGAACGCCCCCGGGAGAAGTTATTACAAAAAGGAGTTTCAATTCTTTCATTGAATGAGTTGTTTGCTATTTTGTTGCGTTCTGGGGTTGGAGGAGAATCGGCAGTGGAATTAGCACGACGGATTTTAGCTGATAATAACAATGATTTGAATATGTTGGCTAAACGGGGAGTGAGAGAGTTGATGAATAAATATAAAGGAGTTGGAGTGGCGAAGGCTGCTTCGATTGTCGCTGCGATGGAAATAGGAAGACGTCGGAAATCCGGAGAGATTGAAATGACTATGGCTATTTGTTGTAGTCGGGATGTATATCATTATATACGTTCGTTTATGATAGATTTGGAGCACGAAGAGTTTTGGGTGATCTATCTTTCACATTCAAACCGGGTGAAAGGTTGCGAATGCTTGTCTTCCGGTGGAATGCAGAGTACGGTGATTGATGTTCGGATTCTTTTTCGAAATGCCTTGGATATGAAAGTATCTTGTATCATTATTGCGCATAATCATCCGGGAGGTACACTGACACCGAGTAATGATGATAAAATAATTACTCGCAAGATTGCTGAAGGAGGGGCGTTGTTGGACATTAAATTATACGATCATATCATTATTGGTGGTGATTCTTATTTTAGCTTTGCGGATGAGGGGTTGTTGAATGGTTAATATGAGATGCTTGAACTTATTAAATGTGTCACATTGTCAGAGTCTGAACGGCATTGTGGCAGCAGTTTGTTATTGGCAAAGTTTTTGCTTAGTTTTGCTTTAGTGATTTTTATGGTATCCGAAGATACTTTATTTGCGTATAACCTATTGGTATGAAATAATATAATAATAAAAATAAATACTATGTCTAAAGAAGCAAAGGATACTCAGGAAAAAGAGGTGCAAAATAATAAAACGCACGAAAATGAAGTGACCCCAGAGGTGGAGCAGCCACTGAAGGATGTGAAGCATAATGGTGATAAACATACGAAGTCAAAAAAAGAAGATAAAGATATTCAAATAGAGGAGTTGGGTAATAAATTAGCTGAAATCAATGATAAATATCTTCGGTTATCGGCTGAATTTGATAATTATAGAAAGCGTACGTTGAAGGAAAGGATGGAATTGACCAAGAGTGCTGGCGAACAGATTTTGGAGAGAATTTTACCTGTTATGGATAATTTTGAAAGGGCATTAGTAAGTATGGAAACGGCAAAAGATGTGCCTGCTTTACGGGAAGGGGTGGAATTGATTTATTCTAATTTTAAGGAATTTTTGATGCAAAATGGAGTGAAGGAGATGGATTGTTTGCATACGGATTTCGATCCGGATTTACAGGAAGCTATAACAAAGATTCCCGCCCCTACGGAAGATTTGAAAGGGAAGGTTGTGGATTGCATACAGAAAGGATATATGTTGAATGATAAAGTAATTCGCTATCCAAAGGTTGTTGTCGGAGAGTAATGAAAGATTGTTTTGTGTGTAAGGCGTTGTACGGATTGACCTGTTGTTTATTTGTTGAATTGTTTGTTTTTATAATCACTTGTGGTTGTGAGTGATTGTGTATTAAAAAATCAGTTCTGAAAGATTGTATGTGATTTAGAACTGTGTTATAAATAGAAATAATGGCTGAGAAAAGAGATTATTATGAAGTGTTGGGTGTATCGAAGAATGCCGATGCTACGGAGATAAAAAAGGCTTACAGGAAGTTGGCATTGCAATATCATCCAGACAGAAATCCAGGAGATAATGAAGCTGAAGAAAAGTTTAAAGAAGCAGCGGAAGCCTATGATGTATTGAGTAATGAAGAGAAGAAACAGCGGTATGATCAATTTGGTCACGCTGGATTGGGTAATGGTGGTGGTGGATTTAATGGTGGCGGAATGAGTATGGATGATATCTTTTCACATTTTGGTGATATTTTCGGTAGTTTTGGTGGATTTGGAGGATTCAGTGGATTTGGAGGAGGTTCGGCGCGTCGAGTAAATCGGGGTACTAATTTGCGGGTGAAAGTCAAAATGACATTGGAAGAAGTTGCTACGGGTGTGGAAAAGAAGATAAAGGTAAAAAAATATGTAGCTGATACTCATTGTCACGGTACTGGAGCTAAAGATGGAAGTTCATTTTCAACTTGTACGACTTGTCGTGGAACAGGTCAAGTGACTCGGGTGCAAAATACTATTTTGGGAGCGATGCAGACGACTTCTACGTGTCCGACTTGTGAGGGAGAAGGAAAAATAATCAATGAGAAATGTCCTTTCTGTAATGGGGAGGGCGTGCAATTATCGGAAGAGGTGATTTCCTTGAATATTCCAGCTGGTGTGGCAGATGGAATGCAATTGTCATTGAGCGGGAAAGGGAATGCAGCAAGACGAGGTGGTGTTGATGGTGATTTGATTGTATTAATTGAAGAGGTGGAGCATTCGGAGTTGTTGAGAGATGGCAATGATTTATTGTATAATGCATTTGTCGGTTTCCCGGAAGTAGTATTGGGAAGTTCTGTTGAAATCCCTACTTTGGAAGGAAAAGTAAAAGTGAAAATAGAGCAAGGCACTCAACCCGGTAAGATTCTTCGTTTGAAGGGTAAAGGGGTACCTGATGTGAATGGTTATGGGAAAGGAGATTTATTAGTTAAGATAAATGTGTGGATTCCAAAAGATTTATCCAAGGAGGATAAAAAAGTGATGGAGGATTTAAAAGCGTGTGAATTTTTGAAACCTTCAAATGTGGATAGTAAAAAAGGTCTTTTTAGAAAAATGAAAGATTTTTTTGAATAATGTTCGCAGGACCTTATTTAAAAAAATATGTATGATTTATAATCTTTATCCTTCTTTATGATTACGCTGACCCAATTGGAATATATTGTAGCTATTGATGAATATCGTCATTTTTCAACGGCTGCAGAGAAATGTTTTGTTACTCAGCCGACTTTGAGTATGCAAATTAAAAAATTGGAAGATGAATTAGGTGTGATCATATTTGATAGATCGCGACAGCCTGTTGTACCGACAGATCTCGGTGCAAAGTTGATTGAACAGGCGCGAGAAACACTTTTTGCTACGGAGCGTATCAAAGAAATTATAAAAGAAGATAAACAAAAAGTGGAAGGAACGTTGAAGATAGGTATTATTCCAACTTTGGCTCCTTATCTTTTGCCGATTTTCATAGGACATTATATACGAAAATATCCCGCAGTTCAGGTGGAGGTTGTTGAATTGGTTTCAGAAGAAATTATTCGTCGATTGAAGCGAGATCTAATTGATGTGGCGATTTTTGTAACTCCTTACCGGGATGAAAAGATTGTTGAATGTCCGATTTTTTATGAAGAAATGTTGGTATATGCTCATCCAGAACACGAATTGTTGCGACAAAAAAGTATAGGATTGAAAGATATAGCTACTCCGGAAATTTGGATGTTAGGTGATGGTCATTGTTTTCGTGATCAGGTGGTGAATCTTTGTGAGATGAGTGGGATTCAACATAACACCCTTCCTTTTGATTTTGAGAGTAATTCTTTGGAAACCTTGATGAGGATTGTTGATACTGAAGGGGGATTTACATTGATACCTGAATTGGCGGTACGTTATTTGTCTGAATCGCAAAAACGACAAGTAAGATCTTTAGAGGGTAGAGTCCCGTTGCGAGAAGTGAGCGTTATTTACTCCAGACATTTTACGAAACAGCGGTTGATTACTTTATTGTGTGAAGAAGTTCAGTCGATGGTTCCTGCTCGGATGTTGAATAAGGAGAGAGGAGAAGTCGTTGAATGGAGAACGGAAACAAAGTAAGTGGCAGATGAACAATAAAAATGAGAGCTGAAAAATGGAAGATTTGATAAAAAATAGTTTTCAGGATGCACAAAGGGTGCTGGATGGGTTTGTCGCGAACGAGCGAAACTTAGATAAGGTAGAAGAAGCAGGAAAGTTATTGGTAGAGATGTTTCGAAATGGGGGAACTGTCTTTAGTTGTGGTAATGGTGGATCTTTGTGTGATGCGATGCATTTTGCAGAAGAATTGACTGGACGTTTTCGAAAAGATAGAGCGGCACTTCCGGCAATAGCCATAGTTGATGCTTCACATTTGACTTGCGTTTCTAATGATATGGGATTTGAACAGGTTTTTTCAAGGTATTTAGAAGCATTGGGAAAACCGGGTGATGTTTTATTGGCTATTAGTACATCGGGGAATTCCGATAATATCCTTCGAGCTATTAATACAGCTCGTGCAAAGAAAATGAAAGTTATTGGTTTGATCGGGAAAACAGGAGGAAAGATGAAGGAGTTGTGTGACGTGGCTATTGTTGTACCTTGGATGGAGTATTCTGACCGTATTCAGGAAATACATATTAAAATTATTCATATTTTAATTGAATATATTGAAAAAGAATTGTTTGCCACTAACGAGGCATAATTTCAAATAAATCGTGATAAGTCTATTGACTTATTTATAGTTTTTACAAACTACTTGATGCAAACTATTTAAACTATTAAAATATCATAGCGATTATTTGGTATTATATAGTAATTGAATGGTGGGGGAGTAATAATAATTATCCATTTTTATTTTTAATTTTTTAGTTATGGGAAATAAAATCAATGATCCGATAGCCCGTTTGATGGGGCTGAGATATAAATCACATCCTTGGCACGGCTTGGAAGTGGGGGATGATGCTCCTCAAGTGGTTACTGCATTTATTGAAATGGTACCGACCGATACGGTGAAATACGAATTGGATAAGGTCAGTGGCTATATAAAGATTGATCGTCCACAAAAATACTCTAATGTAGTGCCTGCATTGTATGGTTTTATACCTCAAAGTTACTGTGGGGATTTAGTTGCTGAATATGCGATGCAGCAGACGCAACGAACGGAAATTAGTGGAGACTGTGATCCTTTGGATATTTGTGTTTTGACGGAAAGAACAATTTCACACGGTGATATTATTGCTCGTGTACGTCCGATTGGTGGCTTTCGTATGTTGGACGGTAATGAAGCGGATGATAAGATTATTGCTGTATTAAAACACGATGCTACTTATAATGTTTATAATGATATTTCGGAATTACCGCACGTGGTTGTTGATAGGCTAAAACATTATTTTCTGACTTATAAAGATATGCCGGGTGAAGAAGGACAACGGAAGGTGGAAATAACTGATATTTATGGTAAAGAAGAAGCTTATGAAGTGATCCAGAGAAGTCTGGAAGATTATAAAAATCATTTTGAAGGATTAGAAGATATATTGAGACGAGTCTGAAATTTCTTTTCTTCCTTTACTTTATGTCAATTTCCCCACGACTCTCGGTCTAAGCTTCTGTATTGGATAGCTTCGCCGATGTGTTGAGGGAGAATATTGTTACTACCGGCAAGGTCAGCAATGGTACGTGAAAGTTTAATAATTCGGTCATAGGCACGGGCAGAGAGTCCAAATTTCTGCATAGCCATTTTCAGTAGGGAAATACATTGTGAATCCAGTGGACAGAATTTTTTTAATAAAGCCGGATTCATTTGAGCATTGCAATGAATCCCCGGAAACGCTTTGAAGCGTTCCGTTTGAATTATTCTGGCAGCAATTACCCGTTCTCGGACGATACTACTGGATTCACTTTCTTGTGTGCCAGCGATTTTTTCAAGTTCTACCGGGACCACTTCAATGTGCATATCAATTCGATCGAGTAAGGGTCCGGATATTTTAGAGAGATAGCGTTGTACAGCATTGCCGGAACAACTACATTCTTTCGTAGGGTGATTGTAGTAGCCACAAGGACACGGATTCATAGAAGCGATCAGCATAAAGTTTGCAGGGTAATCAACACTGTATCTGGCTCGACTGATGGTTATTTTTCTATCTTCAAGCGGTTGGCGTAATACCTCAAGAACACTGCGTTTGAATTCCGGTAATTCATCCATAAAAAGGATGCCATTTGTTGCCAGTGAAATTTCGCCTGGATGTGGGAAAGCACCCCCGCCGATGAGTGCAATGTCGGATATAGTATGATGGGGGGATCGAAAAGGACGTGTGGTGACTAAAGAACAATTTCTGGATAATTTACCTGCTACGGAATGTATTTTTGTCGTTTCGAGAGATTCTTCAACGGTCATAGGAGGTAAAATCCCCGGTAATCGGCGAGCCAGCATTGTTTTACCGGAGCCGGGACTCCCGATCATTAATAAATTGTGAGCACCTGCTGCTGCTATTTCCAGTGCACGTTTTACATTTTCTTGACCTTTTACATCTTTAAAATCAAAAAATGTAAATTCTTCTTCGGATTGTGATTTTTTGAGATCAAAAACCAAAGGGCGGACTGTTTGTGGATGAGCAAGAAATTCTGTGACTTGATGGATATGAGAAAATCCATATACCTGAATTCCTTCAACAACAGCAGCTTCATTGGCATTTTCAAGAGGAACAATGATATTCTTATAACCTTCAGCGCGGGCATTAATGGCTATTGGAAGTACGCCTTTGATGGGGACGAGGCTGCCATCTAATGATAATTCTCCTAATATCATAAAATGTTCTAATCCTTCCGGTGATAATTGTTCATTTGCTGCGAGTATGCCAATAGCCAAAGGTAAATCATAGGCTGAACCTTCTTTCTTTACATCGGCAGGAGCCATATTGATAATCACTCGTTTACCGGGGATTCGGGAACCGATTTCACGTAGAGCAGAGTCGATTCGTTGTTGGCTTTCTTTGACAGCATTGTCAGGAAGACCAACAATGATGAATTTAGCACCATTTAAAATATTTACTTCTAAAGTAATGGTGGTGGCTTCAATCCCATTGACAGCACCACTGAATATCTTCACCAACATTGCATCGTACATTTAAGGTTTAGATGACGAAAGTTAGGATATTTTTACAAAGAAACAAAATAATTTGATGCTCAAATATTATTTTTCATTTTTAATTCGACTGTTTTCCCATCAAAGACAGCGAAGCTATAATGTGTAATCCAGTCACCTGTATTGATATATCGACTATTATGGGATAAGGAAATATCTGAAGGTAGGTGTCGGTGACCAAAGATAAAATAGTCGAAATGATTTGAAGCTAAAACTTTTTTACAAAAACGGACGATCTCTTCTTTTTCTTCTCCTAAAAATTGATTGGCCTCAATCTTTCCATTTTCAAGACGGGAGTGGGATGACCATTTTTGAGCCATCCAAATGCCCCAATCCGGATGTATCCATCGGAAGCAACGTTGTAAAAAATGATTGTGAAACGCTCGATATAAAAATAAATAACTTTTGTCCTGAGGGTTCAGAGCATCTCCGTGTCCGATCAAAAAACGTTTGCCGTTGATTCGGTATATTTCGTTTTGGGTGTGAAGGATGACACCACATTCTTGTGGCAGATAATCAAATACCCAAACGTCGTGATTACCTGTAAAAAAATGAACAGGAATCCCTTGGTCGGTGAATTCGCAGATTTTTGATAGGAAACGGATATAGCCTTTAGGTACAACTCTCTTGTATTCGAACCAAAAGTCGAATATATCTCCCAGTAAAAAAAGTACACCACAATCCGATTGGACGGCATTGAGCCATTGCACCAATTGAGCTTCTCTTTCTATATTATTTTTTAACACCGGAGCTCCCAAATGAGTATCAGAGAGAAAATAAATCTTTTTTCCTTCCGGTAAAACAATATTGTATTCGTTTTCGGGTATCCTTTTGGCTAATTCTTTATTTTCCATTCTTCATTTTTCATTCTTATTGAAATTTATTTCAATAAGTCATTCAATCTTTCTTCTAATCTTCTTCCATTCAGATTTTTGCCAACAATTTCAGATTTTGAATTAATGATATAATTAGCAGGTACGTTTTGTAAATTCCAAGATTTTGCTGCTCTACTCTGTAAGGCATCACCATCTCGCACACAAGTCCAGTTAATACCGTATCGGCTGACTAATTGTTGCCACGCTGATTGATTTTCATCTAAGCAGACTTGATATATTTGCACGCCTTTATTTCGAAAATTGTTGTACACTTTTTGGAGGTCACTGATATAGCTTGCTCCATCTTTTGTATTTAATACTGTAAAATCGAGGATGATAAATTTACCTTTCATAGAGCTGAGTGCGATCGTATCACCTTGAGCATTGGGTAGTCGTATCTCCGGTAAAGAACTTTCGCTATTAGCAATTAACTGAATGATTTTTTGGTTCTGGATATTTTTATTAATTTGGTCCAGGTGTTTTAAAATAGCTTTAGTATATTGAGATTCCGGATACATTGCTTTTAAGGAAGAGGCTACAATTTTATATGAGTGAAGATCTTGATCGGGCGTCAGAATATAATTATTGTTATCTAATTTTTGGTAGAGAGCATAATAAGATGCCGGAGATATAGCGTGTTTTAGGATAAAATCTTTAGAAAAATTAATTTGTTTGTTAATAACAGAATCCCATTGGGTAGCTATTTTTTGCCGTTGTTCATCGAATAACGGTTCTGTTGGTATGGCAGCATAATTTTTTTTAAGAGAATCCATAGCAATTTGTGTGTTGTTTAGCTGAAAATTCAAAAGCTTAATCCAAAGAGAATTTTCAGATCCATCCACCCAATAATTGTGTGATAAGTCATTCAGCGTTCCGCTCAATTCAATATGATCGTTCGGTTCTGCCAAGAACGTAATGATTTCTTTCTGACCGACTTTAATATTGTAGAATGTCGGTAGACTGGTAGCAGTTTTGAGGGTAAAATGTCCGTTTCTGTCTGTTCGTGTAGAATCGATCAGAATAGTATTATCTACATTTACTTGTTCGAGATATACATTTTGTTTGTCAGCTTCTTTAATATCTCCGCTAATTTTAATATTGTTTTTGTTTGAGCAGGAAGAAAGAAGTAGTAGGAGTGCTACGGAAGAAAGTATATTTTTTATCATCGTAAAGAGTTTGTTTGGTTATTGGATTTTTATCGTACGAAAATACAATTTTTTTGGACTTTCTCAAAAGTAAGTAGGGTCAAAGAATCATTGTTCTATTTAAAAATTTGAAATGCCTTCTGCGAGGAGTTTACAAAAGGAATCGATCAATCAATAGGCTCATTTTTTTTCATTCTCTTAATATATATGGATCAGATTATTATAGTTTTTTTTCATATTTCATAAATTTCTAAAGATTCTTTTGGATATAGGTTAAAATTATGTCAAGAATCATTTCTACTCGTTTCATTTCTATGGAAAAATGTATATTTGCCAACAATGGTTAAGCACGGAATAAAAATATTGCACGCTTTGGTACTTCTGATGACAGGAGTAGCTCTTATTGGGGTAAATGTAATACAATTACGTTGTGCCTATTCGGATAAGATGCATTGGACTGTGCAAATGTTACCCATCGAGGATACCTGTCCTTGCGATGAAGGTTGTGGGGGTTGTACAACTGAAAAGGAATCTAAAAAAGATTGTCGGCATAATTCGACACATAGCTTCTATAAAATAACTGATTCCTCACAAATAGAGCAAGGTTTACAAATATGGATCGCTTTGATCTATCTTCCCTTCTCTTGGCAGGGGATGTTTGAAAATCTGTCTTTACTACCGGAAAAACATTTCTTATTCAGGTATAACATTTTAGGGGATCCCTATCCTCCTGAATTCTTATGCACTTTTCTATGTTAAAATCTCCATATTATGGAGTGAATACATTTTTTTTATAACGGATAAATTTTATATATGAGATATTTATGCATAATAGTGCTATTATGTATTTCCTTGGGTAGCAATGCCCAAGAAATACGTGGAAAGGTTGTGGAGAATAATAAAGGAGAGAAAACCGGTTTACCCGGAGCTAACATTCATTGGGCTGGAACAACCGAAGGAGTTGTCACGGATGGAGAGGGAAATTTTAAGATACAATGGAATAAATCAGGTCAATTGGTAGCCAGTTTCATCGGTTACCGGACAGATACATTAAATGTAAAACGTTCGGATAAGCGAGTGGAGATCATTTTAGCATCCGGAGAAGTATTAGATGAAGTGAAGGTGATGACTCGGGGAAATACGACCATTATGAGTACAAAGGGACCGTTAATAGAGCAAGTTATTACGGGGGAAGAATTGTGTAAGGCTGCGTGTTGTAATTTGGGGGAAAGCTTTACAACCAATGCTTCCGTGGATGTCGCTTATGCGGATGCGGTGACCGGTGCCAAACAGATACAATTATTGGGATTGACCGGAAAATATGTGCAGATGATGACGGAAAATATGCCGAATTTTAGGGGCATATCTTCACTCTATGGACTTAGCTATGTGCCGGGACCTTGGATGAGTGCAATTTCCGTATCAAAAGGTGCCGGTTCGGTGATTAACGGCTATGAGGCGATTGCCGGACAAATTAGTGTAGATTATAAAAAACCGTTGACGAGTGAAAAGATTTTTGTGAATGCTTATGGCAGTAGTGATGGGATGATCGAGATGAATGCCAATACAGGCATCAAACTCAATGACAAATGGAGTACAGCCCTATTGATTCACGGCGATTGGCTAACGATGCAGCACGATGGAAACAAGGATAGTTTTATGGATATGCCTGAAAAAACGCAATACAATGTAATGAATCGGTGGCAATATAAAACAGATGCGTGGTTTTTACAATTCGGAGGAAAATTCTTGGACGAAAGTCGTTTAGGCGGACAAAAGGGATTCAAAAAAGAAATGAAAGGGGATTTTGGAAAAGATGCCTTATACGGAATAGGCATTGATTCCCGGCGTTATGAAGGGTTTCTGAAACTGGGATATTTGATGCCACAGTATGAAAATACCAGTATGGCAATCTTAGTGAACTACACCGATCACGATCAGGATTCTTATTATGGTGCGCGTGATTACCGGGCTTTACAGCAAACGGTATATTCAAACTACATTTTCCAGTCTATTTTTGGGAACAATGTAAATCAGAAATATTCTGCAGGTCTTTCTTTCAATTACGATCGTTTTGAAGAATCGTTCAATGACTATTTAGTATACTCGGGAGAAAAAACAGGAATGGTAGATTTCAATCGTTCGGAGCGAGTTGCCGGAGCATTTTTTCAGTACACCGGTCAATTCTGGGAAAAACTGACTGTGATGGCTGGTTTGCGTTATGACTATCATAACATCTTTGGTGGATTTGCTACTCCTCGTTTACATGTGGCGTATGCTCCCGATGATTTCACTATGTTGAAACTTTCCGCCGGACGTGGTTCGCGTGTTGCAAATGTACTGGCTGAAAACAGCTACTTACTGGCATCTGCTAATTCGATATATGTCAATAACAAACTATTAGCGACGAATCCCGATGAATTAGATCAATTGGATATGGAGAAAGCGTGGAATTTCGGTGTTCAGTTGAATCGGAAATTCATATTATTTGATCGGATGCTGAATATTAATTTAGATTACTACCGGACAGATTTTACCGATCAAATAGTTGTGGACAATGAAACACAGGCAGGGAAAGTGAATTTCTATAATCAAGTGGGTGATTCATATTCCAATTGTTACCAAGTAGAAGTAAAATACGAATTGATACCTCGTTTGGATATATTAGGGGCATTCCGTTACAATGATGTACAATCAACGATAGGCGAAGAGCTACGGCGTGCGCCTTTACAAAGCAAATACAAGGGATTGCTTAACTTATCTTACTACACCAATATGAAAAAATGGCAATTTGATTTCACCACTCAATTTAACGGTTCCGGACGTATTCCGGTGAATCCTTCAGCATCTCAAAATGTGCGTGTTGCCGATCAATTTGATTCCTTTCGCTTGATGAATGCTCAGGTGACGAAATTCTTTCGGAAATGGAGTGCTTACGTAGGCTGTGAGAACATCGGTGATTTCACACAAAAACATCCGATTCTTGGATTTGACGATCCTTGGGGAAGTGATTTTGACTCATCAAAGATATGGGGACCTGTACACGGGCGGAAATTTTATGTGGGTATCCGCTTTGGACTTGACAGGGAATAAAAATGATAGAGAATAAATAGCTGATTTTTAAAAATTCATTCTACGATTCATTCAACGTAACACAAGGCGTTTGGAAATTTAAAACAAGATCATAATAATTTTATATTACTTAAATAAAACAAGATGAAAACAGTAAAATTCGTTTTAATATTGGCAGCGATGTTGATCGCAGCAATTTCAGTCGATGCACAGAAAAAAGGAGAAAAAACAGTTGTGTTTAATGCTAATTTACATTGTGCTTCGTGTAAAGCAAAAGTGGAAAAGAATATTCCCTTTGAGAAAGGCGTAAAAGACTTAAAGGTAAATATGGAAGCTCAAACAATCACGATTATTTTCAAGGAAGATAAAAATACAGTGGAAAACTTACAGAAGGCCATTGAGAAATTGAGTGTCCAAATAAAAGGGATTGCCGGTGCGAATCAACCGGTAAAGGGAGGTAAATGTTGTGATGTCGATCACAGTAAAAAAGAAAAAGGCTCTGACCAAAAAAGTGTATAATTGGATGGAGGATCACCCCCTATTTCATTCATAAAGTCGATGATTTTATGACGCTTTTTACTACTATGGATTCTCCACGCGAAAATTAGCGTTTTGTTGATTCGTTTTATCGTTGAAAGATTTTAATCCATAAACGAATCAACAAAACGTAGACGTGTGGAGAATTATAAATTTATTTATTTAAGACTCTTACGCCATCCTAACAAATCGGGCAACCATTTATTACTGCTGATCTGTTGGGATCGTTGATTTATTGCCATCACGGGTAGCAATATACTGTGGCGACATAATTTCAACACCTGCCTCATTGAATTTATCCTGAATATTCTGATGCAGATCGGAATAAATTTGTGGTAATCGGTCGGTGT
Organism: Odoribacter sp.; assembly: GCA_036657595.1. Taxonomy (GTDB): domain Bacteria; phylum Bacteroidota; class Bacteroidia; order Bacteroidales; family Marinifilaceae; genus Odoribacter. The sequence goes on along the minus strand of JAVXFZ010000003.1, from coordinate 45,031 downwards.
CGCGGATGAAAGCGTTCACCTGATAGACCGGATACCAATCACTCAGGGAAGTTTCCAGCACGAAAGGTTCCGGTTCGCTTAATACACTCGGCGTTGCTTTGGCAGCATCCATCAGTAATTGGTGGACTTTACGCCAAGGGGCATCATATCCGATAGTCACTTCCGAATGAATAATCAGTCCGAGATCGCGTGCCGATGTACTATAATTCACCGTATGTGATGACATAATAAACGAATTAGGGATCGTCACCAATTCATTTTTCGGTGTGCGCAATCTGGTGACAAAAGGTGTTTTCTCAATAACGTTACCGGTTGTTTCATTCAATTTAATTCGATCGCCGATTTTGAAAGGGCGCATATAAGTAATCACCAATCCGGCAATAATATTGCCGATGACCGTACTGGAGCCTAATGAAATAATCAATCCGACAAATACCGATATTCCTTGAAACACTCCCGAATTTGATCCGGGGAGATAAGGATAAATCATAGCAATCATAAAGGCATACAATAAAAAACGGATGATGTGGAACGTTGGATACGCCCAGTCCTGATAAAAGCCGGAAATTTTTAATTTACCCGATTCAATTTCATTCGCCAAATATTTAATACCCTTGATGATATACCGGATAGCAAAGTAAATAACAAAGATGGTAAACAAATCCGGAATATAATCAACGACATCCTTTAAAATAGATTTCATCGGATTCCATAGATATGAAAAGATCTTCATTGCCAAATGCTTTGTCTGTGGGAAAATGGAAAACAGGATAGGCACTGAAATCAACAATTGAAGTCCGATCAATATATATCGGGCAATATTTGAAAAGAAGATTAATATCCGCACTTGTTTATGCGTATCCAGCAATTCGTAATTATGGAGAGAAATAGCTTTCAATCGTGTATTTCTCCAAGAGAGAATACGCAGTTTGAATTTTTTATACAGCCAAGTTGTCAGTCGATAAAGTAAATATTGAAGCAGCAACACCATCACAAACCAGAATATACGCATCCCTAACTGCAATAAACTGTGTTTCTCTTTCAACACTTTCAGCTTGTCGATGACTATATCCTGATACTCTTTGGCTAATTCAGCCCGTGTTGTATTCTGCCACAGCGCGTCATTATCCGTAATAGAAACAAGCATTTTATTATGGTACATAAGGTCGGTTTCATTGTCTGAATGCTCGATATAAACGGAATCAGGATTCAGATTATATGTTTTTCCTAAATGCTCCATCTTTTCTGAGAAATCTTTAGCGCGTTCAGCCGGAGAGTGTCCTCCTTGTTTTGTATATACATAAAAAAGTGTATCTCCCTCAACCACAACAGGCATCCCCTGATTTGTACCCCTTAAAGAATCAATGCGTCGTCTTTGGCGGCTAAGTTTCATTGAATCTGCTGCATAAAGAGCCAGTTTCAATTGCTCCGTTTCCATTTTCAGATTCGCTTCATTTATTTTGGCTACCTGCAATTCCTCTTCCACCTGTTTCAATCGGATAGAAGTCGGTGTGTCCGGAATTTCCAGTTGACTACTGTCCTTTATATCAGTAATCAATGTCTTTAAGACATCTTTTAATTGTGCACGCATTCCGGTACTTCCCAGACACAGGAGCAATAATAAAATGCTAATCTTTTTCATAGTGAATGTCAGTAAATTAAATTAATCGGGAGAGGGCGAACATCCATCCGCTATTCCTCATAATCCACGACGACACGACTTTCCCTCACTTTCTTGCAATAAGCACTAATGACAAGATGTCGGGGATTGACTTTATATGCGGCAAGAGCCTCTTTATTTTCAAACGAAGAAATCAATACAGCATCATAAGCAACTTCGCTTTGATTGATATTTATGCCGACTTTCAATGTTTTCACTTCCGGCACGATGCCCACCAATGCTTCTAAATGTTCTTTCATCCATTTCGCATTTTCCTCCCGTGTGCGTCCTTCCGCTTCGGGTTTGAATTTCCACATAACGATGTGTTTCAGCATAGATAAATAATGATTGATTGTTAATTAACTACGATCGTATTTTAAAGTTGGAAACACTTTATTCCAACTCATTCTCAAAAATGACTCATTCAACAACAAAAGTAATATTTATCCGATAAAAGTAATAAAAGAAACGTCAACCTTGATAGGGAAGTGTGTAAAATTTAGAAGAAGATCACGTTACCACATCCGATGTGATAGCGTGATCTTGTCGCTAAAATGTTACCTGAAATCCGATTCCCAATGCTTCTTTAAATTGCAGGCGAGCTCCTTTACTGCCGTCTTTTTGGGCGATCTTGATCTTATCGTCATAAATCAGATTTGTGCTGACGTATGCTGAAAACCACTGATTGATCGTCATATTGACTAAAACGTCCCAATTGACCACTATGTTTTGCGGTTTTTTTAGATAATTAGAAAATAGATTGAGTCGGGAAAACACCTTCATATTCTTTAAAAACTCGTACGATGCTTCGGCATTCAGATTTGCACCAAATTCAGAGAGTAAGTGCTTACCGGGAGTAACGCCGAAAGCTCCTTGCTCCGAAAGTATCTTATTGGTGACAAATGTGCCCCGCCAAGTGGCAGGCGACAAAGTCACGGTCAGCCACGATTTAGGAGTCCAAGTTAAACCGGGTCCCACGGTCAGATAACCGGGTGCCATAAATCGGGAAAGAAAGACATCAGGAGTCATATTATAATCATACCCTTTTGCAAATTGTGATTGGAAAGTCAACAATCCGCTCAGGTATAAATTTTCGATCAACTGATACCCATAAGTAGAGGAAAGATAAATCTTATCATTCGTTTTCTTTCTTCCCTCTGATTTCGTTTTGTTCAACCCATAGGCTAATTCCAAGCGATTTTGCCACAAATGTTTTTCTTTTTTATAATTGGCAAAATAATTAAATTGTAAATTAAAACCGAGACTATTCTCTCCCCCTGCTGCCCAGTTGCTCAGGCTGATTTGTGAGAGATTGATAGCAGTCATCCCTCCTCGATTCCAAGGGTGATTTTCTGTTGGTTGAGCATTTGCCGGTGCTAAAATACCGGTTAAAACCCCGATTGATAGCGTGAAAATTATTCGATATTTCATACGTTTTCTGTTTTAGTTTCTAAAAAGAGTTTACGCAATTCTAATCAACTTAGTTTACTAAAAAGAAACATTACTTTCTTCAAATTTCCTTCCTCGTCTATGGAGACAACACGGGAAATAGCGATAATGCAAGATAGTGCATACCTGATATTTACAAAGAATAAGGAAGAGATCCACCCATTGATCGTTGCCGAAATTCAAATTTTTAATTGATTTATGCAAACAAATTTTGACAGATACAGTTTAATAAAGAAAAATAGAATAATATTCACTCATAAACTTTAAAACTATGGCATTTATATTATTTGTTATGATTGGAATGCTTGCCGGATATGTAGCCGGCAAAATAATGAGGGGTGGTGGATTTGGGCTTGTGGCAAACATAGTGATCGGTATGATCGGAAGCATTTTAGGCGGTTGGCTGTTCAGTCTTGTCGGTCTTCAATCAACCGGTGGTTTTATTAGCAGCTTGCTTGTAGCAACGATAGGAGCCATTGTTTTACTTTGGATTGTATCGTTATTTCGACGCAATAAAGTCTAATGACATAACACACTAAAAAACAGACCACTTGTTAACTGAACAAGTGGTCTGTTTTTTAGTGTGTTATGTACTGATTACTTCGCTAATGCTTGTGCAACAGAAACGGCAACGGCGACAGAGGCACCTACCATTGGATTGTTGCCCATTCCTAAAAATCCCATCATTTCAACGTGAGCGGGAACAGAGGAAGAACCGGCGAATTGCGCGTCAGAGTGCATACGTCCCATCGTGTCGGTCATACCATAGGAAGCAGGACCTGCTGCCATATTGTCAGGGTGGAGGGTACGTCCCGTTCCGCCGCCTGATGCGACCGAGAAATACTTCTTACCTTGTTCGTTGCATTCTTTTTTGTAAGTACCTGCCACCGGGTGTTGGAAGCGGGTGGGGTTCGTAGAGTTTCCGGTGATAGATACATCAACCCCTTCGTGGTGCATAATGGCAACTCCTTCACGAACGTCGTCAGCTCCGTAGCAATTTACTTTTGCGCGGGCACCGTCGGAGTATGCTTTGCGGCGAACTTCCTTCAACTCACTGGTGTAGTAGTCAAATTCAGTTTGTACGTAAGTGAAACCGTTGATGCGTGAAATAATCATTGCAGCATCTTTGCCCAGTCCGTTGAGGATGACACGAAGCGGATGTTTCCGTACTTTGTTTGCCATTTCTGCAATTTTGATGGCTCCCTCGGCAGCAGCGAATGATTCGTGACCGGCGAGGAATGCAAAGCATTGTGTTTCTTCGCGTAGCAGACGGGCGGCTAAATTACCGTGTCCTAAACCTACTTTCCGATCGTCAGCTACCGATCCTGCAATGCAGAACGACTGTAAGCCTTCGCCGATGGCTTCTGCTGCATCTGCTGCATTTTTGCAACCTTTTTTGATGGCAATGGCAGCTCCCACGACGTAAGCCCATTTCGCATTCTCGAAACATATATTTTGGGTTTGTTCACATTCTAAATAAGGGTCAATGCCTTTGGCGTCGCAGATAGCCTCAGCTTCTTCGATAGAGGCGATGCCATAGGAGTTTAATACTTTATTGATTTGATTGATCCGTCGATCTTGACTTTCAAATTTTACTTCTCTTTTTGCCATATTCTGTTCCTCCTATTTTATTCGTGACGTGGGTCGATATATTTAACTGCATTGGCGAAACGTCCGTAGTTCGCAGTGGCTTTTTTCAGTGCTTCGTTGGCATCGGTTCCTTTTTTGATAAGATCCATCATCGCGCCGAGCCGTACAAATTCATAACCGCAAACTTCGCCGTCTTCATCAAGGGCCAGACGGGTCACATAACCTTCTGCTAATTCAAGATAACGTACACCTTTGGCTTTCGTAGAATACATCGTACCTACCTGACTGCGCAATCCTTTTCCAAGGTCTTCCAGTCCCGCACCGATGGGCAATCCTCCTTCCGAGAAGGCACTTTGCGAACGTCCGTAGACGATTTGGAGGAATAATTCGCGCATTGCCGTATTGATGGCATCACAAACAAGGTCGGTATTCAGTGCTTCGAGAATTGTCTTTCCCGGTAGAATTTCCGCAGCCATAGCAGCCGAGTGGGTCATTCCTGAGCAGCCGATGGTTTCGATCAATGCTTCTTCAATCACCCCTTCTTTGATGTTTAATGTTAGTTTACAGGTTCCTTGTTGGGGGGCACACCAGCCGATGCCGTGAGTCAAACCTGAAATATCCTTGATTTCTTTTGCTTTTACCCATCTTCCTTCTTCCGGAATAGGAGCAGCCCCGTGGTTGGGACCTTTTTTTACAACACACATCTGTTGCACTTCGTGTGAATAAATCATTGTTATTGCTTTTTGATTAAAATATTGCTAAATGTCACTTGTTTAGCGCACAAGTTCCACAAAGATAATTTATTGTCCGAAAAAAAAAAGGAATGTAGAAACATATAATTATGCAGACGTTTGCAGAATATTGGGGAAAAGAATGCAATGGAAAAAGATTTTATCACTGAAATTTATAAATTATCTATAACTTTGGCGATGTAATGTTAACGATCCCCGATAAAAATGATTGAGATAAAATATTCTTATGATATAGAGGCTATATTTAAAAAATATTACGGGGCGTTGTGTTATTATGCATCGCGCTATGTCGTTGAACAAGAGGTTGCACAAGATCTGGTGCAGGACATTTTTGTTAAATTATTAGAATCTAAGCAACATTTTGAAACAGCGGAACACCTGCGTAACTTTCTTTATTTAGCTGTAAAAAATAATTGTCTCAATGATCTTCAAAAAGATACGTTAAAAGAAAAGTATGGTCAGTATGCCCGCGAAAACATTTCTACGACGGATTTTCCGGAGGAAGATGTATTGACGGCGGAAGTTTTCAGAAATTTAAAAATGGCGGTTGACGATTTACCGCTTGAATGCAGAAAAATATTTTATATGAGCTATTTTGAAACACTGCCGAATGAAAAAATTGCTCAACAATTGAATATCAGCATCAACACAGTGCGGGCACAAAAGATGAGGGGGAAAAAAATATTGAAGGATAAATTGAAAAAATTATTTCCTCTGCTTTTTATATTTCCACAAATGTTTGTTTAAATCGCCCCTTTCTTCCTTTCACACCCTACCCAATCGCTACCCAATCGTTTGAGAATGGTTTGAGTATCGCTACCTTCCCTTCGTTGTCTCGTCGTATTCCCTTCGTATCCTCGTCGTCGCGAAACGAAGGGGAGTCACAGAGAATAGATGGAGAATACGGTTATAACTATAAGATAATCAATACGTAATTAAACAATAATAGGGCGGGGAATTTGAATGATACTAAAAAAGTTGATTCCCCTCCGTCGTGTTTCTTGGCGGGAGAGAAAAAATAGTTCACTTTTCTTTTAGTCTTTTTTTGCACTTGTTTGTATTTATAATAAACCTTCGATTATTTTGAAGAAAATGAAATATCCGGCAGAATTAGACCAGTGGATTGTAAAATATTTGCAAGATAAACTGGATGCGGCAAGCAAAAAAAAATTAAATACTTGGTTAGAAGAGTCGCCTGAAAACAGGGAGCTCTTTCAGCGTTTATGTTCTGAAGAACATTGGAAAGAGGGGGTGAGGAAGATGGCTTCGTTTGATGAAAACAGAGCTTGGCGGGCGGTTCTCGCTAAGAGTGGACGAGTAGATCGGGGCGTTTGGAGATATTGGGCGGGAGCGGCTGCTGTGGCGGTGCTTCTGATCAGCATAGGCGTGGTAATGCGCTTAGAATTGCCCCGACGGGAGGAAGTGGCGCAGACCATTGTTCAGAAATCGGGGATCCGCTTGAAGGTGGCTAACGGTGAATCTTTTCAATTGGATTCCGTTCAATATATCGAAACCGCAGGGATGATGGTGAAGAATAGTGGCAGACAATTAGTGATTGAGGAGATTGAAGAGGCGGAGGCAGGAAAACCGGTGGAATGGAACACGATCGAAGTGCCTCAGGGCTCGGATTACAGTTTGGTGTTGAGCGATGGGACGTCTATCTTTTTGAATGCAGAGACAACTTTACGATTCCCCAATGGGTTTGGTAAAAGCGGTAACCGGGAGGTATGGATGGATGGCGAAGGTTATTTTGAGGTCGCACGGGATGTGAAGCGTCCGTTTATAGTGCATTCGTCGGAAGTCAGCGTGAAAGTCTTGGGCACCGCTTTTAATGTGATGGCTTATCGCCGGATGCCGACCTTACAGGTGACTTTGGTGAATGGAAAAGTGGAAATTGAGGAAAAGGAGGGAGGTAATAAAATGATGTTGGAGCCCGGCGTGCAAGCGATCTATTGTAAACAGGGGAGGACGTTGGAGAAAAAGGCGGTTGAAGTGGATTATTATACAGCTTGGCACGAGGGGATATTTGCCTTCCGGGAATCCACCTTGGAGGAGGTATTAGAAACCTTGGGACGTTGGTACGGTTTTGAAGTTTTCTTCCAAAATGCGGAGGTTCGCGATTATGTTTATACAGGTAAGATCAAGCGGCATAGTACATTAAGAGAAGTGTTGAATCATTTTTCATTGACAGATGAATTTGATTTTGAGATAAGAGATAGAACTGTCATTATAAAAACAAAGAGCTAACCGGTCTCCGGCAAGAAAGCGGTAGCTCTTTTTTAATTAAGCAATAGATGAATCGTTTAATCACAACAAATTTATGAAAAAAAGTAACAAGTGGAAAAATATTTTTCTAATGACAAAATGTACCGTTTTTTTATTGTTGTTTTTTGTGATCGGAGTGAAAGCGAATGTTTTCTCGCAGCGGGAGGTTGTTAGCCTCCGTATGGAGAAAGTTTCGTTGGTAGATGTCTTCGATCAACTGGAAAAAATAACCGGTGTGCAATTCCTTTACAATGCCGATTTAGTGAAAGGGAAAGGGCAGATAAATGTAGATGTGGCGCGTAAGCCTTTTCAGGATTTTTTGGATGAGGTGTTATTGCCGCGTGGTTTGGAGTATTCGTTCAAAGACAATCAGGTCGTTGTTCGAAAGGCTGTATTGCAAAGTCAGCCGATTGTGTTGAAGGGAAAGGTGACGGATCAAAAAGGAGAGCCGCTACCGGGGACGACGGTTCGTATTGACGGGACGACCATTGGGACGGCTACTGATGCGAATGGGGAGTTTGCGATGCGCTTGTCGGCTGACAAGGGGATACTGGTGTTTACTTTTGTCGGTTTCAAAGAGAAAAAGGTGAACTATACCTCCGACAAATATTTGGTGGTGAAGTTGGAACCGGAATCCTCCAATTTGAACGAGGTGACCGTTGTGGGCTATGGAAGTCGGAAAAAACGGGAGGTGGTAGGAGCCATATCAACGGTGAAAGGAGATGACATCAAAGAAGTGCCCAGTCCGAGTTTAGAGACTTTGTTACAAGGACGGGTTGCCGGTCTTGCCGTGTTTCAACAATCGGGAGCTCCCGGAAGTGGAGGTAATAGCGTCACGATCAGAGGATATAATTCTTTGTTGGACGATGAAGCGGGATTTAAAAGTAATGGGTCCCCTTTATACGTGATTGACGGGGTGCCGGTGCATTCTTTTACTTCGCCGGTGACGGGAACGAATACGATTGCTGAAATTGATCCGACAACGATTGAATCGGTGGAGGTGTTGAAGGATGCGGCTTCTGCGGCTATTTATGGTTCGCGGGCAGCCAATGGAGTGATTTTGATCACCACGAAAAAAGGACGTACGGGAAGAGGCAAGTTTTCTGCGAACATTTCGTATTCCGGTTCTATACTGCCGGAGGCTCCTACTCAAATTGGAGGTCGTGGAGAACGGATGTATCATATTGGGATGTTAGAGTCGGCTAAAAAGGCCTATTATAATCCGATAACGGGAGAATATAAATATCCGACTTCAAAGGAGGAGGCTGCTTTGAATAATACGATTTATGATATATTTTGGAACAAGGGATTGGGTGTTTCGTCCGGCGGGGTGATGAAGATCTTACAAGATTCTCTGAATCCGTTTTTTAATAATTCTACGAATTGGTATAAATATATCTTTCGTCCGGGTAAGATTTGGAATGCGAATTTGCAGACCAGCGGAGGGACGGAAACAACTAATTATTTGATCGGCGCCGGTTTTTATAAGGAAATTGGAATTATGCCGGGTAGCGATTTTATTCGAGCTAATTTGTTGAGTAATGTGTCGGTGAAGCCCTTGAAGAACTTGACCATTGACAGTCGGATGTACTTAGCTTATACAGACCGTAGCCGCGGATCGGGGAGTATCGCCGGGGTGTTTGAAGAATTGACGGTGAATCCGCAGTCAACTTCTACGTTGTTGCCGGGAGGTGGCGATTTGGAGGAGATTATGTTGAAGAAATTAAATGGGAAGATTGAATCAAATACTTCTTATCGTCTGCGGGGTAATTTAGTGTTGGGCTATGAGATTATTGACGGATTGAATCTTTCTACTTCTGCGTCTATCGACTATAATCAGGCGAATTTGAATACGTTTGCTCCGAATTATTTGGACCCTACTTACCACGAGTCGAAATCGGCCGGCGAGGTGGGACGGGATATGTTGTTGTCGAATGAGAATTTGCTCAATTATCAATTCTCGTTAGCTGAGAAGCATAATTTTGATTTATTGCTTGGTTTTTCTTTTGATCGAAGCAAGACGTGGTCGATCGGGGGATATGGTATCGGAGCACCGAGTAATTCGATAGAATATGTTGGAAATTCCTTTCCGGAAATGATCTACAATCCGGTGTCCGGGGAGTATCGTTCGTTGCAGAAATATTATTCCGATTTCAGCGAGACCTCTATGGTGAGTTATTTCGGTCGTATCGCTTATAATTATGAAAAGAAATATTTGTTGGAAGCCACTTTTCGGCGGGATGGATCATCTGTGTTCGGATCGGACGAGCGTTGGGCGACATTCCCTTCGATAGCAGCCGGTTGGGCTTTTTCGGAAGAGAATTTTATGCGTTGGGCTTGGTGGATTGATTTTGCGAAGTTCAGGGCAAGCTGGGGACGTACCGGTAGTCAGTTTACGATTCCTTATTTAGCACAAGGTTTAATGGAGTCGGGAAGTGTATTTGAAGGCGTGCAAGGGATGCGTCCGGCGGGAATTACCAATCATAAATTACAGTGGGAGGAGTCGGATCAGTATGATTTCGGATTGGATATGGATATGTTGGATTATCGGATGAGCCTGACGTTGGATTATTACTATAAATATACCCGTTCTTTGATTTATAAGGTGCCGCTACCGGGAGATGTGTACGGAGAAGGAGGGATGCAGTGGCAGAATGCGATGGAGGTATCGAATGAAGGGCTTGAGTTGGATTTAAAGATTGATGTGTTGCGAAATACTGCTTTGACGTGGAGAGCGCGTTTTAATATTTCAAAAAACTGGAATCGTTTTGAAAAGAGTTATTCCGGCGTAGACGCTCAGGGAATGGTGATCGGTAAAGCATTGAGCGGTATTTATTTGTATAAAGACGGCGGACTGATACAAAGCGAGGCGGATCTGCCTTATGTGTACGATGAGGAGGGGAAAAAACATATTCTGGCACCGGAAGGTGAGGAGGAGTATTTTTATACCTTGGGTATGCGGAAAATACAGGATTTGGATGGCGATGGACAGATTACGGAAGATGATGTTTATTATGCCGGCAGTGCATTGCCTACGGTGTATGGAGGTTTTGCCAGTGAGCTGAAATGGAAAGATTTTGACCTGAATTTTTTATTGAGTTTCACGCTGGGACGGAAGATGGTGAATGCGTTTAAAATGACAACGTTAAATTCAACCGGTGGAGGGTCGAAGCCTTTATTTTCTGATGTGTCGTCTTCGGATTTTTGGCAGAAGCCCGGCGATCAGACAAGATATCCGGCTCAGGGTGTTTATCCTGTCGGTAGTGCGCAATTTATGGGGATGCTTTCTTCCGATTTGGAAACCGTTAGTTATGTGAAGTTAAAGCAGTTGACATTGGGTTACAATGTTCCCAAAAAAGCATTGAAGAAAGTGCATTTGGATGGAGTGCGGGTGTTTGTGACCGGTGAGAATTTATTTATGTTGTCGAATTATTCGGGGCTTGATCCTGAAGTGGTGAATGTACACAATGGTTTTGATTCCGGAAGGGCTTATCCTTTAGCCAGAAAATGGACGATCGGTTTAACGGTAAACTTTTAAATGAAGGGAATATGAAGAAGATATTTGTATATATATGGTGTTTGATCAGCTGTGGCTTTTACGGTTGTGATTCGATTTTAGAGATGGAGCCGAAGAATGGAGTTACCTTTGACCATTTTTTCCGAAATGAGAGTGATTTGGATGTGTTGTTGCGCCAAACAGAGGCAGATATGCGGATGCTTTTTGCGGGTGTTTCGTATCAAGAGCACATGGGGATTAAGACCGACAGGGTTTATAATGCGTCCGATTTGGAGAAGATTCGGAATTTAAATCCAAATTATCTGACCGCAAGATTTTCACAACAACAGTGGAGAAAGCATTATAATGTTCTTTCATTGACGGATTTGTTTTTTGATAATTATACGAAGGTTAAGGATATTTCTGTCAAGCGATTGAATTTTTATAAGGGGCAAAATTATTTTATCCGGGCTGTCTGTTATTTTACGTTGGCACGTACGTGGGGAGATGCTGTGATCACGAAAGGGAGCACTTATATTGAACCTTATGCTAAAAGTTCCGCATTAGCGGTATTGGATACGGCGATTGCTGCTGCAAAAGAGGCTTTTCAATTGTTGCCTTCTTACGAGCGTTTGCGGGACATCAATAATAAAAAGTTGATTTCAAAACAATATGGATCGAAGGGAAGTGCTGCCGGCTTGTTGGCACATTTGTATGCTTGGAAAGGTGCGATTTTTAATGATGATGCCGCTTTGCAACAGGCAGTGGAATGGGCGGATCGGTTGATTGAGCCGCAATATAAAGAGGAAGTTGGTACTTACGAGTTGGCAAAAAATGCGGAGGAAGTTTGTACAAAGGTGATGGGGCGGAATAGCAGCGAAGGTATTTTTGAAATTGAGGTGAATTATACGGATGTTTCTTTCTATGGGAATTTTTTTCCCGGTAGTTTTTTTATCAGTTATCCGGTGATGAGAAATAGTGGCGCAGGGGATATTGTCAGTCGGTGTTATGGTTTGAAACGTTCGACGGTGAACGATATGTACGAAATGGCGGATCAGAGACGTACTGCTTATTTTTATGAAATAGATATACCGAATCAAAATCCGATCGACTTGGCTTATCTGTATAAATGGCGTGAACCAATGTATGAATCGGTAGGCGAGGAGATTCATTTTGACGGAATGGATTGTAACCGAATGATGCTTCGCTTGGCGGATGTTTATTTGCTGAGAGCGGAGTGTGCGGCGAAGTTGGGACACGATGCGCAGGCAATAGCGGATTTGAACACGATCAGAGGCTTGCGGGGAGCTACCGCTTTTCCGAACGGACCGAAAGATCAGGCGGGAGATTTGTTGTGGAGTATATTCTTGGAACGTGAAAAGGAGTTGCTTTATGAAGGTCATCGCTATTATGATGCCGTGCGCAATGGCTATTATGGAGTGAATGGCAAGCATAAAGGTGTTTTGTCTGCCGCTTTTGATCATCTTTCAGAGGAGGAAATTAAAAATGGAGCACTTTATCTGCCGGTGCCTGAGGGAGCTTTTAAAAATAACGATCGGATGATTCAGAATACTTATTGGATGTCTAAAATAAAGTAATTTAATAGAAAAAAGAAGCGTATGAAAGGGATAGTTTTAATAATATCGGTTTTTTTGATGTCTTCGTGCGGAACGAAATATAATTATATTGATACCGGTACTTGTAAAGGATATTATGACGGGACGATTTATGAGTATTTGAAACAAGATAGGGGACATTGGGATTCGATTACGAAAGTCATCGAAAAATGCAGTCCTGAAGTGTTGGCGTTGTTTGAAACGCAAAAGATTACTTTTTTCGGTCCGAAGAATATTGCTTTTCAGAAATATTTTTACTGGGGTCAACCGGATCATATTTCGGAACAAGTGGTCAATTACAACAAAGAGGCTTATGCCTGTATCAATGAATGGCCGCGAACATTGTGCGACTCTTTCGTGAAAAGCCATTTGGTTTTAGGGGTTACGATGCGGGACGATGTCCCACGTTTGGAAAAGGATGATGAAGGTGTTAACAATGGAGGAGGAGTTGTGATGACAACAGAGTGGGGAAATAAGTTGTGGTGTTGGACGATTCGGAATCCTTTTGCCGGAGTGCCGGAAGCGGGAGATGTGGAGATGAAGATCGCTTCTGTAAAAGCGGATGGAATCACTATTATCAATAATTTGGGAAATATAGCGACGACCAATCTGGAGGCTAAAAACGGAGTGGTACACGCTTTAGCAGATGCTTATTTCTTGGGACAATTTTTTCAATTTGAACAATAAGAATATGATGAAAAGATATATGCTTATCACCTTTGTATGGGGGATGCTGTTGATGGCTGGTTGCCACGAAGTGACAGTGGGATATTTGCAGACAAAAAATGCGATGTATGTGCCGAATACAATGAAGATCCGCTTGGTGTTGGATGAGAATTTGGATGCTTTCCGCATACACGGTGTCGCTCCTTGGGTGAGTCCGAAGTTACAGGGTGTCATTGGAACCGGACCGCTTTTATATGAAATTGAAGAAGTAAAAGCCACAGAAGGGGGAAATGCCGAATTGTTTCGACATTTGTTGAGGATTCGAGGTGGGGGACGAATGGAATTTCCTCTGGTCAGTGATATTACCGCCGGACATTACACTGTTTCTGTGCGGGTCTATAATGAAGGGTACAGTGAGATTATAAAGGATGCCTTTACTTTTGAAGTGATATAAATGATATCAAATCATTTAGGCGATATTTTAATATTTTAAATAGCTTATTCGAAGGAGTTTGCGAAAGTAAGAATAAGTCAAAAACTTAAATAATAAAGTGATAAACGTATGAAACATACAATTTTATATGGAATGATCGGTCTTCTGTTGTTGGTGAATACAGCTCAGGGACAAGGAATTGAATTTTTTCAGGGGAGTTTTGCCGAGTTAGTGAAAAAGGCACAGTCAGAACAAAAGAATGTATTTGTTGATTTTTATGCCGTATGGTGTGGACCTTGTAAGGCGATGGCAAACGGAGTTTTTAAGGATGCGGAAATTGGCACTTATTTTAATGGGAAGATGATATCTTATCAGATCAATGCGGAAGATAAGGCTTTTATAGAAGAAGTGAAAAGATACGAGGTACAGGCCTATCCGACATTATTGATCCTCAATCCGGCGGGAGAGGTGTTAAATAAACAGGTCGGAGCTTGTGATAAAATGCAATTGATGAAGTTTGCCCGCGTTGCCAATGGTGATCAAATAAGCTTTGAGAAAAGATATGAGTTGTTGAAACAGAATAAAAATCAAGACGAATGGGTGCGTTCTCTTTTATTGGATGCGCCTGAATATTTGGTGCGCTTGGAAGGAAGTAACCGGGATCGTTGGGATTTACGGATTGAGGGGCTTTATAAAGATTATCGGAAAAGAAAATCCATTGACCAATGGATGAATCCGGAAGATTTTAAGATTTTGATGTTGTACCATACGGAAAGCTCGGAGAACGATGAGGTGTTGAATTATATTATGGGGCATTATGACGAGGTGCTGAAGTCTGTGGGGCAGGACGATGTGTATAAATTTGTCTTTTCTCTGCACATGTTTTTAATGCAAGATCAAGCCCGCAAAGGCGATTTGGCTTATCTGAAAAGTATGGAACACATTCGGGGTGATATGAAACAGCTGTATGAAGCACTGATGAATTTTGGCGGAAAGGATATTTATACGGGCTTGAAATACCTGAATGACGGATATTATTATCTTTATAGCAAAAAGGATGTAGATAAGTATTTTGAATTGATGGATGAGTATGTGAAGTATCTGGGAGATATTATCACTGCCGGAGATTATTTGTCGATGGTGGATGCCTTATCGGAAGCTACCAATAATAAAATGTCATCGAAATTCTGTACGAAATATGTGGAATGGCTGACCGCCGCTTCACAACACGAGATTTCGGTTGATGATAAACTGAATTGTCTGATTATGCTCGGTGATAGCTATAAGGGACTGAAAAACACGGAAATGGCTAAGAAATGTTACAAACAGGCTTATGCCGTTTCTCTTCAATTTGATAATCCCGGATTGTCGGCAATGATACAGAGCTATGTGACACGATTGGAAGCGGAATAATAGGAGAGTTATAAAAGTCAATGGACTGAAGTTGTTTAAAATGTCGCAATAATGATGCGGCGTTACTTAAAAACAAATGATAAACGTATGAAGAAATCAACTATTCTATTTGGACTCGTGATGATGCTGTTCATCGCTTGCTCTGAAGATGAAGTAAAAACAGATGAAACAGATCCTTTTCTGCCGATAACGGGTTTACAAATTCCGAAGCAAGAGTTGGCGGGAAATGAGATTACTTTGCAGGGGAAGGGATTTGATAAGGATTGTCGGATTCAATTGCAACTCAATGGTGGGAATGTTTTCGATACCGAAATTGTGACTCGGGGAGAAGAATCGTTGGTGTTTCGCACGCCTTTGTTGGAAACCGGATTTTATGTGATTATCTTGAATCAGAAAGATAAAACTTACCGGATTGGAGGAATCAATTTGACTCGTGAAGGGATAGCAGCAGGCGACATAGAAGCCTATGGCGTTTTGGGCGAAGAAAATTCGGAGGTTTATCCGATTTCTATATCGAAAAAACTGAAGGGAGAACTTTTGTTTTCTTTGGAACGGGGAAATACCTTTTGCGGTGGTGTAGTTGCGGATAGTGTTTGGTATTATTCAAATTATTATACAAAATACGATCAGAATGATTATCCAATAGGTCAATTTTATACGATTGGTGCTTATGATTTCCGGACAAAAACCAATAAGACTTTACAAAAAGATATAGCAGGTTTTTTGGCAATGGGATGGATGAAAGGACGTTTGTATATTATTCAGCATTCAGATGGGGTATGCCGGATGAAGGAATGGGCGGACGGTACTTTCCGCGAGACAATGAATTTCTCCTATAGAGTGGGGCGTTTGATTACAATTAATGAGGGGATTTTCCTTTATGATGAGGCTCACGAAGCGTTGGTGATGAGTGGACGTGATCTTGCCGGTGATACCCGTAAGTTTGTTTGGGTGCTTGATTTGGTCCATCCGGAAATTCGGGAAATCGGTGGTGAAAGTGAGATAAATTTCCGAATGGAAGTTTGTGGAGGAGCTATTTATTTCTTTGGTGAAAAGGTGATTGATAGAGATAAGGGAGTGATTGATACTTATGTTTTACGACCGGAGAATCCGACTCAATGGTTGTTCTCTGAATTAACACCGGAAGTAATCTTGAGCAATGTTGCTTTTTCCAGTCCGGTGTATTTGCAGCAGAAGAAGGTGGTCTATGCGATTGATGATCGTGAAACGATCTTGACCTACGATGTGCAATCGAAACGCTTAACAGGGGGGAAATGGGTAAATTCCGGAATGGTGGGATTGTTTGTATTAGAGTGATTTTTTTTAATTTTTAATTTTATAGCTATGAAAAAAACAAGTTTTTGGATGCTAATGCTTTTGCTAGGCTTAAGCTGTGCTTTATGGACAGGATGTTCAGATGACGACGATGACACTAAAAAAGATGACACTGAAATGCCGCCGGTGGCAAAGGATTCGCTTTGGGTGGTGAATACGATCAAGATAAATAGTGTCGAGGCAGGTCGTGAAGGATTTTATAAACAGGTAGATTTGAAGAGAGATGCGGCTGGAGTGGTGACAGAAATAAAAATGGGAAACTACACTCCGAAAGGTCAAAATGGCGCACCGGTAGTTTATCCGGTGCAATTTGAAGCGGGGAAAGTAACGATTGCTTTCAATGATCCCAATGCAGGAGATATGATAAATTTATACACCTTGAACGCGAAAGGATATGTGACGAATGTAAAAAGATCCTATACAGATGGATTAGTGGAAGTGGAGTATAGTTTTAAATATGATGAGAAAGATCAGTTGAAGGAGATAGATGCGCTTGCTGATATGGATGAAGATGGTGTAAATGAAGAAATTCCTTTTTTTACAACGACTTATGTAGCAAATGGTAATTTGGGAAATTGTATGTTGGCTCCGGATCAGGGAGAAGGAGCTGTTATGGGGAATTGTGCTCTTTCAGGTTTGAATAATAACTATAGTTTTGACTTGAATTTGATGTTGTTGACAAATTTGGGCTTTTATTCTGCAGATTTAGTCGAATGTGCCGTTTATTTAGGCTTACTTCCTAAAACACCGAATGTATTGGCTTCTGTAAAGGTTGAAGGACTACCTGATTTTGTTATCACTTCCGGTGTAAAAGAGAAAAGAATAGAATCATTAAAAATGACGGGTTTCTGTGATATGGTTTTAACAACGGTATTAAAAGAAACGGAAAAGAAATAGGAAAAAGCAGTAGTTTTAGATAAAAAAGCACTCCAAGCAGGAGTGCTTTTTTATTTCTAAAATGTAGTGAATTCCATCACCCTGTCTATTGTTTGTGTGTCTATCGCTTTGATTTGTCATATTTCTTTTGTCAAAAAATGTCAAAAAACTTTGACGATTCAAATTATTTATTCTAACTTTGTTATAGTTATGTCAGCATAAATGATAAGTCATAGACTGATGAAGATGGAATTACAACATATTGCCCTTAGTGGTTCGGCTGTTCAACAGTCGGGCAATATTTTTGTGTCTGTCTCTTTCCTCTCTCTTTCTACCATCACTACCACTACTACAACAACTACGACCCCTGTGGGGGTTTGAATTGTCATATAACCAATCTGTATATTTTTGTATACCCTCCTGATCCAGGTTATCGGGAATTGGAAAGCTGTTTTTTTGTCACTTGTTTCATTTTTTAATTGAAAATCTATGTTGGTTATGAAATTTAAAGGTGCTGTCCTGCAAGATCGGGAAGCCCTTTCAGGTATAAAAAAGATGATTAAAGATCAAAATGTCCCCTGTGTAGTGGTTGTTTCAGCTTTAAAAGGTACGATGCCTCGTTTGCGTTTGCTTTACTCTTTGAGCTTGCGAAAAGGTTGTGGCTTTGAGGAAGAATTTAATGAATTGAGGGAAATCTATGAGTGTTTGGCTACTGAATTATTGGCAGGGAAGAAGTTAGAGGAGTATCGGGCAGAGATGCAGGAGCAGTTAGATGATTTATACGATATATTGCATCAGGTGGCTGTTTTGAAAGCAGCCTCTCAGTGTATGAAAGATTATATCCTCTCGAAAGGAGATATACTGGCTTCATTGTTGTTTAGTAAGCTCTTTGATAATGCCTGTTGGCGGGATTCTCGTCATTTTATCTTGACAGATAGTAATTTCGGTGCTCCTGAGATTTTATGGGAGGATAGTTGTCGAGCTGTCGAATGGGAGTTTAAAGATCTGAAAGGGGTGGCTGTTGTTCCCGGATATTGTGGTAAAACAAAAGCCGGCGATACGATCTCTTTAGGAAGAGTGGGGCTATCGCTGACGGCTTCTGTGTTGGAAGCAGCTCTTCAGTCGGTGAAGGTGGCTTAAAAGGTATCGACAGTGTTTTAGAGTAAACACATAAGGCGTATGTATTGTTGTGGCGTTTAAGGCTATATACACCCTCTCTCCTTTGGTTATATCGTTTAAACAAATGAACAAAGGGAGGCTGTGTGTAGGCTTTAAACACTAAACATTAAACACGTTGCTGTCGTTTTATTATTTTTGTACCTTTGGTTCCTACCAAAGATGTATTTATGAGAAGTTTTTTATTGCTGTGTGTGTTACTTTTTGCTATAAGCGCAGAGAATTTTGGACAATTGGTCAGGAGGGTGGACTATGATGTTGCCTTTGCTTTACAAGTGGGGGGAGAGGTTGGTATGTTGACTTCTTTTCATCAACCCGGCATTTCTTTACGTCCGACGGGAGGATTAAAAATGACCATCCCTTTCACCCGAAAATGGTTTTTGGGAAGTGAGATCAATTATAGTGAATTGAAATATAAAATGACTTTTAATCAGAATGATTCGCGGGGAGAGTGGACAGCTCGCTTTGATGTAAAACAAATCCAGTTGCCGGTTTATGTAAAATATATGTTGAATTGTAACCGGGCAAGTGTTTTATTTGGCTTTTATGGGACGTATGCATTCGATCGGAAATTAAATATTGCTGTCAATATGGAAGATCAGACTTCCGGAGATACATTTATTCCGGATTTGTCGAGGGAAATGGAACAATGGAATGCGGGAATTACGATCGGATATGAGCAGAGAGTTGTTAAGCATTTAAATGTAATGTGCCGGGTGAGTGCCGGTTGTCGGGAAGTGATAAGAACAAAATATATTTCGGGGGAAAGGCTTTTCCCTTTACAGATGGGCTTAACAATTAGTTATGACATTTTGCGTATAGGAGATTGTGATTGTGATTGATTTATTGGTAGAATAAACGCATTAGTGAAAAGGAGTTTCGTCTTTTCACTAATGTGTTTATTTTTAAGCAAATGAAGAGTATCATTAGATTTTCTCCAATAATTCAATTCCTGCTTTGAATTTTGCTACTCTTTTAGCTGGGATTAGTACTAATTTGCCTGTTTGTGGATTCCTTCCGTTACGAGCACTTCTTTCAATGACTGAAAAGGTACCAAAACCTACTAAAACTACTTTTTCATCTTTGGGCAATGTTTCACTAACTGTCTGTATAAAAGCTTCAAGTGCTTTTTTACAATCAACTTGTGATAAGTTTGCTTTTTCAGCCATTGCTCTAACTAATTCTGCTCTATTCATACTCAATGTTTAAAAAAATAAATAAATAAAAATAAAATAAATCACTTTTGCGTTTCGTCTATAAAACACTCTCGTTTATGGTTATATCTTCGTCAGTTGTTCCGACGATAGTAGCTGTATCATCATAATTTGCCATCAATGGATCTTTGGGTTGCTGACCGACCAATTCACCGGTGTTCAGAGCTCCCTGCATCATTCCGGAGGCTATACAATTCTTTATATTTACCCTTTCATCTGCTATGCCGATGACTCCTCCTACACAATTTTTACTGATTATTTTTCCCGTTACAACACAATTGGATATTTCTACATTCTGTGTCACATAACCTGCTAATCCACCGGAATAGGAAAAGAGACCGATTCCTTCAATGTTTAATTCGAATAACTGTACATCACAAATTGTTGTTGGAGTGTTTGTATGATTCCCTTGAATGCAACCAAAAAAACCGATGTATTCAAAATGACTTCTGACGTTTACTCCCCGTATGATATGACCCCCTCCATCAAATTCACCACAAAAAGGGTATTGCTCGCTGATTCCGATAGGTACCCATTGATGATTGTCTAAATCAATATCACATTTTAATAAGATCGTCTTTCCGGCAAAATTTCGTTTCCCGCGATTCACAATATCAGCTACCCAAGCCAATTCTTCGGCAGAGGTGATGAGATAACGGCGATAATGTTCTTTTACCGGTTTCATTTTTATTCCATCCCATAGGGAATATGCCTGTTTTTTCGATTTATTATCTCCGGTATTATCCATTTTATGATATTTTTATTTTCTTATACCACTTCCAGCATCTCGACCGACAACTTCATTCCAATCTCTGACACCTGTGATATAACCGAAATTACAACAATCAGCAATGTCCGTATGTATAGTTGCTCCGGCTATTCCTCCCACATTTTTAATTCCATTTATCTGTCCGTAGTTAGTACAATCGTGGATGACAGCATAGCCGGCATTTCCTACTACACCTCCGAGATAAGACTGTCCTGTAATAGCACTGGTGTCGCCAATGTGAATATTCAGCAGATAGGCGGGAGAACGCTTTGATGCCCCTTCTACAATTCCGAAAAGTCCTTGTACATCACAGTTGGGACGATTAATAAACAATCCATCAATTTTAAACCCTTTCCCGTCATATTCTCCCTGGAAAGAAGCATCTTCTTTTTTATCTGTATATAAACCTATTGGAAGCCAACCTTTTTCATCTCCAAGAAAACCATCCGGTTGACTAATAAATAATCGGGCTGCTTTGCTGTAATTGATTTTTAATGCTCCAGTTAATTGAATGTCACACATCTGACGAAAATAAATATTTTCTTTATTTACGTAATTTCTGACCCGATCGAGTGTCCGTGGAGAACAGACCTCATAAGGTTGTTTTTTACTGCCGTTTCCCAGACCTCCCCAGTCATTATCAACTGTCCAGTCGTAATAGTTGTTTCCTTCCCATTCCACTGTGATTGAACGACACACCTCGTACCGATAGATTACTTCTTCCGTCTCTGAAATTTCAATTTCTCTTACTACCCATTCTCCTGCTGTCAATTCTTTTTCTCTTCCAGTAAAATCCAGCCAAACGCTTTCCGCATCAGGAGAATTCTTTAATGGAATTTTTTCAATATAGTATTTCACATCACCTTGCCAAACACAGATGGCTGCATTTAAATTGGTTCGATCAGATAGTTGGCGTAAATGAATATTTCGTAGGCTGATTACAAGCCCACTTTTATTCATCATATTTCCTTTCTTCCTTTCTTTGCGCTGATGAATGATTCTTTGTATTAAACTATTCATAAATAATAATTATTATAATATATATTATTTACTATTTTCCCTCTATTATTATTGTCACATTTGAGTCATTTCCAATATGGTATGGATGATTTTTATGTGTTTAGACCATCCTGCTCGTTTGGGATTATAAGTCAATAATTTTCCTTGTGAGTAGATATGAATCCGAAAAGGAGTCTCCTTTGCGAAGATGGCTGATAATTGTTTGAAAGGAACTTTTAATGAATATCGATGTTCCCATTGGGGTAGCTTTTGTGCCTCAATATACAATTTTTGTGGTATTCCGCTTAGTCTTTCGGTATTCCCATCAAAAGATACAGAATCAGCCACTGTCATACTTGTCTGATAGTAAGTAAAATTCACTGTTGCAGAGTCTCTCTTTGTTTTGTAAGTGATATCCATTGTGAGATCTCCATTTCCTCGTTCTTCAAAAAGAGATAGGGGAAAAATGAAAAATAATGTACCATCCAATTGATTATTGGTCACATAATAATCCCGAATATTTTGACCGGAAGCGGAGAAAGTCACCAAACACAATAAAATGAGTAGCTTATTCATAATCTTTTCATTTTTTTAAAGGAGGAGAGTTGTGTAGCAACTCTCCTTTTCTATACTACCTTAAATTATTCTCCGTAAACGACTACTTTGTATTTACCGATAATTCCTAAGATGGAACTCGATTCGTAGTCTACGTGGTGAATTCTACTGATACCGGCAGATTTAGCAGCTGTTTGTATACTGGCATCTCCGGTAGCCACTAATCCCAGAATGCCTTGACATTCTGCCGTACCCACTTTAGATGATCCGGAATTGCTTGTTACAGCCACAGGACCTTTTACATTTACATACGCCCAAGCTCCAACAGGGGATTGAACAACAGCACAACTTGACATTAAGGCAGCAACTGCCAAGATAACACCACCAAATAAAATTTTTCTTTTCATAAAATAAAATTTTAGTAAAATATAACATAGACAAGCCTTGAAGGAGGCTTCACAAACTATCCTTCACAAACATACATTGATACAAGAAGTAACGAGTTTCACTGAGTAAATAATATCGTTTCATTACGACAATAATTTACTATTCAGGTTTCATTACGACCATTTTAGTTTCAATAAGACAATTTTACTTTTATTTGGTGTTGAGTAATACGTGTTGAAGATATTCTGATGGTGTGCTTCCTGTTTGTTGACGGAAGTAGCGGGTAGCTGTTACTTTGGATCGAAAACCCACATCAAAGAAGGTTTCGTGAATACCATTTATTTTTTGATGTTCGATGATGTATATAAATTCCTTTATTCTATAAGTATTGATCAGGTCATAAAATCCGTCAAATCCGGATTCTTTAATAGTTTTAGAGAGGGTTGTACGATTTGTCCCAAGTAACGTCGCCAATTCAATAATAGTCAGATCAGGATTACGCCATATAGACTGCTCTTCCAGTAACTGTAATAGTTTTTGCTGTAATGGTGATATGGTCTTTGTGGTAGTATTTTCCTTTGTAGGAATTGGCTCGTAAAGTGGGAATGCTAAGCGTATATATAATTCTTGATAGGTCATTACGAGGCAGAAACTTAAACAATAGATTTGAAGTAAAAGACGTGTAATATCCGATCCGATAAATAACCAGATGGTATAAAAAAATATAACACCTATCATTCCCAAACAATATCCGTGTATCCAGTGGAGATTGACACGACTTCGTGTGTGTTTGTAGGGAAGATAAAATACGAAAAAAGAGATAATAATCATATATACGACAAATCCAAATCGAAGCAATACATCATACTTTGTGAAATGTAGAAATATTTCCTCCACCGAAGTGAATTTCCTAAATTCGGGAGTGGATAAGAGTAGAAAGACATTGATCAAAATATAGGGTAAAAATAAGATAAAGATATTTTTAATAGATTGCTTGTCAGGATTGATGATTGCAATCGGATATAAAGTCATAATGAAGGTGACAAAAACGGTAATATTAAGACTTATCAGAGAGAATATCTCTTTTGTTGTATCTATTGTGTCGCTGTAGTGATGAATGGTGCTTCCAAGCATCAGTATACCCCAACTTGCGAAACTGACAGCCAATACGATTCTTGCTTTATCACTATCTTTTCTACGCATAAATAATAGAATGGCACACAACAACGCTCCGAAAGGTGTAAAGTGAAACATTATATTTAGCAATGTATTCAATGTCCCCATAGTTTCTTCTTTTTGTTATTTTTTATCTTCGGTAGTAGATCTATTTTGTGTTATAAATATTATCCCGTAATGTGTCAATATTTCTATTGCCGTAGATTGAATAATATTTTTTACCTAATTTGAATGATTAGTAGCCACTGTTATTTTACAAAGATGATCGCTTCTTTACAAACTTAGGTATTTGTTAGGAATATCTTTCACATTATTTTCCACAAAATAGGCTACTTCGGGCGGAAGAGAATAGTTTGTAATAGGATTAATAACAGATAATTATACTTTTATTTTACAATTTGAGATAAGATATTTACAATTTGTCTGTACAAAAAAGATGCAATTACCTGCGATCGCATCTTTTTAAGATATTTTATTGACACTAACGATAGTGGCTAAATAGTGGGTGGAGGGGGATTCCCGAATGGCTGGTGTGATGGGAAAACCCCTCTTAAGGCAGTTTTATAGATAGAACAAAAATCAAAAAAATACTTGAATATTCAATGTTGTATATTTTATCCATTCTTCTGTTCTTCGCGAACGATATACTGTCGTGGAGTCAAATTTGTGAACTGTTTAAAGCTGCGGAAGAACGTCTTGATGGACGAAAAGCCGGATTGTTCCGAAAGTCTTGTTAAATCACTCTCTCCATTGGCGATCAGTCGAATTGCATAATCAATTCGTGCTTTGTTGATCCATTGATTGATATTTGTTCCCGTATACTTATTGATGCAGGTAGAAATATACATTCGATTTGATCCGCCAAGTTTACAGAGATCATCGCGCGAGAAGCCCGGATTACGGAATAATTCTTCTTGATAGAATCGTTGCTCAAGATCCTTGAACAATTGATCTTCGGGCGAAAGTACATCATTCTTTACAGACACAATCTGTTGTTTTTCAGCGTGCAACTGCTCGATCTCTTTCTGGCGGGTGTACAACACATTCAATTGTCGTTCGCGCTGCTGATAAAGTAACAAAAGCACCACCACTCCCAGTAGTGTTCCTCCTAATATAGAATAGGTAAAATACAATTTTTGCCGTTCCTGTAAGAACTCACTTGCTCGCAACTCTAAATTACCTACCAACTCCATTGTATATGTCGCTGTTGTCGTTTTCTGTCGCTCTGCCAATAAACGCGCTTTTGCTAATTCTTGTTCCAAACTGTCACACAATAACGACTGGCGGAAAGCATCCGCCGTGCGACCTGTTGCATTATAATAATCTCTCAAAAGGCGCAGTCTATTTATCTGTATGGACGAATCGTGAAACTTAAAACCAACCGACTTACTGAAATCCTTTCCTGCTGTCAGTTTACTATTTACCAATTCCATCCGCTGAATGGCTTCCGAATGTTTTCCTTGTTTCCATAACATCCGGGCATAAGCTTCAGAAGGGGCACAGCTATTCACTTCGTTTTGTGATTGAGGGAAGCGGTCGTATATTTCTACTGACTGAAGCAAACAGCGCTCATATCCTGCATTGTCACCCTGTTTTTGATGAATGTAGGACTCGTCCCACGCCATACGGGCAAGGATGAGTGGGTGAGGATTTTCTTTGCGTTTTTTTTCTATGTAAGCCAATGCAGCAGGAATACTATCAATTCCAACATATATACGCGTGTACATCGTGTTATATCCACCGGAATGCATCCTTTTCGTTTTGTTCAAACAGGCATACGCCTCGTGATAATCGCCCTGTTGTTCATACAATGCTCCGAACGTGTAATATATACTTTCTTTTGCTAAAGAATCGAACTGATAAGTTTCTGAAAGTTTTATAAAATCATCCTTCATTGCTAGTAATTGGTCATCCTCTTCCAACTGTAACGCACTTTGAAACGATATCCAGAAAAGGTCCATTATCATTTTCTGATTGGCTCTATGCTTTTTAGCAAGTTTAATTCCTTCATTGGCAATGATCAGAGCAGACTTGTATTCTTTGAAAATATTGAAATAAATCCCTGATTTTATCACCAAAAAGCGTAATCTTTCCTGAGGGGTAAGTTGCCAGCGATTTTCCATATCAAACAATAAAGAACCAATCCATTGAGGAGCAACCAAGCGGGGGGAAAAGTAAAGGAGATTATTTCCTTGCGAGTGACAATCCAATAGTAGGAAAGCGGTTGCTTTATCACACGACTTTGGTAGTGGCAGTGAATCAAACGATTGTAGATAGCGTATTGCCTGCTCCTTATGAAAAAGACTAAGGCTGTATTCCATTGCGTGGAATAATACCACATAGCGTTCAGCAGATGAAAATCCGACAGATAACTTCACCAATGAATCAATCTTCTGTTGTCCATTGATACAATATAGTCTGGCACTATCCATCTGCTTACATAACTCCATACTTCTTACTCCGACCTCCTTATTATGGCAGGAATAGCATAGAAAAAATAGTACAAAAACTGAAAATCTTATAATGATTCGTCTATATATCTTCATCAATTTCCTTTCATTCTCGTTGTTTTATTTTTTATAAATTTCAATGAAACTACAAAGGTAATTTTTTCCATTTGAATAAAACCTGTTTCAACAGAATGAGAGGACGTTTTTTTGATAAGGACAATATTTTTACACGGTCGAGTATAGGTAGACTTAAATACTTCACAAAATAGACCTTGTCGAGAGGAAACGAGAAAATTTTCCGCAAAACATTCACCAATGATTTTCCGTAAATGATAGAAAAAATAATACTATGAAAGATTTACTATTAAGATTAGTGGCTACCGACCGGAAATACTCAGATATTGCCATTCTTTTCTTGCGTTTATTACTTGGGGGAATGATGCTCACCCACGGTTGGAGTAAAATGATCTCTTTCGTCACCTTGTCTACTGTTTTTCCTGATCCTTTGGGGATAGGTAGTCAATTATCCTTAGGATTAGTCCTTTTTGCAGAAATAGGTTGCTCGTTGCTCTTAATACTGGGTTGTCTGACACGATTGGCAATATTGCCTTTGATGTTTGATATGATTGTCGTCTTATTTATGATTGATACCACTGCTACTTTTTATCAAAAAGAACTACCTCTCCTCTATTTAGGAATGAGCATAGTTCTTTTATGGACAGGGGCTTATCGTTATTCTTTAGATACAATGATCCGTAAAAAGCTCATTCGCTCGGAGATGATTGAATAAGTGCCGGTAGATCGGTTGTTTCCAATTCGCTGTCTTCAACAAGGATTGTACGGGCAAAGAGCCAAAAGAGCAGTAATATGCAGATAATGATAACGCCGGTAGCCAGCCAAATATTGTTTTTCTTTTTTTCCATAACGTTTAATTATTTAATTCCTTGCAGATGCTCCAATCAGTCGTCCACTTGGATTTTCATCTATAAACGTCAGATGAGAAAACATAGTTACTAAAAAGTGATAATAATTCTATGCTATCTATTCCTTTTTATAAAAGTAAAAACCCTGCACACAAGTGATTGCTTGCGTGCAGGGTTTTAGCAAAAAATAGTTTAAAGATCCGTATATTTCCCTACCTGATCGAATGCTGCTAAAGCTGCATTGACGGAGGGAGTATCTTCTTTATAAGTAATTCCGAACCATTTGGCATCCGTTTTCAATACTTTCACCACTGCATTATTGTCTTTGATCATCTTATCCACCACCTTTGGAATATAAAATTCCGATTTCAGGTTATCTTTATTGAGGGGATAAAATTCAATAAATTGTCTTTCGATTTCATCGAATATTTGAGGGGTAAAAGCCCAAAAATTCATAGATACCAAATCTTCTGCATCTAAGGATTTGCCGGAATCTTCATCTTTGATGGAGCCATCTGTTTGTCTGCCAATTTTTGTACATTCTGTCACCGCGGTCAAATGGTGTAGAGTGTTTGCTTCGCAAATTCCACGAGACACCGTTCCATTTTCAGAGAGGGTAGAGGCAAGACGGTAGCCCACTAAACCGAATAGTTGGTTGTGTGCTTCACCGGCTAAAAAGTCGTGTGCTTTCACAAAAGCATCACTACCGTAAAAATCATCTGCATTCAATGCGGCAAAAGGTTCGTGTATCACGTCTTTAGCGCTCCAAATAGCGTGTGCTGTTCCCCAAGGTTTTTCCCTTTCTATGGGTGGCATACCTCCGGGAAGTTCCTCCATACGCTGATAGCAATAAGCCGTTTCTACCAGATTCTCTGAATATTTACCTACAAAATCAATAAACTCTTTCGCGAAACTCTCGCGGATGACAAATACAATTTTATCGAAACCTGCGTGTACGGCGTCATAAATCGTATAATGTAACAAAGCCTTTTGATGCGGTCCGAGAGGTTTGATCTGTTTCAAACTGCCAAAACGGGATCCCATTCCGGCTGCCATTACTAAAAGGGTGGTCTTCTTTTTCATCATTTGTCCTTTTTACTTATTTTAGCGTATCGCCGTGTTCGTGATCGTAGCGGGCGAATACTTCCATTGCTTCATATTCTGCCATACCCAGGCGATTGTATAAATCGGCGGTATTCCGGTTTCGATCTTCTGCCCGTTGCCAAAACTCGCGGGGATCATCTCCCGGGAAGGCAGGACCGTTATTCTGTGAACCGTGTTTGTAGATAGCTTTCCGTTTGATAGCCAATTCGGCAGGGCTGATAGGGACAGCCATATCGACTTTTTCAATTTCCCATTCCATCCACGCGCCGCGGTACCACCAAGTATTACAGTTTTTAAACCACGTATCTTGATCCACGATATTATAGGCACGAAGAATGGCATCTAAGCATACTCCGTGTGTGCCGTGCGGATCGGCAAGATCGCCGGCGGCATAGATCTGGTGGGGTTGAACTTCCCGAAGCAGTTTCACGATAATATCGACATCCGCTTGACTGAGCGGATTCTTTTTCACGGTACCGGTTTCGTAGAACGGTAAATTTAAGAAATGCACTCTTTCTTCCGGTACGCCGATAAAACGACAGGCTCCTCGCGCTTCTGCTCGCCGCAAAGCTCCTTTATATTTCAAAAGACTGCTTGCTTCCGCATCTTCCGGTTCGCGTGCTGCGATCGTTTCTTTCACCTGATTGAATGCGGTTTGCATAGGTGTCAATTCTCCGCCGGCTAATTGAGTGAAAGAGGTTGAAATATCCATTTGTTGATAAATATAATCGTCAAATACGGCGATATTGCCGGATGTCTGGTAGGCAACGTGTACCTCGTGTCCTTGTTCCACCAAACGTGCAAACGTACCGCCCATAGAAATCGCATCATCATCCGGATGCGGACTGAAGATTAATACCTTTTTGGGATACGGGTACGCTCTTTCCGGACGGGTGGAATCGTCGGCGTTGGGTTTCCCTCCCGGCCAGCCCGTGATCGTGTGTTGCAGGTCATTAAATACCTGAATATTTACTTTATTGGCGGAACCGAATGTTTTCACCAAATCCGTCATTCCGTTTTCGATATAATCTTTATTTTCTATTTTTAGGATCGGCTTTTTCACTTTCTGACACAGCCAAATGACAGCTTTCCGGATCAATTTGTCATCCCAGTTTACTTTGCTGACCAACCAAGGTAAATTAGCGCGGGTCAGCTCTTCGGCAGCACATTCATCTATCACAAATTGTACATTGGAATGTACTTGCAAAAAAGTAGCAGGCACTAAGTCTGAAATACTGCCTTCAACGGTTGCTTTGATGATGGAAGCTTTTTTCTCTCCCCACGCCATCAAGATAACTTTCCGGGCTTTCATAATCGTACCGACACCCATTGTTATGGCACGTGTCGGAACGTGATCGACCCCTCCGAAATCTCCTGAGGCATCTTTTATAGTCAGATCATTCAGATAAACCATACGGGTTTTGGAACTAATCGGTGAGCCCGGCTCATTAAAACCGATGTGTCCTGTGCGTCCGATGCCCAAAATCTGAATATCTATGCCTCCTGCTGCTACGATGGCTTTCTCATATCCTTTACAGAAAGCTTCTACGTTTTCAGTTGGCAGCGTACCGTCCGGTATATGCACATTCTTTGGGTCAATATCAATGTGGTCGAACAAATGATGATGCATAAAATAATGATAGCTTTGTTCCGACTCTTTCGGCATAGGCATATATTCATCCAAATTAAAAGTAATGACATTTTTAAATGACAATCCTTCTTCTTTGTGCATTCTGACGAGTTCCTCGTAAAGTTTAATCGGTGATGATCCGGTAGCCAATCCTAAGACACATTTTTCACTCTTAGCAGCATTCGCTTTGATGAGATCGGCAATTTCATCGGCAACAGCTTTGACCGCTTCGCTTGGCTTGTCATAAATATGAACAGGCACTTTCTCAAACCTGTTTGCACCCTCTCCTTTTGCAATATAGTTTTTGCTTATCATATAAATTGTTGTTAAATGGTTTGTTTTAGACTCCTTTAATATAATGAATAACTACTGTTTGAATCATAATAAAGCTGTTTCATCACTAAGGCCAATGTTCCATAGATACAGGCTTGATCGTTTAAGTGACTCAACTTGATTTCGCATTGATTCTTCATCCTCGTAAAGGCATATTTGTCAATAGCTTGTCGGATGGATGCGGTGATTAATTCGCCTGCACCGGTGATTTCTCCGCCGATGACAATCAATTCAGGATTGAAAAGATGAATCAAAGTAGACAACCCTTCGCCGGTCTTTTCGCCTGCTTTTTGAAGTAATTCAATGGCAAAAATATCATCGTGGCGAGAAGCCTCAATCACGCTCTCCAAAGTAATAGGACCTTTAGCGAATTTAGAAATAGAAGTAGCTCTCCCTTTAGCGATGGCATTTTCTGCTGCTTTGACAATCGCTCGTCCTGAGGCGACGGTTTCCAAGCATCCCGCTTTGCCACAATAACAAAGTGCTTCCAGTCCGGAAATCCGTATATGACCAAATTCTCCCGCCATCCCTTTACAACCGGTGTAAGGCTGTGAATTTAGAATCATTCCAAGTCCGATACATTCGCTGATGCTCACACACAAAGCGTGTTCTGCTCCCTGTGCAACGCCGAAAGCGTGTTCTCCCATTGCTATAATACTCGAATCGTTGTCAATAAAAATGGGGATATGCAACATATTTTCAAGCACTTGCCGAATATTCGTGTTTTCAAAAGTCAGATAAGAATAGGAATTACCGTCACTATCCAACAAACCGGGCAAAGCAAAACCGGCAACTTTGATCTTTGCTGCCGGAATCCCCAAACTAACAAGTGTTTGATCTATTCTCTTTTTTAAATCGCACAACACGTCTTCCTTCTCATTGGTTTCCAGTATAGAAGGAAAGATTTTAATATCTCCGATCACCTTTTTTTGAAGATTAAAAATAGCAATCTTCATTTGTTCTCGTCCGATGTCTACTCCCATCATATAGGCTGCATCGGGATTTAATGAAAATATATGCGGACGTTTACCTCCAATAGAAGCTCCTTGTCCTAAGTCTGACACCCAACCTTCTGCAATTAATTCGTCAATAATTCGGCTAATTGTAGGGGTAGTCATATTAGTAAACCGACAGATCTGCGGCTTTGACAACCGTTCCATTTTATAAAGATACCCAATAATATCTTTCTTTTGCTGGTATCTTTTTTCTTTTAGACCGGGTAATGATTTTTTATTTTCTTCTGGCATGCTTTCCTATTTTTGTGGTTACAAAGTTAATAAAACTTTATAAAAAAATTATGTAAGTACCACCTTTTTTCTTGGAAAGAAGTGAAAATTAAGTTAAAATAAGTATGCAAATACATAACATCTTGTACGACAGATGATTTTAAACGGCTTATTTCTTTGCAGCCAATTGACCACAAGCAGCGTCAATATCTTTACCTTTGCTGCGACGGACATTCACCACCATATTACAATCTTCGAGGAACTTGACAAATTCATCTCGGTTCTTTTCCGGGCTATGTCGGAAGCCTGAACCTTCTACATTATTATACTCAATCACATTAATTTTGATGGGGAATTGCCGACAATACAAAGCTAAAGCCTTGGCATCCTCCAATCTATCGTTGACATCTTTCAGCAGCAAATATTCAAACGTAGGACGTGTTCCCGTCTTCTCAACAAAATATTTCAAACTCTCGGCAATATCACTCAACGAATAAGTTTTATTGATCGGCATTAATTCACTGCGAGTTTCTCCATTGGCGGAGTGAAGCGATACAGCCAAATTAAAACGGACACCGTCATCGGCTAATTGTCGGATCTTATCCGGCAGTCCCGAAGTCGATACGGTAATTCGATAGGGCGACATCGAGAGCCCTTCAGTAGCTGTCAAATGACCGATTGCTGACAATACATTTTCATAATTCAACAAAGGTTCGCCCATTCCCATAAAAACAATGTTCGATAAAGTGAGCCCTTGTGCTTCCGCTGCTATTTTAGCCGCCATCACCTGATCGAAAATCTCTCCCGATGTCAAGTTTCGCTTAAATCCCAATGTTCCTGTTGCACAGAATTTACACCCCAATTTACACCCCACTTGCGAAGAAACACAGACGGTGAACTTCTGATAGCCGGGGATCAACACACTTTCTATAATTTCTCCATCGTGCAAACGCCAAGCTGTTTTCACCGTTCCGTCCGTGGCGGTTTGCACCGCGTGAGAAGTCAATTTGTCAAAATAGAAATTCTTATTCAATACATCCCGTGTCCCTTTCGACAAATTGCTCATTGCCTCAAAATCGGTGACGCCTCTTTGCCACAACCATTGCCAGATTTGTTTCGTGCGGAAAGCTTTTTCTCCGTTAGCTGTTAAAAACGAAGCGATACTTTCCGGCGATTCTTCCCTGATATTTCTTTTTTCCACGATACTATATTTTAAATAAACTTCTAAATAGTTGAGCGTAACAATCTGCCTTCAACAAAGTCATAGCCTCTATGTATAGACTTAAAGGTCCAACAATAATACCTCGACCGTGTCAAAGATACAATTCTATCCTGTTAAAATAAAGTGAAATTCCTATAAAGAAAAGATTTAATTCTATATTTGCACTTATCTAAGCTTTCAAGTTATAATAAAGTAGAAAAAAGGTGCTTTTCTCTTAAAATATGGAACTTAAAGGCACGTGGAAGTTATAAATTAAATTTTAAACACAGAATAAAACAAATGAAGAAGTTAGTTATTATTGCTTTTGCTCTGCTTTCAGTATTTATAGCCAGAGCGGATGAGGGGATGTGGTTGTTATCAAAACTGAAACAGCAAAACATTGAAGAAATGCAGAAAATGGGATTTAAATTGACAGCGGAAGACATATACTCCCTGAACAAGCCCGGTATGAAAGATGCGATTGTAGGACTGGGGAATGCCGGACGTCCTTTTCGTCATTTCTGTTCAGGTGAACTCATTTCTCCAAAAGGATTATTGTTGACGAACCACCATTGTGGATTCGGTGCGCTTCAATCTCATTCTTCCGTGGAACACGATTATTTGGCAGATGGATTCTGGGCTTATAAAACCGACGACGAACTGACCAATCCCGGAGTAACGGCTTCTATTCTCGAACGGATGGAAGATGTCACCGATCGGGTGAACGCTTTATTAAAAGACACAATGAGCGAGATGGATAGAACCATCCTCATCGACAGTATTTCTGCTGTCATTGTCAAAGAAGCCACGCAGAATACCAAACTGAGCGGACAGGTGCAGGCAATGTTTGAAGGCAACCAGTTCTTCTTATTCCTATACACCATTTATAAAGACGTTCGTTTAGTTGGCGCACCTCCTCAGAGTATGGGTAAATTCGGCGGAGACACCGACAACTGGATGTGGCCTCGTCATACAGCCGATTTTTCTATGTTTCGTATTTACACGGCTCCCGATGGCAGTCCTGCAGAATATTCAAAAGACAATGTACCGTTGAAACCAAAACATTTCTTGCCCGTATCGGCAAAAGGTGTGAAAGACGGTGATTTTGCTATGATTATGGGATTCCCCGGAACAACCGATCGTTACACCACCAGTTTCGGCTTACAAAACACAATGAATGTAACCAACGACATTCGTTACAAAGTACGCACGGAAAAATTGAACATTATGCGGGAAGGAATGGAAAAAAGCCAGAAAACCCGTATCCAATATGCTTCAAAACATGCCAGTTGTGCGAACTATTGGAAATATTCATTTGAACAAAACAAAGCTTTAAAAAATTTAAATACCATAGGCAACAAACAAGCCATTGAAGCACAATTCACACAATGGCTGAATGCTGATCCTGCTCGCAAAGCACTCTATGGCGAAGTTCTGCCGACCATCCAAAAAAGCTACGAGGAAATGAAAGACTATTCTTTAGCCACCTCGTACGTTCAGGAAGCCTTGGCGGGTCCGGAAGCTCATCTCTTCGCTTATCGCGCAGGACGGATGATTTTGGATTTGTGCGACAAAGCAACCACACCGGAAGAAAAAGCAGAACTCATAAAGACATTGAAAGAATCGGCACAAGCTTTCTATAAAGATTTTGATACCGACGTAGATACAAAACTATTTGCCTCCTTATTCAAATTATACAACGATGAGGTAAATGCTGATTTACACCCCGACATCATCGACTTAATTAACAAACAATACAAAGGCGATTATAAAAAATTTGCCGCCGACATAAAGAAAAATTCATTCTTTATGAGCGAATCCGCTTTCGATGCATTCTTGCAAAAACCGGATGCTAAAAAATTGGAAAAGGATTTAGTATATAGAGCAGGGAAATCATTTTATGAAATGTGGATTAAACTCTCCGCTTATACCGGCGAAATGCAGGAAAAAATCTCCAAAGGCGATCGGCTATTTATGCGGGGCTTGATGGAAATGAATCCGCAAAAAGCGTGGGCTCCCAATGCCAACTCAACGATCCGTCTCACTTATGGGAAAGTGGGCAGCTACAAACCGCGCGATGCTGTCTTCTATGATTACTACACAACACTGACAGGAGTGATAGAAAAAGAAGGTCCGAAAGGAAATGAATTTGAAGTACCGGAACGTTTAAAAGAATTATATGCGAAAAAAGATTTTGCTCCTTATGGTGCAGAACAGCTGAGCGTAAACTTTATTACCGACAACGACATCACCGGCGGTAATAGCGGATCGGGAGTCATCAATGCCGAAGGTCAATTAATTGGTACGGCATTTGATGGTAACTCAGAAGCAATGTCCAGCGACATAGACTTTGAAGAAAACTTACAGCGTTGCATCAACCTTGATTCTCGCTATATGTTATGGATCGTTGACAAATATGCCGGTGCTAAAAACCTGATTGACGAAATGACAATTATAAAATAATCTATCTATGTATGGAGGTCACGGTGTATGGAAGACCATTGAAATAGATCGTGACATCCTTATATTTTAAAAACAAACAATTATGAAGAATTTAGATTGGAGTAAATTATCTTTTGGATATTCCAAAACAGACTACAACGTACGTTGTTATTATAAAGACGGCAAATGGGGAAAACCTGAAGTCAGTGATTCTGAAATGCTGAGTATCCACATGGCATCTACCTGTTTACACTACGGACAGGAAGCCTTCGAAGGGATGAAAGCCTTCCGTGGCAAAGACGGTAAAATCCGTTTATTCCGTTGCGACGAAAATGCAAAACGGATGCAAAAATCAGCCGACTATGTGATGATGCAAGCTCCTTCCATCGAATTATTTACAGAAGTCGTGATGAAGGCAGTAGAAATGAACAAAGAATATGTGCCGCCTTACGAATCAGGCGCCAGCCTTTACATCCGTCCTTTACTGATTGGCGTTGGTCCTCAGATGGGAGTGGCTCCTGCAAAAGAATATATATTTGTTGTATTTGTTGCTCCTGTAGGTCCTTACTTCAAAGCAGGCTTCAAACCAACCAAAGTTATGTTGGAACGGAAATATGACCGTGCTGCTCCCAATGGCACCGGACATATCAAAGTAGGTGGTAACTATGCAGCTGGAATGCGTTCAGGCGAAGTAGCTCACGAAAAAGGCTACTCTACCGCTATCTTCCTCGACTCAAAAGAAAAGAAATACATCGACGAATGTGGACCTGCCAACTTCTTTGGAATCCGCAAAGGTTCATACATCACTCCGTATTCACACACCATTCTGCCTTCTATCACGAATGCCAGCTTGATGGTATTGGCTGAGGATATGGGACTCAAAGTGGAACGTCGTCAAATTCCAATTGAAGAAATCGAAACATTTGAAGAAGCAGGTGCTTGCGGTACAGCCGCTGTCATCAGCCCCGTTGGACAGATTGATGATCTGGAAAACAACAAGAGCATCGTCTTCGGAAAACCGGACGAACCGGGCGAATGGTGTACAAAATTGTACAACCGCCTGAGAGCCATCCAATACGGCGATGAAGCCGACAAATTCGGTTGGGTGAAAGTATTGAATTTTTGATTGAAAATTCATTAAATACTTTCAAGTAACATATTAATAATGCCTGCGGTAACGCAGGCATTATTCGTTCTCTCCACAGCGATAGAATTTTTCACCATTCAACACAAATAGCGAAAGAGCCTCACGCTGCTGTTGTTTCTTCACTCGACAGCCGGAGGCTCTTCAACAATGTGTATCTTATAACGGGCAATCCCTTAACCCTCTTTGTTTTATTTCGTATTAATCATCACTTCCGCCTTCGGGTAATAGCCGATTTCTTTTTCGATAGAACTGACCGGACGAATTTGTAAAATAGTGGAGGGCTCAACATTGAAGCGAGTCGAAAGCCTTCCATTGACAATCAACAACGGTTCTGTTGCTTTATCCAAATTGTATTTATACTCCTGATTTTCATAGTTAAATATCAACATCCCGTCCTTGAAACTGACAAAACTGCCTATCTTATTTTGTGACGTAACAAATAAATATGATTTCTTCATCTCCTTTCTCGACGGAATAATATCCACATTCAGGATCTTTTCCGGCATTTGCACCTTATCTTTGGGCATATTTTTTCCATCAATCACATAGGTAATATCAGCATTTTTTGCATCAATCTTGATTTTCGTTTTTCCGTTCTCTTCCGTGATGCGGACGGCACTACTGCTTGTATTCTCTCCATCTCCAAACGATTGAAAATAATTTTCTACCTTTTCCGAACCGAAGCCCTGATCTTTCAAAAAACGCTCTGCCGCTCCTTGTGCGCCCATCAATTCTTCCGGAAAATCAAACTCTCCGAACGGATTGAAAAAATCATCCCCCTTGTGCGTGCTATCATCAAACATACCGAACATATTCATCATCATTTCTCCCCATCCATTGCTCAATGGCATCCGCATCGACTTGTCCATTTGACGTATTTGGGAGGGCAGTTGCAACATCGAATCCGGCGGGAAACCATAATCGTTTGAATGCTTAAAAGACTGATAAAAATCAGGATGAGAAGACAGAGCGGCTAATGAATGCAATCCTTTTAAATTCAACGCCTTTGACAACAACGCAATCTTATCCAATTGTATATCCCCTCGCAATTCTATCAGATCCAGCCGTTCCGGATTTCGATTCATCACGACTAAATCTGTTGTTTTCCCATTTTCACTTCGACTGTAAATCAATTGCTTTCCGAAATCATCCCGGTGACTCTTTATCAACTTATATTGTTCCGGATTGTCTAATATGGCTCTGAACTGTGTGTTCACTTCATTTTCCATTCCCGCCTCGCAGGTAGTCAGATTCAGATTCAAAATATTCACCTCGTCTAATTTCCGCAACATCTCGATCGCTTCGGGGGGAAGATTGGACTTTTGATAAAGTCCATACAGACTTTTATCCAACTGCGTCACAGTGACTCCATTTTGTTCGTGGTATTTTGACATTAATTTTGACAATTGTGCTTGCGTGTAAAATGGCAAAGCAACGATAGCCAACAGGATGATAAATAGTTGTTTCATATTCTGATAATCTTATTCATTTATTTTATTCAATAGCAATAATCAAATGATGATCCTCGTACAACACTTTTTGCGGTCGTGCGATCCTTCCCTCCAGCACATTCCCGATCACTTGGAGAGCATTTTCAAAACGTTCCTTTTTTAGATGATCTGAAACAGACACCCCCTCGTCTTCCGCGACAGGTAGAAGTCCGCGCAAAGAAATAATGAGTACGAACACCGCAGCCACACTCCCGCCGGCGATCCAACGGTAAACGATTCGTCGTCTTTCACTCTTCCGGATACGGTGCCGGATGCTTGTCGTTAAGCTTTCCGGTAACCCCGCCTCTGTGCCCCTAAAATCTAACACTGCTTCCTCCGGCAGTTCTCCCCGCCGGCGCGCTTCTCTTAGGCTTTGTTCTTCCGGCAAGGTCGTTTCTCCCCGGTAATAGCGTTTCAATATCTCTTTTTGGTTTTCCATCATTTCTTTTTTATCCTTCCCGGCTCTTTAAAAATTCATTCATCCCTCGTACCTCGAAATTTTATACTTCCCAACCAAAATCTCTTTCACTTTGCTGCGTCCTCGCGACAACAACACCCGAATGTTATTCAATCCCAAGCCCGTGATGCGTGAAATCTCATCATATTCCAATTCCTCCAATTCTCTTAAGATCATCACTTCCCGTTGATTGTCGGGCAAGGTGTTGATAATCAACCTCACGGCTTCTGCTGTATTCTTTTCCTCCATCCGGGTCAACAAATCGGTATCATATCCGCCGTTACAGATGACTTCCTGCTCGTCATATACCGGTTTCTTCTTTTTCATCCAGTCTAAGCAAAGGTTGCGCACCATTTTCAGTGCCCACGCCTTTGGATTTTCCACCTTTTTCCATTTATCTCTCCCTTCCCACAATTTAACCATCGTATCTTGGGTAATATCCGCTGCATCGGCTGCATTGCCGATCATATTTAAGGCAAATGAATAAATATTTTTTGTCAGCGGCAGAATGATATGATTAAATTCCTTTTCTGTCATCATTTACTAAGACGAATGAGATTTTATTTTATTACAAAGAAAATGTTTTTTTTCTCAAAAAGAACGAATATATCCCTGTTGATTTCCTATGTCTACTTTTCTTGATTTTATCTTCATCGTATCTTCCCCCTTACATCAACTCCCATTCAACTCCCATTCACTTCCTATTCATCACCCATTTAAATAGGTGTTGTACGGGGGATAAAAACGGCTTGAATCCTCTTTTATATCAAGCGGAAGGAAAGGAGAGGACAAGACGATGACAAAAAGAGATGACCGAAGAATGAAGTGATTGGCGGAGAAGGATAAATAGTCACCTGTTCAAATCGCGCGATCCCCTTTTTTTGGGTGAGCGGGCGATTCAAATGAGCCGTTGAGTTTCGTTTTCGGGGAAAGATGATTTAAGGGGTGATCTCTTTGTTTTGTTTTTTCTTTCGGGTGAATTTTTCGTGCAGGCTTTCCATCAGGAGATAGAAACTGGGGATGAAAAGGGTGCCGACGAGGGAGGTCATTAGCATACCGGCAAAGACGGCTATGCCGAGAGAGATGCGGCTGGCAGCACCGGCACCGGTGGAAATGACCAGTGGGAAAGTGCCGAGTATGAAGGCGAAGGAGGTCATCAGGATGGGGCGGAGGCGGACACGTCCCCCTTCGAGGGCGGAGTCACGAATGGATTTGCCGGAGGCGTGATAGTCGCGGGCAAATGCTACAATGAGAATGGCATTTTTGGCTGCCAGTGCGATCAGGAGAACGACTCCAATTTGGGTGTAAACGCTGATGGGCAGATTCATCACCATCACACCCGCTACAACTCCCAGTAGAGCGATGGGTAGACCGAGAATAACGGCAATGGGATCGCTCCAGCTTTCATATTGTGCAGCCAAAATCAGGTAGGCGACTAAAATGGCTAAGATGAAAATAACGGAGGTCGATGAGGCTGCGCTTTTTTCTTGATAGGCGATAGAAGTCCATTCGTAGCCGTAGGATCGACCGGTTTTTTCCTCTATCAGTTGGGACATTTTATTCAAAGCTTCACCGGAACTGTACCCCTTGGCGGGCGATCCGGAGATCAGCGAGGAGATATAGGTGTTGTATTTGGTGAGATTTTCTGCTCCCAAACGGGTTTCTATGCTTGTAAAAGCGGTCAGGGGAATCATATTTCCTTGACTGTTGCGGACGTTTAGCAACCGGAGATTTTCGATGGTGGCACGGCTGTCCGGGGCACCGGCTACTTTCACCTGATAGGTGCGTCCGAATTTGACGAAATTGTTGACATACG
The DNA here is from genome assembly GCA_036657595.1 of Odoribacter sp. Taxonomy (GTDB): domain Bacteria; phylum Bacteroidota; class Bacteroidia; order Bacteroidales; family Marinifilaceae; genus Odoribacter. Next base: position 4,985 of record JAVXFZ010000003.1, on the reverse strand, counting down.
AGGAACCGAGGAAGGTGCCGATGGTGCTGAAGACGTCTTCTAAGGGGATTTGCATCAATTCCACTTTGTTGCGGTCAATGTTGAGGTAATATTGGGGGACGCTTGCGCTGAACATTGATTCGACGGCACTCAAGCCCGGAGTTTGATTGCCTGCCCTCGTCAATTCGTCGGTTATTTTTTGTAATTCCTGTGGTCCGTAGTTGTTGATGTCTTCGATCATCACCTCAAATCCGCTGCTTTGTCCCAAGCCCGGAATGGAAGGGGGGAGTACGGCGAAAGTTTGGGCTTCGGGGATGGAGCGGTATGCCATTCCGTTGAATTGATCGGCAAGGCTTTGCGCGCTGAGGTTTTTGGCTTTTCGCTGGTCCCAGTTTTTCAACATAACGAACAGCGTGGCAGCATTAGAGGCATTGGCGTTGCTCATCATCGAAAAGCCGTTGATAGAGATATAGGTTTCTATGCCTTCCATTTGGTTGAGCAGATCTGAGGCTTTTTGCAGGGCGGTGGCGGTTTGGCTCAAGGAGGATCCGTCGCTCAGTTGCATAAAAGCGATGAAATATCCTTGATCTTCGTCCGGCAGGAAAGTGTGCGGCAATTTGAAAAATCCCCAAAAAGCGAAGGTGGTGAGAACTAAGAAAACGATAGAAGTCATCACCGCCTTTCGCATCAAGGTGGCGACCATCCAAGTATAGCCTTTCGTGGTTTTCTCGAAAAAGCGGTTGAAGGCTTTGAAAAGAAAGAATTTTGTCGGTTGCTTTGGTTTTAGAAACAAGGCGCAGAGGGCGGGGCTGAGGGTGAGGGCATTAAAGCCGCTGATGACCGTAGAGATGGCGATGGTCAGTGCAAATTGTTTATACAGTTGTCCGGTGATCCCGCCGATAAAAGCGGTGGGGATGAAGACTGCGAGTAGCACCAATACGATGCCAACGATGGCTCCCGATACTTCTTTCATCGCTTGTATGACGGCATCTTTGACGGTGGCGTATTGTCCGCTTTCTATGAGACGGTAGCTGTTTTCTACAATGATGATGGCATCATCGACTACGAGCCCAATCGCCAATACTAAGCCGAAGAGGGTGAGGGTATTGATGGAAAAGCCGAGCAGCGACATAAAGGTGAAAGTGCCGATTAGCGAAACGGGGATGGTCAGTAAGGGTATCAGCATTGCCCGCCAATTTTGCAGGAAAATGAGGATGACCAACAGGACAAGGATAAAGGCAGAGACGAGGGTTTGATAGATGCCTGAAATAGATGCTTGAATAAATTCGGTGGTGTCGAGGGTGACACTGTAATGGATTCCTTTGGGGAAATAGGACGACAAGGTGTTCATTTCCTCTTTGATTCGTTTTGAAACGTCGAGGGCGTTGGCTCCGGGTAGCTGATAGATGGAAATGGCGGCGACGCCTGCCCCTTTCAGGCTGGCGGTCGAGCTGTAATCTTCACGTCCCAGTTCGATGGTTGCCAGATCGCGAAGACGGAGGTATTTGCCGTCGGGCATTGCTTTGACAATGATGTTGCCAAATTCTTCTTCGTCGATCAACAGACCTTGTGTTTCTAAGGTATATTGGTAGGCTTCTTTTTGTGTCAGCGGTTCTGCTCCTACGCTGCCGGCGGTGACTTGTATGTTTTGTCCCTGTATGGCGGCGATGACATCCGCAGGGGTGATGCCTCGAATGGCGAGTGGGTCGGGATCGAGCCAGATGCGCATACTGTAATTGCCCATCCCGAAAAGACCGACATTCCCAACGCCTTTCACGCGTCCTAATTCGTTTGTGATGTTGAGGGCGGCATAGTTGGATAGGAAAAGAGCATCATATTCTGGGGTGTCGGAGGTGAGCGAGAGGAACATAACGATGTTGGTCGATTCTTTGGTGGTGGTGATGCCTATTTGGGTGACTTCTTGTGGTAGGGTGCTGAGTGACATATTGACTCGGTTTTCTACTAAGACGGTTGCCATATCAAGGTTAGTGCCTACTTCAAAAGTGATGGTCAGTTGGTAGGTGCCCGTACTGGATGAGGTGGACGACATATACAACATCCCTTCTACGCCGTTGACGGATTGTTCGATGGGTGTACCGACCATATCGGCGATGGTTGTGGCATTGGCTCCCGGATAGGAAGCCCGGACAACGACGGTCGGGGGCGTGATGGTGGGATATTCTTCGATGGGTAGGCTCCGCAGCGAGAGCAATCCGGCAATGATGATGAGGATAGAGAGAACGGTGGCGAATATGGGTCGGTGGATGAAAAAGGTGCTGAACATAACAGGGGATTAAGGAGATACGGTCATCAATAAGGAATAAAAGAGGCGTGTTGGGTGGGCGGACGGGAGGAAGGGGCGGTAATGGGTTTTACGCTCATTCCGGGGCGGACACTGATAAGGGCTTCAACGACATATCGGCTGTCGGGGGTGACGCCGTGGATGATTTCCCGACGGTTGTTGGGAGTGAGGATGCCTACTTTCACCGGTTGGAGGTTTATTTTGTTGTCCGAACCGACGGTGTAAATATAACGTCCTCCCTGATTGGTTCCGATGGAGGTTTCAGGGATCAGCAGTGCGTTAAAAACTTCTTTATAAGGTACGGTAATTTTGACGTACATCCCGCTGAGTAGTTCGGCGTGGGGGTTTTCTACGATAGCGCGGACGGTGACTGTCCCGGTTTGTAAATCAACATCGGGGGCGGTATAGTCCAATTGTCCCCGCCATTGTCGGGAGGGATTTTCGGCATCGCAGATGCTGACTTCTCGGAGGGATGTCCGGCGATAGGAGAGATCGTCCACGGACGGAAGGTTGGTGTATTCGGCGTAAGCCATATTGAAATAGGCGTACATCACCTTGTCTCGATAAAGGGTGGCTAAGGTGGTGGGTTGTACGGTGGCGGCAACAAAGTTTTTGACATCGACGGTGTTACGGGAAATACGTCCGTCAAAGGGGGCTTTGATGTAGCAGTAATTCAGATTCGTGCGGGTGGTATTGACTTGTGCGGCGGCAGTTTGTACGGTGGCGGCGGCGGTTTGTACAGCCGATTCGGATTGAAGGAAATCAATTTCGCTGACCCCTTTGCCGGGCATTGCTTCTTTCATCCTTTCATATTGGGCTTGGGCGTAAGCGTGTTGTGCTTCCGCGCTTTTCATTCCCGCGAGTGCGGCATCTAATTGGTCGCGATAAGGTTGCGGTTCGATGGTGAACAGCAGTTGTCCTGCCTTGACGCTTTGTCCTGCGGTATATTCCATCTTTTCGAGGAATCCCGAAACTCTTGCCACGAGCTGAACCGTTTGTATGGCTTCTAAATAAGCGGGATATTCGTAGGTGTAGGTCACGTTTCCTTGCGTAGGCGTATCAACCCGTATTTCCGGCACGGAGAGGGAAGAGGAGGGAGATGGCTGGTTTTTCTTTTTACACCCTGCCAATAGCAGGCTGACTCCCAGTAGTAGAAATATAATTCGTTTCATTCTTTGTTTTTTATTTTTAGGGTGGACAAATCTGTATCGTGGTTGTTGAAGCCTCCTCCTAAAGCCTTGTAGGTTTGGATCAGGTAGAGCAAAACGGTGCTTTGCGCATTGACAAAGGTGTTTTCGTAAGCGAGAAGGTTGCGTTGCGAATCGAGTACTGTTTGATAGTTCGTTAAGCCTTTTTTATACAGATCGACGGCATATTCCAATGATAAGCGTATTTGTGCGAGTGCCTCTTGGTCGGCTGTCAATTGCTGCAATGATTTGTTGTAAGTGAAGATCGCATTGTCTATTTCTTGCAAGGCAGTCAATAGGGTTTGGTTGTAGTTGTTGATGCCCTCGTCCAATTGCAGGCGGGCGGCACGAGTGGTTTCCACTAATTTCCGTCCGCTGAAGAGAGTCCATTGGATGGAGGGGCTGATTTGCCAGTATCTGTTTTCTTTGCGAAAGGCTTCTTTAAAGGTTTCGCTGCCAACACCGATACTGCCGGCAAGGTAAAATTTAGGCAACCAGTCTGCCCTTGTCGCACCCACCGATGCGCTAAGGGCATCCATTGTGCGTTCTGCTGATCGCACATCGGGGCGGCGGCGTACGAGGTCGGTAGGGATGCCGACGATCGCCGGAGTAGAAGGTGGGGGGAGTGGTGCCGTCTTTAATAGGGATAGACGTAGGCTGTCTGAATATTCACCCAACAAGACGGCAATGGCATTTACTTGATTGTAAATCGAAGCTTCAATGCCCGGAAGGAGGGCTTTCGTTTGTAGCCATAGTCCTTTGGCTTGGGCGACCGTCAGCGAGGAGGTTAAGCCGGCTTTGAGTTGGGATTCATTCAATTGGAGGATTTCTTTTTGCGATAGCAGATTTTGTCGGGCAACGTTCAATTGTTGTTGATAGGTGCGTAATTGTATGTAAGCGGTGGCGACTTCCGCCGCTAAGGAGATCATCACTCCCCGATAGTCTTCTTGGGAAGCGAAGTAATATTCTTTTTGTGATTTTGCATTTTTTCGGATGCTTCCGAATAGGTCTATCTCCCAGTTCATTGCTATGGCTGCTTGTCCGATGTGGCTGTAAGCACTGATTTTGTCGATGCCGAGGCTGCTCTTTTCGGGGGTGTATTGAGAGGTGACGCTGAACGATGGGTAGAAACCGCTTTGCTCAATCCGTAAACGGGAGTGGGCTATTTGGATGTTTTGGATGGCATTCAGCAGGTTGTAGTTGTTGTCGCTTGCCTTTTGAATCAGTTGGTGGAGTGTGGAATCGCCAAACAGTTGCCACCAAACGTCGTTGGATGGGAGGATTTGTTGCAGATGGAGCGTTGTGTCCTGCCGGGCAGAAAGCCGGAGAGCCAATGAAAGCAATAGAAGGAGTAGAATAAGCCGGTGCATAGTGTTCCTATTAAATGATGGATGGAACATAGACACCACTGCTTGAGTGTTTTTAAGAGCTACGTTCCACTCCTGTCTCTCAATACGGGATTTGCCGGCGAAAGGTTTGTTGTGGAAAGAGTTTGTTTATTTCTTTTTCAGGCTTTC
>JAVXFZ010000002.1:0-83464 GCA_036657595.1 Odoribacter sp. | reverse complement strand
ACCGTCAACCCCGGTGGTCGTATAGGTTATAGCCACCACATCCACATCACTGATCATGGTGCTCAAGGGGGTATTTTTAAGATCTACCTCTGGTAAAACAGTGTTGAGCATCTTTATTATTTCAGCATTTGAGAATCGATGTTCTTTGGTAACTCCGGTCAAGTATTTATTTTCCGACGAAGTCGTGGGGTTGGTACTCATTTTGTCGCACGCTTGCGTAAAGAATATCAACGAAATTAACAATAAGGTTAATAGTTTTTGCGAAATTGATTTTATCATTTGTTTCTTTATATTACACTGCATACGATACACTAAAAAAAACTGTTTTACTTGGCACTTTATTTCAAGTGTAAAGGTTGCTGACATAATCCTCCATATCAGTACCCTCTACGACCTTCCACATCTCACGCTGTGCAGAGATGGGACGAAACCACGAAGCTACCCCCGAAGTACTAAAGCAGATCCCCATTTCTTTGTAAAAGAATAAAAAAAGCCGACTACAAATAGTGTAATCGGCTGATATTCGTAGAGCGGAAAACGGGACTCAAACCCGCGACCCCCAGCTTGGAAGGCTAGTGCTCTATCGACTGAGCTATTTCCGCGAGGGTGGGCAGTGATGGATTCGAACCACCGAAGGCTAAGCCAGTTGAGTTACAGTCAACCCCATTTGGCCACTCTGGTAACTGCCCATTGTTAAAGAACGCTTACTCTCTTTAGCGGTGGCAAAGATAGATGTTTTTTAAACAAAAGCAAAAATATACGATATATTTTGCTTTTGTTTTTTGAAATTATTGATAGAGCAGATCAATACTGTGTGAGGTGTGGGCAGAATCGGTGTATTTTACCTGTAATTTTACCGGTTTCGGAAGATGTGCCAACAATTTTTGGATGGGAAACGATACTACACCCAAGTATATTTTATCGCGACAGTCACCAAAATCGTTGTGACGAAATTCAAACATCAATTGATTATCTTTTGACGGGCATTGCAGGAGATTGATCAGATGGGCGTGTCCCGTTGTCTGATGAAGGTTGTATCTTCCGGCAAAGATAAATTCAAAGTTCAGAAATCCGTGAGCAAACCAATGTTTTGTGATTTTCACCGGATCATTACCAACACTGTCTGACAGAGAGGGAGAGTAAGGAAGAATCGGTTTTGTTAGAATACTGTCTGCATTACGGATCTGCACAAAGGCACAAGAATCTGTTTCTTTCAATATGTTGAAAAGTACATATAGGCGCATACTGTCTCTCAGTTTGGAGGGATGCAGGTAAGATGCTTGCGGGTAGAGAAGATTGCCATCGTCTAAGGTGATCGAATAATGGTTGTCATCGGTCTTTTTGACTAAGCCGTAACCTTCATACAGCGGTTCTGTGTCGTCGTGGCAGGCTGAAAATGTCAGTAGCAACAGAATAAATAAAAGCCCGGAGGCGGATGTGAGGTGTTTCTTTTTCATATAATCATCTTTAGTTGTTTACAACAAAGATGTTGAAAACAACTAAAGGTTGCGTGGCAGACATTGAAAAAATCAATCGCCTGCCGTTGGAATAGGGAAGGAGGAGGCACGGACGATCTTTTAAAAGAACTTTTTGCGTAAAGAGAAAATAAATTCCAATCCCCCCTCTTTTCGATTTTTAGCGGTGATTTGTCCTTTGTGGAACATTACCGCATTTTTCACAATAGATAGTCCTAATCCGGAACCTCCGCTTTTCCGGCTGCGTCCCGGATCTACCCGATAGAAACGATCAAAAATACGTTCCAAATGCTCTTCTCCGACTCCGTGTCCGTTGTCGTTATAAGAGAAGTAATAAAATTCGTTGTCTTCGGCATAATTTTCAATGCCAATGGTGACATTTTCTCCGGCATAACTGATGGTGTTGTCAATTAAATTGCGAAAAATGGAATATAACAAAGTGCGGTTGCCTTCCATCTCGACACTTTCCCCGATGCGGTTCTCAACCGTGATGCGGTTTTGTTGGAGCGGAACTTCAAGGTCGGTGGTGACCTCTTGGATCATCGTCCTGATGTTGATGGATTCTTTTTCAAACAACTCGGAAGCCTCTTCTGTTTTTGTAATCAGGGCAACATCGCGGATCAAATCGGATAAACGCAATATTTGTGAATAAGCGCGTTCCAGAAAAAACTTCTGTTTGACAGGTTCTATATATTCTTGTTCGAGAATCGTTTCGATGTAGCCGCGAATACTGCTGACGGGAGTTTTTAATTCGTGAGCGATATTGTTGGTCATTTCCTGTTTTAACAGTCTATTTCTTTCGGACGAGGAGATATTGTTGAGGATAATTTCGTAACTGTTATCATAGAAAATCACTAACCTGACGGCAAAGTGCTTACCGTTTTTACTGATTTTCCCTTGCCAGATGGGAATTGTTTTTGCTTGCGGGTTGACCGGAGTATTCCGGAGGAGAAATGATTCCAATTCTTTAAATTCCGGAGCTTTCAATACCGCTTCAACTTCAAAGGTGGGTTCATCCATAATGGTGTTCAGGTATTGAATAAAATGCGTATTGGCATATATCTTTTTCCGGTCGGCAGAAAAGATACAAATGCCTTCATCCGAATGGTGGAAGTGGCGCAGGATCTTTTCTCTTTCCAAATTCAGTTGATTTTTACTTTCTTCCAACATCTTGTAATTGGTGACAATTTTATTCCCAATTTCACCCAATTCGGTTTCCGGGAATTTAATTTTCTCGTATTTGGGATCATTATTTTCTGCTGAAATAATAAAATCGTTGAGTCCGGAAATTGCTTTTCCAAAACGGTCGGCGAGATAAAGCAAAGAAATAAGCGTGGTAAAAAAAAGCAATAGGATGAAATAAGTAAATATCTCGTCAGCTTTCAGCGTGTTTTGTACTTTATAATTGTAGGGGAGTGCGACACGGATAAAATAAGGATTAAAATAATGAGCGTAATAATAAAAGTCTTTTCCCGTGGTTTCCGACTGGCGGATGTGTGTCCCGCTTTGATGAGTCAAGGCTCGTGATATTTCAGGACGGGAGAGATGATTATTGAGTTGATGGGAATCTTTTACTTCATTGTCAAACAACACACTTCCTTGGCGATTGATCACAGAAACCCGTAAATCCGGTGGAAGTAGGGGTAATATACAACGAACCGAATCAATGTGATGGTCTGCCAGCAATTGATGTTGATTGATATAATTGGCAATCACTTCGGCGTAGGCGTTCAAATTTGTTTTGAAGTTCTCTTCCTTGTACGTTTTCTCTCTATTTTGCTGAACTGCGATGATGATGACAGTAAAGATAGAGAAAACCAATAGGAAATACAGGAATATTTGCTTTTTGTAAGATAAGTGCATAATAAGCAATCATTAAATGTTAAAAGATAAGCGTCAAGTTGATTTAAACCTCCAGACAGTAGCCATATCCGGAACGATTGGCAATGTGTTTACCAAATTCGCCCAGTTTTTTGCGGAGGCGGGTGATGTGAACATCGACGGTGCGTTCCAATACATACCCGTCTTCTTGCCAGACATTCCCCAAAATGTCCTCGCGTGAAAAAATTCGCTGCGGAGCTTTTGCCATCATACAGAGAATTTCAAATTCCTTTTTAGTCAACAGCACCACTTCTCCGTTTAGTGTCACGTTCTTCGTGTTTAGGTCGATCAATAATTCGCCTATTTCAATAGTTTTCTTCTTTTCAACGAAATCGACCTGTCCTGTTCTTTTCAGTACCGCCTTTACGCGAGCAGTGACTTCTTTGATGGAGAAGGGTTTGGAAATATAATCATCGCCACCGGTACTGAATCCGGTGAGCATATCGTTTTCTGTATCTTTTGCTGTGAGGAAGATAATCGGGACGCTAAGATGTCTTTCTTTGCGTACTTTTTCTGCCATTTTGAAACCCGAAATGCCTTCCATCATCACATCCAGCAAAATTAATTCGTGTTCTTTCGTCAGTATTTTCAGAGCTTCTTCTGCCGAGTTGGCAATATCCACCGCGAAACCTTCACTTTCCAGATTAAATTGCAATATTTCGCATAAATCTTCTTCATCGTCGACCACTAATATTTTATTTCTATTCATCATATAGGCGGCATAGCCGTGTTAAAGTGTTTTTTATTTTAGAGTTCCGGCGATTCAAGGATGAACGGGGAACGCTCTTTTTTCATTGAATGTTTTTATTGATCAGCCTTCGCTTCCTGCCAATAAAGTGTCGTCCGGCGGATTATTCCAGTGTTTGATATTTTTGCCCTCAATGAGATAAATGGCTGCTTCGGCAATATTGGTGGCATTGTCACCAATGCGTTCAATATTGTATGCCATACTATTCATATTCAGTGCATCCACCATTTCCTGTTGTGTCAGCAATTTATTACAGCAGTTGTGTTGCAAATTCTCCCTGATACGATGGTGCAGCTCGTCCACCCGGTCGTCCGATTCGATGGTTTCCTTCGCTAACCGAATATCTTCGCACGTGAAAGCAAATATAGCATTTTGTGTCATATTTTTAGCCATCTCCATCATTTTTGCCAAATCGTCTTTATAAGATACAAACAACGCTTCGTGGATGGCTGTGCGGTGAAGGAAATGTGAGATATTTAAAATCAAATCACCGATTCTTTCGAGATAAGCAGTCATATCGTAATAAGAAATGATCATCCGTAAATTCGTTGCCCGTGGGCTGTAAAGAACAATCGTATTGATGACTTCATCGCGTATCTTCACTTCGAGGCTGTCAATGATGCGTTCGTTATTATTAATTTCCGTATACCACTCTTCGTTTTGATTATCATCCAATAATTGTTGAGTCAGGTCAATTTGGTGGATCACTATTTTTGCTAATACCTGAAAATCTTCTGTGATCCTATTGAATACTTTTTCTTTTAATGTAGTCATCTGTAAATTATATTTTGTATGTTATATTTTAATGCTTCCTTTTCTGATGGATAAAAAGGGGATTTAAACAGAGAGATAGATTTAACCGAATTGTCCGCTTAAATATTCCTCTGTCCGTTTATCGTGAGGATTGGTAAACATTAGTTGAGTTTTGTCATATTCAATCAATTCGCCTAAATACATAAACATAGAGTAATCGGAAATCCGTGCTGCCTGCGACATATTGTGAGTGACAATCACAATGGAGAAATTCTTTTTCAATTCAAGCAATAACTCCTCTATGAGATTCGTGGCAATCGGATCAAGAGCCGACGTCGGTTCATCCATCAATAATACTTCCGGTTTTAAGGCTAACGCGCGGGCGATGCACAAGCGTTGTTGCTGCCCTCCGGATAAGAAAGTACCCTTTTTCAATAAAGAATCCTTTACTTCCTTCCACAATCCGACATTGATGAGATTTGTTTCAACCAGTTCATCCTTCTCCTTTTTCGTTAAATGAATCCCATTGAGCTTATATCCTGCAATGACATTTTCGTAAATACTCATTGTGGGAAACGGATTGGGACGTTGGAAAACCATACCTGCCATTCGACGTACTTCCATCGGATTCATTTGTAAAATATTCCGATTGTCCATCAGTATTTCTCCTGTAATCCGAATATCCGGATATAACTCGTGCATCCGATTGACGGCACGAAGAAGCGTGCTTTTACCACATCCGGAGGGTCCCATTATCGCTGTGATTTGATTTTTCTTTATATCGGCACTGACATTGTTCACAGCATTTTTACCGGGGGTATAAGAAATGCAGACATCCTTTAGTTGGAGAATCGGATTTTCAATTGTTCGTATAGACATTTAAATAGTATAAAATAATTATTGTAATCTCTTTCACTCGTGATAGTATAACATTAAATTTTCCATTTTCGGGCGACATTTTTTGCGATGATGTTCATCACTAAAATAAGTGCCAGCAAAAACAAGGAAGAACTCCAGATCATATCAATCAGGTTTGGATCATTGTAAAACTCCCAAATCAGCAGAGGCACGGCACTGCTGGGCTTCAAAACCTCCCAATTGACAATCGTGCTACCCAAAGCGGTTAACATCAATGGAGCTGTTTCGCCCATCACTCTGGAAATTGCCAACAAAGTACCGGTGAATAATCCTCCGAAAGCGGAAGGAACGAGTACTTTTAGAATGACACAGGTATAAGATGCACCTAATGCCAGTCCCGCTTCTTTTAGACTGCTTGGCAGCATTTTTAATGTTTCTTCCGTTGACCGTATAATCAGTGGCAACATCATAATTGCCAAAGCAATACTGCCGGCAAGAGCGGAATAGCTCCCCAAAGGTTTGACAATCCACGCGTAGGCGATGATACCGATAACAATGGAGGGGGTGCCTTGCACTAAATCCGTCAGGAAGCGGACAATGTGTGAAAAGACTGCTTTGGGCTTTTCCGACAGGTAAATGCCTCCCATAATTCCGGTGGGAATGGCTATGACCGATGCCAAAACAACCATTATCAGGGTACCGACAATCCCGTTGGCGATCCCACCCGGAATGATTTCTCCGCTATTTTTAGCGAGCATCGCATCCAGCGTACTGGGAGCTGTCTCCGTGAAGAAGCTTAGGTTGATTTGCTTGTACCCTTTTCTGACTAATTCCCAAATGATAACCACTAACGGAACCGCTGTCAGCGAAGAGAAAAGGCAGACCATCCAGAAGAAGGAGCGGTCTTTAAGGCTTCGCCATTTAATATGAACGGAGGTGTAATTGTTTTCCATCATACTCAACTTAATTTTTTCATAATCATTTTGCCGATAAAATTGATGACGGCAGTGATGAGGAATAGGAGCAAGCCGATAGCAATGAGCGAACTCAGTTTTAAACCGTCGGCTTCACCGAACTGATTGGCGATGACACTTGCCATCGTATTACCGGTGGAGGTTAGCGAATCGGGGAGATTATTGGTATTCCCGATCAGCATCGTGACAGCGATTGTTTCGCCCAACGCACGTCCCAAGGCAAGGATATAGCTGGCGAAGATACCTGAACCCGACACCGGAAAGATCACCTTCCGGATGACATCCAAGCGAGTTCCCCCCAAACTGTAAGCCGCTTCTTTCAACTCTTTGGGAACCATTGAGATAAATTCGGAACTCAGCGAAGCGGCATAAGGAATAATCATAATCGCCAACACAATGGCTGAAGTGAGCACTCCGAATCCTTGCGGCGAAAGATCCAAACTAATCATTATCGGGCGGAGCGTGTAGAATCCCCATAATCCGTAGACAATAGAAGGAATACCTGCCAGCAGTTCAATAACAGAACTGACAATGACAGAAAGACGAGAACCTCTGAAATATTCACCCGTAAACAACGCAACGGGTAGGGAAAAAGGAATGCAAAACAACAAGGCAAGAAAAGAAGTCATCAGTGTCCCCACAATAAATGACAGGGCTCCATATTCTTCTCCTTCGAGATTGGGATTCCATTCAGATGAAAAAATAAAACGGAAGAAACCAAATTGTTCAAAGGCTGGAATGGCTCCGCTGACCAGTGAATAAACCATACCTCCGCATATCAATAAGACAAGCAGGGAGCAGAGAAATAACAGTCGTTTGAAAATATAATCACGCATAAGATTTAAAAACTAAAGGGGCTTATTTCAATATCGTTTGTCCGTTGTACGTAACAGATTTTAATAGCATTTTAGCATTAGCAATCGCTGAGGCAGGGAGCGGGGAATAATGCACTTTTGTCGTTATTTCCTGTGCTAACGGATTTGTCAGCCAGTTCAACAATGCGACCGTCGCTTCGGCTTCTGCCGGCGACCGTTTACCATAAGCCTGCTCCTGATAAATAATGATCCAAGTGAAACAACTGATCGGATAAGCCTCGACAGCCGGCGAATCAGTAATCATCGTGCGTGTGTCGGCGGGGATGTCTATACCGGCAGCGGCAGATATACTTTCTGTGGTCGGAAGAATGAAATTGCCTGCCTGATTTTGCAATTTTGCAACCGGAATTTTTAAAGCAAAGGCATATTCCGAACCGATGTAACCGATTGCACCGGATGTCTGACTGATGGTTCCGGCAACGCCCGGATTTCCTTTGGCTGCAATGCCGGCAGGCCATTTCAGAGCTTTTCCCCGACCGACTGTTTGTTCCCAATCACTGCTCACTTTCGCCAGATAATCACTGAATACATAAGTCGTTCCGCTACCGTCCGAACGATAGATGGGATGGATCGTTTTATCGGGCAATACAGCCCCCGGATTGACCGATTGGATACGGGCATCATTCCAATGGGTGATTTTACCGAGAAATATATCCGCTACCAAATCGCCTGTCAATTTCAAATCTTTCACTTCCGTTAAATGATATGCCAACACAATTGCTCCCATACAAGTAGGGATGTGAATGACCGGTGCCGGCATACTGCTGATTTCTTTGTCGGTCAGAAATGCATCCGAGCCTGCAAAATCAACAATTTGATCTTTAAGACTGCGGATACCCCCACCACTACCGATACCGCCGTAGGTCACAGAAACACCTGTGCTGTCCTGATAAGTTTTGAAAGCAAGATTGTAATAGGGAAGAGGGAAGGTGGCTCCCGCTCCTGCAAGGTCGATTTTCCCGGCAGATGAAGCATCTTTCTTTTTAGAATTACCGCAAGCTGCAAGACTCAAAATGAAAATGAAAATAAATAGTTTGTTCATATTTTTATGCATTAAATAAATGTTCTTTTTCTTTGTGCAATATTACGTTGCTATTGCTACAACGGGGTTACAAATTTGTTACAATATTGTTACGAACTACTCAAAATAAGGTTGGTGTCTGAAACAGAGATAAGAAACCGCGATCTAAAAACAAACATTGCGACAGGCAATAATGATTCAAGCCTGCACCTTTTCGGCGACAGACTCAAACGGAACACGGCTAAACGTATTTGTTAATTATCCTTGTGGATGCAGGGGCAGGAATACAACTAAGCGATCCATTCGATAAATCGTTCGGCATATTTAATATACAGGAGTGTCCAAAGCAGAAAGCGTATGAAACGTCCGATGAACATATAAATAGCAGAAGAATAAGGTCTTATTTTATAGAAACCAAGAGCAATAGCAAATAGGTCGCCGATAAGGGGTAACCAAGTAAAAAATGCCAATACCACTCCGTAGCGGTCAATGCTGGCTTTTTGACGAATCAGTTGTTCTTCTTTGATTTTAAACCAACGTTCGATCCATTCCCAACGCCCCAGCCATCCGATCCAATAAGAGGTTAATCCTCCCAGCCAATTTCCGATGCTTGCTACGACGAGGCAAATCCAAACATTACCGCCTAACGACAATATACCGATTAATAGGATGTCTGCGCTCATTGGAATAATGGTAGAGGCTAAAAAAGAACCGATGAATAATCCCACATATCCTAACTCAATCAATGATTCCATATAAATGATAATATTTCAGGTGCAAGTGACGGTTCCTTTTGCTTTTGTAAAATCCAATATAGTTGCAATCATATTGCTTGTATTCGTTTATTCTTTATAAGTATTCTAAAATATGGACACTTCCCATTAATTGATAAGTCCTTTCCGTCATCTCCTTTTCTAAATTTAATTATTTCAAATTGATCAGGATTAAACTTATGCAAGAATGTTATTGGCACACCCATAAATCCAGTGTAATCTACAGGAATATCTTGTGTTTTATTAATATTAATTCCGTTACAATTATCGTATTTGGGATATTCTTTCTCATTTCCAACATATTTTTTTGTAAATATAGTATTTTCATAACGTTGAGATATCTCCAAGTTGGTAAACCACAGGCAATTATTTGGAGATATTATTCTATTTCCAAATTCATCAATTCTGGCTTCTGTACCATAGAGTTCATAATGTTTTGGAACAATAAATCCTGAAATACCTCTGCCGAGGTTTACCCCTAACCATGCTTTATTCTCTTTGATTAATTTGAAAATTTCTTTATATGTTATCGCATTTATATTGCCGATTATTAAGAATTTCTTATTATACTTAATTAATTGTGCTACAAATTCTCTAAACAATGAAAAAGGAGGGTTGGTTACAACTATATCTGCTTGTTTCAGCAAACTAACACTTTCTGAACTACGAAAATCCCCATCTCCATTAAAGTAACTAACATTGGTTAAACTCGGGCTTTCCTTTTCATCTTTCGTACCAGTGTACTCAAAGAAGAAACCATTACTATTCGGCTCTGTACTAAACAAGTCAATTACTTGTTCTTTGTAACAAGAGACAATCAGTTTCTTTAGCCCTAATTCTTTAAAGTTTAGGACAAAATATCTGAAGAAATTACTTGTTTGAGGGTCATCGCAATTACAATAAACAGTTTTGTTCTTAAAATGCCATTTGTAGTATTGTAATTCTCTAACTATATCAGAAAGTTGTGTATAGAACTCATCACTTTTTGATTTTTTAGCCTTTTGTAATAATTCGTTTGTTGCGTTTCTTGCCATTTCTAACCAATCTCTTGTTTTGGAGTTATTTGCTTTGAGTTATCTGATTAAATATATCGCTTCCAAGCACTTGGAGAGAAGTCTTGGAAATGTTAATCATTATCTCAAACATTTCTTTGAGTTCCCATTTCTCTCCATTTCCTTGCGTGTATATAGAAGTAGCTTGAAGCATAATCGTTTTATCATTATGCTTAACGAATTTATTCTTACACAGATTGAAATTAATAGGCATTCCGTAATTTGCAGAAGTTAATCTGTCTAACCTGTTGAGCATTCCTGAATTATATTCTAATGTAACGACTCTGCCGTCTGGTCTGTTTATTGAAATTGTCTTTGTTAAAAAATTAGAACCTTCTAAAAACAAAACATAGGGAAAATGAGATTCAGACAACATTAAATTGGCTATCTCTGATATGTTTTTATGCGACCTCTCTATGGCATTTCCTGCTGCCATCAAGTCTTGGTCGTTATTTTTGCCAACAAGTATTCCTTCCCTTATATTTTCAATGTCTTTTCCTTGATGTTTGGCTTCAGACACCAACACTATTCTCCATTTACCATTATCATCTTTTACCTCTATAACACCTCCATCGGGTATTATACTTGAATTTTCTACAAAAAGAGTTTGTCCCAATTCAGCGTCAATGTTCTTTAATGCTTCATTTATTTCTTCTTTTCTTATACTTGTTCTGTATCGGAATGATAATTGTGGAAACTCTTTCTCAAGCTGTTTAATAACAAGATGAGAAATCTTTCCAACTGTCATATCATGCAATTTTGCTTCTTCGCCAAATATGCTGACTACACCTTTGGATTCTTTATGCTGCTCAGTTAGTCTATTCGATAGCTTCTTTTTAGCCATATTTCTTGTCTTATATACATTGTAAAAGTACAAAAAATCCGGGATGTATCATTCTACTATCACGGATTTTATTTTGATTTACAGTTTAATCTTCACCGATTACCCAAGTAATGAGGTGGAAACTGAACTCCTGCATAATTTGGCTTCGATACGAGTTTCCGATGGCTTCACGCCAAAGAAAAGTAAAGCGTAACGAATGCTATTTCAGCTAACTCGCTACGTTTTGCTACAATTCTCTTTTCTGCTGAGTTGTTTCTTTTAAACAACTTTTCTTGTTTAAATCAATTATTTTTTCTAACTTTACAATGATAAATAACATCCGTTTAACAGATTAAACTCAAAAGCTATGAAAACGCGAGGTTATCAATTATTGGTTCAGGTGTTGTTATTAATCGTTATTTCGATGATTGTTACATATACCTGTATGTATTGGGCTGAATTAATGGATATATTTTCCAATGCAGTCAAGAACTCCATCATACAATTCAATCTTGGGTTTTGAATTGTAACACAAAAGAAGTTTTTGCGTGAGCAAAATGGCAACGATAGAGTAAGATTTTGGTTAAATATGAAAGCCGCTCTATTCATTTATTTAGACTGATCGGATGAAGACTGCCGGCATCTGTTTTACTTCCCTTATATATCCCTTCTATTTATCGCTCACTTAAAGAGAACTTCTTGATCCTTCAAATGGGGATCAAAGTCATATCAAATTCGCTTGCGAGCGAATTTGATATGACTTTGATCTGACTTTGATCCGAATTTACAGGGTATTTGAGTATGAGTTATGGTAGTGATTGTAGGACGAAAGTAAGGGGAATGTATTCTTCAATCTCCCTTTTTTATATTACTTTTGCAGCACAAATTTATAATTTTTGAATATGAATGAGCAGTTTGCTTTTGCGTTGTTGTGTTTCACCTCTTTTTTTACGTTGATTAATCCGTTGGGTGCAATGCCGGTGTTTATGACGATGACGATGGATTTGAGTGAGATTCAGCGTAAAAAGGTCGCCCGTAAAGCGTCTATCGTGTCTTTTCTGATCATTATGATGTTCGCTGTTTCGGGCGATTTCTTGTTTCGTTTCTTTGGTATTTCTATTGATAGCTTGCGCATTGTCGGTGGAATCATTTTTTTGATTATGGGAATGGATATGTTGCAGGCGCGATTGGTGAAAATCAAGGTGAAGGAGTCGGAGGTAAAGAGTTATGTGAACGATATTTCCATTACCCCCTTGTCTATACCGATGTTGTGTGGTCCGGGAGCGATTACGAATTCCATCGTGATGTGGCATCGCGCGACAGATTGGGAAACGAAGGCGATGATGGTGGTGGCGGTAGCGGTGGTGATAGCATTGGTTTATATCATTTTGCGCAGTTCGTCGAAGATCATTAAGATGTTGGGCGAAACGGGTAATAATGTGATGATGCGCTTGATGGGGCTGATCGTGATGGTGATTGCCGTTGAGTTTTTCTTTAGCGGTTTGAAGCCGATAGTGATTGATATGTTACGTTCTTTGTAGCAAGGGGTATTTTTTGTTTAGAATGTTTGTTTTAGAATTTCGCGGATGTTGTCGGCTTTTCCCATTGTGTAGTAATGAATCGCCGGCGCACCGTGTGCGAGCAGGTCTTTGCTTTGTGCTGTACACCATTCAATGCCTACCTGATAGATGGCTTTGTTGTCTTTGCATTTGCGGATTTCCTGCATCAGTGTTTGTGGAAGATCAATGCTGAAAGTTCGCGGCAGCATTTCGATGTGTGTCTGTGCGGATATGGGTTTCAGTCCGGGGATAATGGGGACGGTGATTCCGGCGGCACGGCATTTATCAACAAATTGATAAAAACGGGTGTTATCAAAAAACATTTGGGTGACGATGTAGTCGGCACCGGCATTTACTTTTCGTTGGAGGTTTTCAATGTCAATATCTAAGTTGGGGGCTTCGTAATGCTTTTCGGGATAAGCGGCTACGCCGATACAGAAATTAGTGTGTACGGCATCGGTGAGGTTTCGGTCTAAGTAGATTCCTTCATTCATCCGATGGATTTGTTCGACGAGTTCGGAGGAGTAACGATGTCCTTCCGGCTCGGGGATAAAGTGTTTTTGTCCCGGAATGGCATCGCCGCGTAGGGCAACAACGTTTTGGATGTCAAGGAAGTTGAGGTCGATCAGATCGTTTTCAAGTTTGTATTTGCTGCTTCCTCCACAAATGAGGTGTGGCACGACTTCTACGGAGAAGCGTTTCATAATGGCGGCAGCGATGGCTACCGAGCCGGGACGTTTGGTGATGGTTTTCTTTTCAAAGGTGCCGTCGGCTTTGGGGCGGTATTCCACTTCATCGCGGTGGTAGGTGATGTTGATGAAGGGAGGGGTAAATTCCATCAGCGGCTCGATGGCGTTGTAGAGTTTACTGATGTCGCTGCCTTTTAATGGGGGAACCAGTTCAAAGGAGGCAAACGGGGCGTTCTTTTGGTTGATAATATCAATTACTTTGCTCATTGTGTTTTGTTTTTGTTTCTGTTCAGGGGGTAACTCCCCGCACGGAGAGGGGGGAGCGTTGGTTTATTTGTTGGATGGTTGTATTGTTTCTCTGTTTATAAAAGCATTGTTCGGAGTAGATGGTTTAAATGTTTAAAAGTCGTTTTCCTTCTTCGCGGGTGATGCCTCGTTTGCAACAATATGCGGTGATTTGATCTTCGCCGATGGTGCCGATACTGAAATAACGGGCTTCCGGATGGGCGATGAGTAGACCGCAAAGGCTGGTTGACGGGCAAATGGCGTAGGAAGAAGTCAGAGAGACACCGATTTTTGTCGGGGCGTCAAGCCATTCAAAAATATCTTTTTTGAGGGAATGGTCGGGACAAGCGGGGTAGCCAAATGCCGGACGGATGGCGTGAATACCTTCGCAGAGTTGGTCTTGCATCCAAGAGGCAAGTGCTTCGGTGAATCGTGCGGCGAGGCTTTCGCGCAGCAGGTGGGTGAAGTCGTGACAGTCGCACGACGGATGTTGATCTTCTATTTTCAAGGCGAAGAGTCCGACGGGGACGCTCCCTTGTGCTTGTGACGGAATGAAATCGGCGAGGCACAGGTATTCGCTGTTTTCTTTTTGTTGGCGCAGCATTGGCAGGTGGTAGCGATGGGCTAAGATGATTTCGTCGTTTTTTGAATAGGCATCCAGAAAATTGACAACGATGGAAGCATCCAGTTCTTGTCCGGCAATGATTGTGCCGATGGTTTCCAATGCCGATTGGTAGATCCGGTCGGCTTCTTCGTTTTGGAAGATGATCTCCGGGTATTTTCCTTTAAAGCCCCAAAAATGGAAAAAGGGAGTCCAGTCGATGCGTGCGGCGAGTTCTTGCAGGTCGAGGTGTCGAGCTGTGAGGTTGTTTTCTCCGAAGGTATCGGGGAGTATGAAACTTTCGGGGCTATACACCGGTGCTTTTTCCTGTGCTTCGTGATAGGGGAGGATTCGCTCTTGGCGATGGTGGTATTGCCGCCGTATTTCTTCCTGTTCCTCTTTGATTTGTCGGATATAGTTTTCCCGGTCGCGGAAGAGGCGTTTGATGATTCCAGCAGTCTGCGAGGCATCGCCTCCTGAAATTACGCCATAGTTGTAGAGAGGTGCCAGTTTGACTGCCGTATGTACACCGGAGGTGGTAGCACCTCCCACGATTAGGGGAGTTTTGAATCCTTCTTTTTGCATCATTTTGCAGAGGGATTCCATTTCGCTCAACGAGGGGGTGATCAGCCCGCTGATACCGATGATCTCAGCTCCTTGTTCTTTTGCGGTGTCGAGGATGCGTTGATTGTCTACCATTACGCCGAGGTCTATGATGTCAAAGTTGTTACACGATAGGACGATGCTGACGATGTTTTTACCAATGTCGTGAACGTCCCCTTTGGCAGTGGCAAGCAGCACTTTGTGGCGAGCGACGGGATGTCCGCCTGCATTGTTGTATTTTTCTATTTCCGGTTGTAGGATGGCAACGGCGGATTTCATTGCTTTTGCGGATTTTACGACTTGTGGAAGGAACATTTTTCCTTCGCCAAAGAGTGTTCCTACTTTGTCCATTCCCTGCATCAGTGGACCTTCGATGATTTCTACGGGTGAAGCATAAGAGGTGAGTGCTTCGGCTAAATCTTCCGGGAGATGTTCGGTATTGCCTTTTATTAGGGCGTAGATGAGGCGTTCGTCGAGCTTGCGGTGGCGCCATTCTTCGTCCTTTTCGGCTATTCCGTTGTTTGTCGTGCCGGCTTTGATTTGTGCGGCAAGTTCGATGAGGCGTTCGGTGGCTTCCGGGTGTTTATTCAGAACGACGTCTTCGACAGTTTGCAGCAGTAGCGGGTCGATGTCGTCGTAGACTTGCAGCATAGCAGGGTTGACGATTGCCATATCCAGTCCGGCACGGATGGCGTGGTAGAGAAATACGGAGTGCATTGCTTCCCGAACGGGGTTGTTGCCTCGAAAGGAGAAGGATAGGTTGGATACTCCTCCCGATGTACGGCTTCCGGGCAGATTTGCTTTGATCCATTCAACGGCACGGATGAAATCGACGGCATAGTTGTTGTGTTCGTCCATTCCGGTGGCGATGGAGAGGATGTTTACATCGAAAATGATGTCTTCGGGTCGGAAGTTTGCCTGTTGTGTCAGCAAGTGATAAGCACGTTGGCAGATGGCTATTTTCCGTTCGTAGTTGACGGCTTGCCCTTGTTCGTCGAAAGCCATTACGACGACAGCGGCACCGAGGCGGTGGAGTTCGCGGGCTTTTTGCAAGAATGTTTTTTCCCCTTCTTTGAGGCTGATCGAATTGACGATGCATTTTCCTTGTGCATTTTTTAATCCGGCGAGAAGGGTTTCCCAATCAGAAGAGTCGATCATCAAGGCGGCTTTGGCGATGTCGGGATCGTTGCTGATGTATCGGACGAATGTTTGCATTTCGGTGGCACTGTCGAGCATTGCATCGTCTAAGTTGATGTCGATGACGGATGCGCCGTCTTCGATTTGTTTGCGTGCGATGCGTGCGGCTTCTTCGTAGGCTTTTGCGTGGATGAGTTTAGCGAATTTGGCAGAGCCTGCGACATTGGTGCGTTCGCCGATGTTGATGAAGTTGTTTTGTGTTTTGTCGATAACGACATTTTCCAGTCCGCTGACGGTGAGGCGGGGTGGAAGGTGGGTGATTTGACGGGGTGGTATGCCGGCAAGAGTTGCGCGGATAGCGCGGATGTGTGCGGGAGTGGTACCGCAACAGCCTCCTGCAATGTTGATCAATCCTTCTTCTGCCATTTGGCGAAGGCAAGCGGCGGTGATGTCGGGTGTTTCGTCGTATTCGCCCATTTCGTTAGGTAGTCCGGCATTGGGATAAATACTGAGCGGACAGGGCAGAAATTTTGCCAAGTGTCGGATGAAAGGTTGAAGGTCGGTAGCTCCGAATGAGCAATTGAGTCCGAAACTGAATAGGGGGTAGTGGGAAACGGCGGTGTAGAGTGCATCTATATTTTGCCCGGTGAGCGTGCGTCCGCTTTTGTCGTTGATGGTGGCGGAGAGCATAACGGGTAAATGGGTGTTTTTCTCTTCCTGTACTTGTTGGATTGCGTATAGAGCGGCTTTGGCATTGATGGCATCGAATACGGTTTCAACGAGCAGTAGGTCAACACCTCCGTCTATCAGTCCGCGCACTTGTTCGGCATAGCTGTTGGCAAGGGTATTGAAGTCTGTCGGACGGTATTCGGGACGATTGACATCCGGCGAGAGGGAGAGGGTTTTGGAGGTGGGTCCCATACTTCCGGCGACGTATACGATACGGTGTGTTGTTGCCGGTATGTTTGCGGCAGCTTGTGCTTCGGATCGGGCGATGCGGGCTCCTTCGAGGTTGAGGCGGTAGATGATGTTATCACATTTGTATTCGCTTTGTGAGAGGGCGTTGGAGTTGAAAGTATTTGTTTCGATGATGTCCGCACCTGCTTGGATGTATGCCCGATGTATCTCTCGAATCACCTGTGGTCGGGTGATGTTAAGAAGGTCGTTGTTTCCCTTGAGACGGACGGGATGATGGGCAAATTCTTCTCCTCTAAAGTCGGCTTCTGTGAGGGCGTATGCCTGTATGGCAGTGCCGGTGGCTCCGTCCAGTAGAAGGATGCGTTGGTTGATTTCTTCGTATATAGATGGATTGTTTTTCATTGTTTGTTTGTATTGTGGGAGTGATCCCCCGTTAAAAAAGTTGGAGATTATATTCGCCGCAAATGCCTATCTGATCTTCTTTGATGGCGATGGCAGCGAGGATGTCTGAATGTTGCCTGATTTTTTCGATGCAGGGGTAAATATCTTCCTTTGTCTGAATGAGGTTAGCAAATGCAGTGGCGTAGGTGTCAGCGAGCAGGGCATCGTGACAGATGATCATAACGGCATCGGCTTTTCCGAAACTGAGAGAAGGTCCGACGGTTCCCGATGAGGTGCAGATGCCCAAAGGGAAACCATCGGCTTTGACTTGCAGTCCTACTTTCTCGGAGAGTGGCGAAGTGCCGGCAAAAACAGCTATATCGAGAGGCTGCGAAAGGTTGGCATAGATATCACCTCCATTTTCAATGATGATTTCACCGATGTCGAAATGTTTTTGGATGGCTTCGCCTATGTGTTTGGCAACAGCTCCTGCGACGGCACTCATTGGTCCGATGTGGCTTTTTTCGGCGACGGCTGACATTTCCCGGAATATTTCGGGTGCATCTGTATCTGCCGAGCAGGGAATGAGAGCCTTTGCATATTCGGTATGCTGCCCGATCCAGCCGTCCATTTCCCTGCGGAGACAGCGGAGATTCTCCGTCGTGAAGGTGACGATCCTTTGGTCCCAAGAGGCTTTGTCGATACCGATCCACAGGTCGGTTTCTTTGTATCTTGCGAGAAAGGATGTCCATCGGTCTTGCCGAAAATGGTCGCGGTAGGTGCGTTGTAGGTATTCCATCGTTGAGTTGTTACGTCGTGAGTGTTTATTTGTTTTTGCTTACAGGTTTGAATTTTCCGTTTCTTTTTATTCTGCAAATTCGATTCGGAAGAGTTTTAACGGGCAAGATTTGAGGCAAAGTTTACAAGCAATACATTTTTCGGGGTTGAAGTGTAGTTTCCAATCGGGCGCGCCGATGGTGAGGGCGTGCGAGAAGCAGGCAGATACGCAGTTTCCGCATTGTATGCATCGTTCTTTGTCGTATGAAACTTTGCTGGATACCGGACTGACGGTGACATCGTTTGCCTGAAGATAGGCAATCCCTTTTTCTAATTTTTTTTCATCGGCTTCCAGTTCTACTAATAGATTGCCTGCTTTTCCGACTTGTATTTCTGCTTTTAGTATGTTGATGCGAATGTCATATTGTTTGACAAGATCGTAGGTCAGCGACCTGTCGGTAGCGTCTACCGGAAAGGATAGTACTAATTTTTTTATCATAGTATTTGGCGGTGTTATGTGTTTTTTTCGTTGGGTCTGTTTAATCTTCTCCGATTAATGAATGAAGGCTTGTGCCTTTAGGCATTGGGCGAACGGGCTCGGTGAGGAGGAAGTCTCCTTTTTGTATCCATTCTTTGAGAATGTCGGCAATTTCGCGTGCTTTCGCAAGACTGGAGAGGGGGGCTGTCCGAATATGATGCCCCGCTATTTCGATCGTGCCGCTTTGTAGAGCGGCATAGTTTGTGGTGCCGAGTATTTGGTTGTTGTTGCCGTAATCGACAACAGTGGTTTCGATTTGCTCGTTGCGGATAGATACCCGTCGGGCGATGTCTTCGTCGAGCATCGGAATGGGTATGCCGATCCCCACGTAGAGGCTGATTCCGTATTTTTCGATGCAGGCGGCACGCAGGTAGTCGGTGCTCATCTGTTTGAGATCACCGATGACAGCCAGTGTACGGGCATTGGTGGTTGGGATCCCGAAGGCGTTGGTGGGTTTGGTAGAGTGGAATTGTGTTCCGTTCCAACTGACGTATCCTTCTGTTCCGCAAAGAAAGATGTGTGTCCCCATACCGATGGTTCTACATTCGGGATCGTTGATTAAGGGCGATAGTTCGCCGGCAGAGCTATAAGAGGCATTTCGCAGTTTGGGTAAAAGTGTCCCCATATAGGTATATTTGATTTGGTCGGTGGTATTGGTGGCAACGTTGTAATTTTGATAGCAGTTGCGTGGGTTGTAAAGGATGGCTTCGTTGATGGTGTTTTTGTTAATGATTGCTTTGATGTGTTTGCGAGGGTAGCAGTCAGTACCTTTTCCCCAAGCTTCAAGGGTAATATCTTTTCCATTGATGAGGTCTTCGAGGAGGTGTGCCCCGCCATAAGAGGGATTTGCAGGGTTGCAATCGGTAGCCCCGACGTAGGTGTCCACTGCTGCCAGTCCGCCGCTGACGCGTACTCCGTTGAGTTCTATTTTTTCCATACGGATCGGAGGGTTGGCGTGTCCGAAGTTTAGAAACGCACCGGAGGAGCACATAGCCCCGAAGGTGGCAGTTGTGACAACGTCTACTTTTGCGGCTATTTCATCGGACGATAGGGTTTTGGATAGTTCTGATACTTCTTCGGCAGTCAGCACGACGGCTGTTCCGTTTTTTATTTTTTCATTGATTTCTGTGTATGTTTTCATCTTTCTATGTTTTTATGGGGTATTGATGCCCGATGTTTGCAGAGGTTTGTCTGAAACAGAAGGTGACCGTTAAGGAGTGTGTGGAATAAAATGTTTCGTTTTATCCAACACGACAGTGCAACAATAAACTACCTGGTAGTCTTTGCCCTGATTATTTTTTTTGGGTATTAATAAAATTAGCGCATACAGCGCATATACATAGAAGATGCAAGAAGAGAAAAGAATAGAATGTTGTAATCGGATGGTTCCGTTTTACTTACTGAATGGTTAGATTGCTTCATCTTGTTTTGTTTTAAATTATAACTCCTGTCATCAGGTCGGGTTTTGGCACCTTTCGGAAAAGATTCCGGAGGTTGTCGGAGTTTCATTGAGCCCATTCTCTCAACTCCTCTTTATAATTCAAACAATCTCTTTTAAGGGATTGAATTGATGTGGCAAAGAAAAAGTATTTTTTTGGAAAAAACAAGAATAGGGAATATTTTTTTTATAATCCCTTTAAATTTATTGATTCATAACCGATATGGATGAATATTTTGTTGAAAGTTGTTTCTTTGTTGAATTGTTTGAAATTTCAACAATTCAACAAAGAAATGGTTTAACAGGATGTCTGTCTGTGTAGGGGGGATTAAATGATTTTTAATCCAAGAGTGAGGTTAAATGAACGCGGTGATTTGATGTCGTGTCCCAGTTTCTTGAATCCTTTTTCATAGTCGATGTCGAAAGTTAATTTCCAGACATCAACGCCTGCGCCTATTTTACCGTTCCACATTACTTTATCGCTATCAAGATCGGGGAGTACGGGCAGAGAGTGTTTTATTTTTCCGGGAAAGGACATAACGGGACCTGCATACGCACGGAGTTTTAGAATGGAGAGGTCAAGCACATTTAAACCAACCATCAGTGGAATGTCGAAAGAATTGATTTTTAGCCGGCCGTTTTCTTCTGTGATGGTTTTGACCAGACTGGTTTTATGTACAAAGTTTAAGGATGGTTCAAGGTAAATACCGCCGAGATTGACACGCATAAAGGCACCAATCATATAGCCTGCACGACCTTCTGATTTTGATACTTGCTCGATGTCACGAATGCGCATTTTGGTACTTGATATGCCTCCGTGTATTCCGATGTTAATGGGTGACTGTGCCATCAGTGTGTAAGTAAATAGGCATACGAATGTTAGTAAGATTCCTTTTTTTAGATGATTCTGTTTCATAATTTGGGTCATAATTATTTATATTATAGTGAATTTCGTTTAAATTCTGAAAGAATAATACCGGTGGCAACGGCTACGTTAAGTGATTCTGTCCGATTTTTTCCGGTGGCAAAGCTTGGAATCGTTAGCCGATGGTTAATAAAATGTTCTATTTCAGGTCGGATGCCTTTTCCTTCATTTCCCATAATGATAAATCCTTGGTTGGTCAATTTTTCCCGGTAGATGTTTTCTCCCTTTAAAAACGTACCATAACAGGGAAAGGTTTCGGATGAATATTTTTGCAAAAGAGGCTCTAAGGGGGTGTAGATGGTCTGTACTCGAAAGATAGCTCCCATACTTGCCTGTACACATTTTGGATTGTACACACCGGCACAGTCGTCATCACAAAAGATCTGTCGGATGCCGAACCAATCGGCAACTCTTAGAATTGTTCCCAAATTTCCGGGATCTTGTATGCCATTTAATACGAGCGACAGACTGTTAGCGATGGCAGCTTCGTCGATTTTTTCGTCGGGGATTTCGGCTAAGGCGATGACTTCCGGTGGCGATTGAAAGTTTGAAATGGTATGCATTTCTCTTTCGTCAGCTTCCTCTACGTGGATGTCTGTGAGTGAAATTCGATTGCGCTCTATCCATACAGGATAGGCGATAAGGGTGTGAATTTTGATGTTTGAACAGAGTAATTCGCCGACTAATTTATCGCCTTCTATTTTGAAGAGATTATATTTATCTCTGAATTTCTTTTTTTCAAGGTTTTGGACTATTTTTGTTACCTGTTTGCTAAGCATAAATCCTCTTTAAGTCTGTTTTTTTTGCTTCTGATTCCTTCACAGTGTGGAAAGGAGATCAGGTGTAGCTAAATCGGAACCTGGAGTCATCCGGATTTTGTACAAAAATACGAACATTTTTTGATAATTGAAGAAAGATTTATTATATAAGGTATTATTGATTTTTTATCTTTCGGTTATACTGACAGCTTGTTCGCCGACACGTTATGTTGGTAAGGATGAATATCTATTGAATCGGGTGGAAGTGAAGGTCGAAGATAAGAAGATGAACGTCACGGAGTTGAATAAGATTGTCCGTCAACGTCCGAATACACGTATATTGGGAACTTCACGTTTTCATCTTGGACTTTATAATCTTAGTGGACGGAATGAAAAAAAACGTTTGAATCAATGGTTGCGCTCTATTGGAGAATCTCCTGTGATTTATAGCCCATTCTTGACGGATCGAAGCGTGACGCAATTGCAGTTGTATTTAAATAATAAAGGCTATTATAATGCCTCTGTTACGGATTCTGTCTGGTTTAAAAAGAAAAAAGCATTTGTTCGCTATCAAATTCATCAGGGAAGGGTGACTCAGGTGGATAAGTGTATTTTTCGGAGTGATAGCGGATCAATAGCCAATGGTTTGTCGCCAACATCTCCTTTGATGCAATTGGTATTGGCGGATACTTTGCATACACACTTGCGTTTGGGGATGCCGATGGATGTGGAGATTTTGGAAAATGAACGTGAACGTATTACGCAAATGCTCCGTAAAAATGGATATTATAATTTTTCAAAGAATTTTATCCAATATTATGCCGATACAAGCTATTCAGTAAAGCCTTATCGGTCTAATTTGCAGGTTTCGATTATCAGTAATCCGACGGATAGTATGGTTTATCGGCGATATACGATTGATCGGA
Organism: Odoribacter sp.; assembly: GCA_036657595.1. Taxonomy (GTDB): domain Bacteria; phylum Bacteroidota; class Bacteroidia; order Bacteroidales; family Marinifilaceae; genus Odoribacter. The sequence goes on along the minus strand of JAVXFZ010000002.1, from coordinate 60,696 downwards.
TACAGGTGAATCTTGATTACGATCCGTTGGTGATGGCGAATGGTGCGGATTCGGTTTATCAGCATCAGAATTACGGAGTGTATGACGTAATGTATCGGGGGAAAATGAAAATCAAACCAAATGTGATTTTGGAGACTGTTCAATTTAAGCCGGGCGAGTTGTATAATATACAGAAAGTGGCTGATTCGTATTCCCGTTTGCAGGCATTGAATCTTTTTAAATTTGTGAATATTCTTTTCAAAGAACACCGGGATTCACTGGGAAATCTAAGATTAAATTGTGAAATTCAGTTGACACCATTGAAACGACAGTCGTATAATGTCTTTGTGGAGGGAACGAACAATTCCGGTAATATCGGAGTGGGGGGGAATTTCGTTTACAATCACCGCAATCTTTTTCACGGAGGTGAAAATCTCAGTTTGAGTGTGTGGGGGGCTTTGAAAAAAGAAAAATTGAAGGAAAATGATATATTTAGCACGACAGAGGTGGGTACAGAGTTTCGTTTGGTCACCCCTCAATTCTGGATGCCCGTATTCCGATTAGATGAATTTCGACGTCATTTTGCTCCTAAAACTTCGATTTCTCTCTCATATAGTCAGGAAAATACACAGTTTTACCGGCGGCGGGTGGCAAGTGCTAAATTTGGTTATTTGTGGCGAAAGGCAGATAATTGTTGGCATTATAATTTTGATTTGATTGATCTTAATTATGTATTAATGCCGTTTGTTGATAAAGCTTTTATAGATGAATTGAAGAATGAATATGTCAAGAGTGCTTATACAGATCATATGATTTTATCTGCTAATTTTTCGGCTATTTATACGAATCAGTTGATGAATACCAATCGGAATTTTAGCTATTTTAGAGGTAATGTGGAGACTTCCGGTAATGTTTTATTGGCGGTGGATAAGCTCATGGGGGCTCATAAATCTGCGGAAAACGGCGAGCAATTTTATAAGATATTGGATGTGCGTTATGCCCAGTTTGTTAAAGCGGACGGGGAGTATCGTTTTAATCATTATGTGAATAAAGCCAGTACCTTTGTTTACCGTTTTTTTCTGGGTTGTGGTTATCCCTATGGCAATATGAAGGCATTGCCTTTTGAAGAGGCGTATTATTGCGGCGGAGCAAACGGACTGCGTGCTTGGCAGTCGCGCACACTTGGTCCCGGCGCCTATTCGTCAGAAGATAAATATCCGAATAATGTGGGAGATTTTAAGATGGAGGTGAATGTGGAATACCGTTTTAAATTGATTTGGCTGCTTGAAGGTGCACTTTTTGTGGATGCCGGTAATATTTGGAACATCAATAAATATGAAAATCGTCCCGGAGCCCGTTTTAGGAAAGATTTCTATGAGCAGATCGCTGTTGGTACGGGAGCCGGATTACGTTTGGATGTGAATTTCTTTTTACTCCGTTTTGATTTGGGCGTTAAGCTTTATGATCCGAGCCGGGCGGAAGATCATCGGTTTGTATTGTTTAACAGTAACGGTGGATTTAAAAAATCTGTATTTAATATCGCTATTGGATATCCGTTTTGATGCGGAGGAAGCGATGAAAATAGAAATAATAATTGGAACTTATGTTATCGACTATTCTTGTTTATTTATCTTTACTTTTACAGATCACTGCGGCTGTGATTGCTATCAGTCTTTTCAAGCGAACAAAGTTTAACGCATCGTGGATTTTGATCTCGATCGGTTTTCTGTTGATGGCAGTGTCACGGGTATTTGAATTGTGGCCAACGATTTACCCTGAGATGGAAGATGAAATGATTATTGTGCAACGTTGGATGGCATTCATCATTTCTTTGGTTTTGTTGATAGGTGTGTTTTATATTCGGAAGATATTCCAGTTTATGCGACGTCTGGATGAATTACGGCGAGAAACAGAGAAACGGGTGCTTGCAGCTGTGATTCGGACAGAAGAAAAGGAACGGCAGCATTTTGCTAAAGAATTACACGACGGACTCGGACCTTTGTTGAGTGTGATTAAAATGTTAGTGTCCGGACTTGATAGCAACAGTCATATCGAAGTGAACGAAAAAATCAAACAAAATCTCCGACAAGCTGTTGATGAAGCAATAGCGGGTGTTCGGGACATTTCCGCCAATATTAGTCCACATATTCTCAATAATTTTGGATTAAAAGATGCAGCAGAAGCTTTTATTAAGCGTCTACGGCAGTCGGAACACTTTGATGTTCAATTTACCACGAATCTCGGTAATCAGCGTTTTAGCTATAATGTCGAAGTGATTTTGTATCGGGTGGTTTGTGAATTGATTAATAACACTCTTCGTCACGCTCTTGCTACCCGTATTTCCATAGATTTACAGCTCGAAGAGGGTACGCTCTATCTTGAATATAAGGATAATGGCATTGGTTTTGACCTTAACGGAGTATCAAATCACGAGGGAATGGGCTTGAATAATATGCGCTATCGCTTACAGTCGGGTAATGGAGATATAGAAATTGTCAGTGAACGCGGAAAAGGGATGCGTGCAAATGCTTATATCCAACTTTAAGAATATCCGAAGGACATAGATTGGTAACATTAAATAAATGGCACAATGAAAAAATTGAAAATCTACTTGGTCGATGATCACAAGCTATTTCGCGAGGGCTTGAAGCTATTATTGTCTACACAGGATTTTGTTCAACATATCTATGAGGCTTCCAATGGACAGGAGTTTATTGACAATCTTTCGATTGTGGATTGTGACATTGTTTTGATGGATATTGAAATGCCGGAAATGAATGGCATCCGAGCAACTGAAGTGGCTTTGCAGATGAAACCCGGATTAAAGATGATTGTCCTCTCTATGTATGGTGATGAGCAGTATTATTATAAAATGGTCGATATAGGAGTGAAAGGATTTGTGTTAAAGAGCGCGGGAATTGAAAAGGTGATTGCTGCTATTAAGACAGTGGCTGCGGGTGAAAATTATTTTTCAGAAGAACTTTTGATGAATATTCTTAATAATATGCGTGTGGGCTCTGCCAAACCGGAACAGGATCTTCCGGATAATGAGATTTCCGGAAGGGAATTGGAAATACTTTATCACGTTTGTCTCGGATTGTCGAATCAGGAGATTGCCGATAAATTGTTTATTAGCAAACGGACAGTTGATAAACATCGGGCAAATCTTCTTAGCAAAACAGGCTGCCGAAATACGGCAGCATTAGTGATGTACGCAATTAAAAATAAGATGGTTGATGTATAATCTGACGTACGAAAGCTCGCGTTTGCTTACATTGTTTTACCGTTTCACTATAATATACTCATTATAAAATAATCAATTGTATGGAAGGAATGATATTTGCAGCAGGACTTGGTACAAGACTGCGTCCTTTAACAAATGACCGTCCGAAGGCATTGGTCGAATTAGCCGGGAAGCCCTTGTTGGAATATGTGATTTTAAAAATGCAAAAAGCGGGCATTCGGCGTATCGTTGTCAACGTACACCATTACGCTGATCTGATTGAGGCATTTCTTGCAAAACATCCTTTCCCTGATTGTGAGTTGATCGTATCCGACGAACGAGATTGCTTGCTTGATACGGGAGGTGGATTGCTCAAAGCAGCTAAATTATTTACTCCCGGAACATCGGTGTTGATCCATAACGTCGATATTCTTTCTGAAATTAATCTTTCCGAATTAATACAAGTTCACACCGAACGGAACGATTATGCCACCTTAGTAGTTAAGCGGGGAGGAACAGGACGGGGATTGAGATTCAACGATGAAGGGATTCTGAAAGGATGGGAAGACCGCACGACGGGTGAACAAAAGGTGGTAGACGAGGATTTTTATCAATCTACTTGTTATAGCTTTTGCGGTGTTCACATCGTTAGTCCTGAATTATTACAACAAATAAACGGGCAGGGAGCCTTTTCCATCATTGATGAATATTTGTCATTGGCGCACAAACATTCTTTGCGAATGGTTGACTATGATGGATTATTTGTAGATATGGGTACACCGGAGGCTATCAGAAAGGCGGAAAAGATGGTTCAAAGCTAAAAAATATAAGGACTTTCATCCTGCCCCTTGTAACTCCCGCTTGTTTGTTTCCGTTGATAGGTTGATATCCTTTTGAAAATATTCATACACAGAGGTAATATGCGTTTTCAAATAATTGTTTATCTTCGGGTGGTAAAGCAAGGAGTATGAAAAGATTTTTTAAATATTTGTCAGGCACCGTCGTAGCAATCATCGGATTGCTACTATTGGTTGTGTTCTTGCTTTATTTACCACCTATACAGAATTTTCTTCGTATCAAAGCAGTCGATTATGTATCGCAACACTATGGCTGGAATGTCCGAGTGGGGCATTTTTATTTGGGATTTCCCTGTGAGCTGACTTTAAAAGATGTTTACGCCGGGCGGACGATGAGCGATACTCTTTTGTCGGCAGAATCTATTCATATAGATGCAGGAATAGGCGGAATATTTCACCGTGAAATCAGTATTGATGATTTGGCACTTCGTCGGGCTGTTTTTCATCTGTCAAATGATACTTCCGGATTGAATCTTCGTGTTGCAGTAGGAGAAATCAATCTTCGGGCGAAACGGGTGGCTTTCACTAAAAAATTGGTTGAGATACAAAATATATCCTTAGCAGATGGAAGTGTTTCTCTTTTGACAGCGAATCAATTATCTGTCGATTCGACTGTTGTGAAACCTTTTGATTGGACATTCCTCGTCCAGCAAATTGTTTTTTGCCGGGTAGACTATCGAATGATTTCAAACTTTTTACCTGAATTAAGCGCAGGCGTGACGATGGGAAATATCGTTGGAGGGAAAGTAAATTTGCAATTACAGACCGTTGATGTAGATTCCGTCAGTTTGCAAGAAGGATGGTGTAAGATGCGTACGGCATCGGTTCGCTCTGTTTCCCCTTCTACTGCTGTTGATTCTATGAAATCTTTTCCTTGGACTGTCAGAGCAGGGTCTGTGCATTTGGAAAATAGTGCTTTTAGTTTAAAAAATAACGGAAAAGATCGAACAAATTTAATCGTAGGAGGGATTGGTATTCAAGTTGATAGTATCTATAACAGAGGAACGGTGGTGCGAGCTACGTTGAAAGATTTGCAGGCTGTACAGCAGAAAGGAATTCAGATCACTGCTATGCGTGCAGGCGTGTCGCTTGATACAGCAATAACCGATTTGCAAGGTGTTTATCTTCAAACACCATACAGTCGGATTCGTCTTACTGCACGAATGGATACTTCCGTACAGTATCTGATGAAACAAATTCCTTTGCTGGTGACTATGCAGGGAGAACTCGGATTTTCCGATGTGTCTCTTTTTTATCCTGAAATTCCGCCGGAGATCCGAAATAAAGCGATGCAGATAGACCTTGCTTGTGCTATTACTGGTGACAGTATGGAAGTAGAACAATTACTTTTTTCTCTACCTGACTATTTCCATTTGACGGCTACCGGTAAGCTTTCTTCCTTTCGCGATCTGAAAATGATGAGGGGATTTTTCAATCTTCGGGGTGATTTGCCTGATGCCACATTTGTTAATGCTTTTTTAAAGAAAAAACGAATCTCCATTCCTCGCAATCTCTCCCTGATGGCTGATGTGACAGCTGAAAAAGGTGTATGGGCGACAGATTTGCGACTTGCTTGCGGAAAAGGTCTTCTTACTCTTGATGCTACTTATCAAATTGGACAGGAAAGTTATCGGGGTGATTTGTCTTTGACAGACTTTCCATTGGATCGTTTCCTACCAAGCGATTCTTTGGGTATTGCCACTGCCGGGATTACCTTTGCAGGACGTGGATATCAATGGCGAAGTGCTAAAACGGAGATATCTGCCGATGTTCGACGTTTTACTTATCTTAGGCATCTTTATCAAGATATTGCTTTACAAGCTTCGTTAGACAATACCCATCTGAGAGGGGTATGTACGTCATTAGATTCTGCTGCTGCTCTCGATCTGATAGTGCGAGGGGATTCTTTGGAAAAAGATTATCAATTGGAACTTTCCGGACACATTAGAAATGTGGACTTAAAAGCGTTGAATGTGATGCAACAAGAATTGACAGTGGGAGCAGCTATCAATCTGAACGCTGTTATTGGACCGGACGAAAAATATTTGTTTAGGGCACGATTCGATAGTTTAAAGATGAGGAATGCACAACAGATCTATACGTTGGGAAGTATTGCGATGGATATGAATAGTGATCTAAAAAAGACGCAACTACAATTGATTACCGGTGATTTAAAGTTAGCTTTTCAGGCAGATACTTCTTTGTTCGGATTTACTGGCAGTGTAGGAAAAGTGGCAGAAGTAGTACGTCAACAAATAATCACCCGTAATGTCAATATGGAAATTGTCAGACAGGATTTGCCGTTATTTAATTTACAGATGCTTGGAGGACAGGAAAATATTGTTGCTCACTTCTTGAAAGTTCGGAATATCGGCTTCAGTCGTTTGGCATTGGATGTTGTTTCACGACAGCGTACAGGTTTACGGGTAAGTGTATTGGCAAATGCACCCTATTTTAAAACTGTTCGACTTGATTCTTTACAATTTGGTGCTTGGCAGACGGGAGAAAGTTTGGTTTACTCTATTGATGTGGGTAGTTCTGCTACGGCTTGGAAAGGATTGTTCAATATTAATATGACCGGTAGAATGCAGGGCGATCATTCTCGTTTTGAACTAAAACAAAAAGATGCAGAGGGGAAGATTGGCTTTGACCTTGGTGTGAATCTGAGAATGCGTGATTCGGCTGTTTCTGTCAGCTTCTTTCCAATGACACCTATCTTAGGATATAGTCGCTGGATTGTTAATGCTGATAACTACGTAACTGTCGGTAAAGATTGGAAAGTAAATGCCAATTTAAGAATGGCATATTTGAATAAATTAATCAATTTACAATCTTTGCCGGACGGTGAAGGTCAAAAAGACCGTTTACAAGTAGAACTTGATGGTATTGATTTGCATACTTTGTCAAAAACTACACCTTTTTTGCCTGATCTCGGTGGCATACTGAATACCAATTTGCTGCTTTATTCGAAGGGTGATCGCTTGGGTGCGAATGGAAATATACAGATCAAGAATATGGAATATCAGGAACAGCACATTGGTACCGTAGATCTTGCATTGCAATATGTTCTTGGCAATCGAAATATAGATCATTCCATTGAATTTGAGTTGAAAGTAGATAGTATGCATCGTGCACTTGCCAAAGGTTCGTTTTCTACTTCTGAAATAAACCGGAATGTTGCTATTGATGTTGATATTTCATCTTTTCCTTTATATATAGCTAATGCTTTTATACCGAATCATCTAATGAAACTGGATGGTGAATTGGCAGGAGTAATGCGCTTTCGAGGAACACTTGATAAGCCTCTGTTGAATGGTGAACTGGCTTTTCATCAAGGGAAAGCGGATGTGGTGATGTTGGGTACTACTTTTGCTATTGATACGGCTCGCTTACTTGTTCGTGACGGGAAAATACAATTTCGGCAATATCGTTTTACGGCACCAAATAATAGTAGCCTGCTTGTCAATGGAGATGTCTATTTGACCCCTTTTAGTCGTATGAATATGGATCTGGCGGTAACGGCTGCAAATTTTGAAGTTGTGAATGTAAAGAAAAATCCCACCTCATTGATTTATGGTAAGGCTTATGCTAATGTCAACGCGCATATCGGAGGAGCCTTTTCATCGTTGAATTTGACGGGAAATATCAACCTGCTAAACCGAACGGCAATTACTTATACCTTGCGGACTGCGGATGCACTTGCTGTTGATAGGAGTGCAGATTTGGTGCGTTTTGTTTCCTTTCGAGATACGATTTTAAATGAAAAAGATGGATTGACAAATCGTATTAAATTCAATAGTTTTATGATGAAAATGCTGGTGGAAATCGGTAATCAGGTCAGTGTCGCTGTCGATCTATCGGAGAATGGAAATGACAATATATCTATTCAAGGGGGGGGAAATCTTATCTTGACAATGTTACCGGAAAGCGGTATGACTCTGTCGGGAAAGTATATTTTAACAGGAGGGACAGTGGTATATAATGTTCCCATTGCCGGAAAGAAACAATTTTCGATCAGCAATGGGAGTTTTGTTGAATGGACGGGTAATGTTTTGAATCCTACCTTGAATATTTCTGCATCTGAACAGGTGAAAGCTATTGTGGAAGATGGTGATCGCAATCGTCTTGTCGCTTTTGAATCAATTATTCGCATCCAAAATTCATTGTCCCGACCTGATATTTCTTTTGATTTGTCTGCCCCCAGTGATATGGTCATTCAGAATCAATTAGCAACTTTTTCACAAGAAGAACGGACACGACAGGCGTTGAATTTGCTTATTTATAACACTTACACTGCACCCGGAGCTGCAAAATCGAATACCGGTGGTAATATGGCAAACAATGCGCTGTATAGTTTCGTGGAGAATGAGTTAAACAAATATACTGGAAAAGCGGGACTGACTTTCGGTGTGGATTCATACAATACGGACGAAAATACGACTCGCACGGATTATACCTATCAATTTTCAAAACAGTTGTTCAATGACCGAGTGAGAGTAAAGGTCGGTGGACGAATTTCAACCGATAATAACGATGCACAAAGTAATACATTGGAAGATAATTTAGTTGATGATATTTCAATTGAATATATCTTTGCCAAGAATCGAAATTTGTATTTAAAAGTATTCCGCCACTCAAATTATGAAAGTGTATTAGATGGTGAAGTTACCCAAACGGGAGTTGGTATTGTTTGGCGAAAGAATTTTCGGAAATTTAAAGACCTATTTAAGAAAAACGATGAATAGAATGTTTAGTCCTACGCATAAAGCTAACACTTTCTTGAAGCTGGCGTACACTTTCAATACTTTGTTTCACTGTTTCCTTGTTTCACAGAATCAACGAATCAGCGTTTCGACGTTTCAACAAAGTATGGCTAAATGGATTGTCTTAGCATTCCTTTTGATGTTTTTCTTTTCCTGTTCGACAACTCGAAAATTACCAGTATCAGAAACGCTTTATGTGGGAGTAAAAGATATGAAAATAGAGTTGCCTGCAAAGGTTAAATTAACCTCTACTCAGAAGTCGGCAATTACAGCCCCCTTATCTGTAAAACCGAATAATCCACTTTATTCTCCTTACATCCGTACTCCTTTTCCGTTAGGGTTGTGGATTTATAATTGGAATATCGGGAAAGAGAAAAGCCTGAAAGGATGGCTCTATCGGAAATTATCTAAAAAGCCTGTCTTGGTGTCCGATGTGAAACCTGAACTTCGACTCTTGACAGTCGAAAATGCTATGAAGAATTTTGGTTTTTATACAACTCATACCAGCTATGAAATTATTCCCCATCGGCATAATCCTAAAAAAGCGCGTGTCAGTTATCGCGTGGAGTTGTCTGAACCTTTTCACTATGGTCATATTCAATTGTGGGGATGGACACAACCGATGGACAGTATGGTGCAGATTTACCTTCGGAATAGTGAATTGAAGACAGGTGAGCAGTATGATGTGAATATTTTAGAGCAGGAACGGCAGCGAATATCTGACCGATTGAGAAATAATGGATATTATTTTTTTCAGCCGAACTATATAGAATATTTAGTTGATACGACGGCGGAGCTTCATATTGCGAATGTTCGAATCGGACTGAAGCAAGGTATCCCGGAGAATGCTTTACGTCCCTATCGGATAAGAAAGGTGGAGGTCGTACTTGATGGGGGGCGGGGTATGGATGTTTTTGATACGGTGAGGGTTGATGGTGTGAAAATTACTTATCAGCGACCGGCAGTGTTGAAACCTAACGTTCTTGTTCGTGCGGTAAAAGTGCGTCCGGGACAGATTTATTCTGCCTTTCAACAAAGTCGCACACAAGCTGATTTTGTTCAATTGGGTGTATTTAAATTTGCTAATATGACCATTACTTCTCCGGATACAACAGAACAGAAATTTTTAGATATGCAAATTAAGGGGGATTTTGCGTTACCTATTGAAACAGAAATAGAGGTCGATATGTCCTCGAAATCAAATAATCTTTTGGGACCAGGACTTACCTTAGGAATCACAAACCGTAATATGTTTCGGCGAGCTGAGAATTTCTATGTGCGCTTGACCGGTTCGTATGAATGGCAGGTGGGAGGGAATAAACAGGCTACCGGTAATTCAGGTTTAATCAATTCTTATGAACTGGGCTTGAATTTCAATTTATCTGTGCCTCGTCTCCTCGTACCTAAATGGCTTCAATCTGAACGAGATAGACGTGAACAAACTCATTTTCAGGTAGGTTCCGATCTACTCAATCGTCATAATTATTTTCGAATGATCTCTTTTTGGGGAAGTGCTACCTATGATTTTAATTCCTCTTTTCGGAATTATCATTCCATCGTTCCTTTTAAATTGAACTACACTTACCTTTTGCGCACATCGCAAGCGTTTGATTCGGTAGTGAATCGTAATGCATCTGTTGCTCAGAGCTTTCGAAATCAATTCATTCCATCTATGTCCTACACTTATACCTATGATCGGGCGGTCTCTTACCGAAATCCGAATCGTTTGTTTTGTCAGACCTCTATCACTCAAGCAGGCAATATTACAGCCGGACTTCAGTATCTTTTCGGTAATCATCAAGGTGAGGGTAAAAAGATACTGAACAATCGTTATTCTCAATTTCTGAAACTGACTTCAGAGGTGATAGGTTACAAGACGTTAGATAATAATAATCAATTGGCAATGAGAGCGATGGGTGGTATTGGATACGCTTATGGTAATTCGAAAGTGATGCCATATAGTGAGCAATTTTATATCGGCGGATCCAATAGTATTCGAGCCTTCCATATTCGTTCTATAGGTCCCGGCAGTTATCATCCTGTAGAAACAGCCTATTCATACTTAGACCAAACCGGTGATATAAAACTGGAAGGAAATATTGAGTATCGTTTCAAAATCTATGAGCGCATTAGGGGAGCTCTTTTCGTAGATGCAGGAAATGTTTGGCTCCTTAAAAAAGAAACACAACGTCCGGGAGGAGAACTTCGGATTCGGGGTTTACTCGATGAAATAGCCTTGGGAACAGGTGCAGGCATTCGCTACGATTTTTCGTATATTGTTGTTCGAGCAGATTTAGGTGTACCGATTCACGCTCCTTATACCACCGGGAAGTCCGGTTATTATAACATCACCGGTAGTTTCTGGCGTGGGCTTGTTTTAAACCTTGCTATTGGTTATCCTTTTTAAATAGAGGAAATGAGCAGGGGATATTCACGATTTAAACCAATCAATGAAATGCTTTATACCTGTTTCAAGTGGAGTTGCAGGGGTGTAGTCATAATCTTCTTTTAATTTGGTGGTATCTGCCCACGTTTGATAGACATCTCCTGCTTGCATCCCGACATATTTTTTGTGGGCGGTTTTTCCGAGTTGACGTTCAAGTATTTCAATGAAATCCAACAATGGTATAGGTGAACCGTGTCCGATATTGTAAACCACAGCGGGTATGCCGGGATGATCTTCTCTTACCAAACCGGGACGGCTGATGATCTTGAAGATGCCTTCTACAATGTCGTCAATGTAAGTGAAGTCGCGCGATAGTTGACCGTTGTTGAATACCCGTATCGGTTCGTCATTTTTAATGGCGTTGGCAAATAGCATAGGTGCCATATCGGGGCGACCGTATGGACCGTAGACTGTGAAGAATCGGAGTCCGATGGTTTGCAGCTTGTAAAGTTGCGAATAGCTGTATGCCATCAGTTCATTCGCTTTTTTGGTAGCGGCATAAATACTGACAGGTGTATCTGTTCGAGCACTTTCTTTAAATGGCACTTCGTTAGAGTTACCATACACAGAAGAGGAAGAAGCATAGATTAAACGGGGACAGGCATATTGACGGCAACTTTCCAATAGATTAAGGAAGCCTGCAATATTGCTTTCTACGTATGTTTCCGGATGAGTTAGGCTGTAACGGACACCTGCTTGTGCTGCCAGATTCACAATACAGTCAAAGGTATGGGTTGAAAATATCTTTTCTAAGGCTTTTTTATCGCATAGGTCGATTTGGCAAAAACGATAGTTTGGATAACGGTCGGACTGATATTCTTCACCGTATGTATCGACCTGAATACCACATTCTTTTAGACGATTCTTTTTTAAATTGACATCATAATATGGATTCAGAGAATCAATTCCGTAGATCTCGAATCCTTTATCTGAAAGTGCTTTTGAGAGGTGATAACCTATGAATCCTGCGCTACCAGTTATTAATATTTTCATCTTGTTTGTTTCTGAAATAGTATGCTTGGATGGCTTTTCTTAAAGAAATTTTCCATCATCCCACAAAAATAGAAATATGAATGGAATAAAAAAAAATTAAGTCACCGAATTTATAACGGCGACTTAATTACTAACCCTAAACAGAAACAAACTATGAAATTAATTCTTTTACAAAGATACTTATTAATGTGATGATTATGAATTAAATATTGTTAATTAGAATCAATAAATTTTTGTTCATTTTGATCTGATAAACTATTTATAGATGACCGTTTTATTCCTCCCAGCAGCAGTTACTTTCTGTTAATTTAATAGGAAGAATTTGGTTGCTTAAATTAGAATTGTAGGGGGATTGCACTTTGATATAGTTGTCTGTAAACCCACAGATATGTTCTCCTATTTTGTTGTCTTCAAATAAAACAGGACGCGTTTGTCCTTCACACTGGTGATAAAAGTTATGTAATTTACTAACAGAAATGTTAAGAAGCTCACTAACTCGGTGATGTTTTTCTTCCGGCGGGACTATATAAGGAATATCAAGTGCTTTGGTACCTTGTCGTTCGGAATATGGAAAAACGTGTAATTGTGAAATATCAAGTTCACGGATAAATTCCTTTGCATCTTCAAAATAGACCTCGGTTTCACCTCGCATTCCGACAATGGTATCAACACCTATAAAAGCATCCGGTAGAAATGATTTTACCGTGCGGATTTTAGAGGCGAAAAGTTCACGATCATAGCGACGGTGCATCAGCTTTAACACTTCATTGTTTCCGGATTGTAAGGGGATGTGGAAATGAGGCATAAAGTGGCGGGAACCGGCAACAAATTCAATGATTTCATCAGTAAGTAAATTCGGTTCGATAGAGGAAATGCGGAATCTTTCCATTTCATCCGTTTGATCCAATATTTTCAGCAGGGCAAGAAAATCGGTAGCTGTGTCCCGTCCAAAATCACCGGTATTAACGCCGGTGAGGATCACCTCTTTTATACCCTTATCGGCTACTTCGTGGATAGCTTGGAGAACTTGTTGCGGAGTAGCACTTCGACTTCTGCCGCGGGCAAAGGGAATGGTGCAATAAGTGCAAAAATAATCGCATCCGTCTTGAATTTTTAAGAAACAGCGTGTACGATCGCCATACGAATAGGCGAGATCAAAATCTGCCAGCTTGAAAATATCGCAGGAGTGTGATTCGTGTTCTTGTTGACAGCGATCTAAATGTTGAAGATAATGTTCGACATTAAATTTTTCGTTCGCCCCCAAGACGAGGCTGACTCCCTCGATACTCTCTATTTCTTTGGCTCTCAATTGAGCATAACATCCTACGACAACAATGTAAGCTCCCGGATGGTGATGGATGATCTTGCGAATCAGTTGGCGACCTTTCTTTTCAGCCATATCCGTCACACTGCAAGTGTTGATGACAAAAATGTCTGCCTCTTCCTTTTCTTCAACTGTTTGTGTTCCGGCTTTTTCCAGACTATGCTTTATGGTGGATGTTTCCGAAAAATTCAGTTTACATCCCAATGTGATATAGGCAACTTTTTTCCCTTCAATGTCCATAGATTTCTTATATTTGTTGGCAAAAGTAACTATTTGGTGCGTATTTTGCTATATTTGCTTCTTAAATAAACAAATGAAAATGAAGCTGACACACAAAGAACGGTGCTTTATTTATTTGTTTGTTGTTTAAATTGATCTAACAAATAAAAGGTTAAACGATACAATCGTTCAACAACTAAACGATTCAACGACTATGCGTTATTACATAATTGCTGGGGAAGCTTCAGGAGATTTGCACGCTTCCAATTTGATCAAGGGTTTGAAATCGAAAGATACGGAAGCGCAGATACGTGGCTGGGGAGGGGATCTGATGCAAGAAGTAGGATGTGAGATTGTCCGGCATTATAAGGATACGGCAATTATGGGATTTCTGACGGTTCTGAAAAATTTGAACAAAGTGAAGGCGAATATTCGCTTGTGTTGTGAAGATATAGAGCAATGGAAGCCGGATGTGATAATATTAGTTGATTATGCCGGCTTTAATCTACGCATTGCGCATTTTGCCAAAAAGATAGGGTTGAAAGTGTTTTATTATATCTCTCCCAAATTATGGGCGTGGAATACCGGTCGTGTCAAGAAAATAAAACGCTATGTTGATCGGATGTATGTTATATTCCCTTTTGAAACGGCTTTTTATCAAAAATACCATTATCCGGTGCAATATGGCGGAAATCCTTTAGTAGATGCGATCAATGAACATTCTTGTCAGAAGGAAACCTTTCGGGAATATACTGAAGCAAACGGTTTATCCAATCGCCCGATTATTGCATTGCTTGCCGGTAGTCGTAGTCAGGAATTACAATATGTACTGCCGGCTATGTTGACGATGGTCAAGCATTTCCCGGATCATCAGTTTATCATTGCGGGAGCACCTTCAATGACAGATGCCGATTATGCTCCCTATGTAAAGGATTTGCCTGTCAAAATTCTCTACGGACAAACCTATCGTTTAGTTCATCAAGCAAAAGCCGCTTTGGTGACTTCCGGTACGGCTACTTTAGAAACAGCGATACTGAAAACCCCACAGGTGGTCTGTTATAGCGGTGAAGGAGGGCGTTTTACCTATTTTATGTTTAAAACCTTTGTGAAGGTGAAATATATTTCTTTGGTGAATTTGATGCTGGACGAAGAAGTGGTGAAAGAACTAATGATGCAGCATTTGACTGAAAAGAATTTATTGCAAGAATTATCTCGTATCTTATACAGCGAGCGGATTCGAGAAAAAATGTTGCGCCATTACGATGAAATCATTCGTCGCTTGGGACAACCCGGAGCTTCCGAACGATTTGCTACAATGATGGTCAACGATCTAAAGCAAATACGCTGATCGCAGAGAGGGGTTCCTTTTCGTTAATAAATCAACTTAACGTTATCAATCCAGAATTTACTATCCGGTGTGCCTATATATGCTCCGCCGTGACCGGATGAGAAGCGAACGATAATATGTGTTGGTTCTTCATCGGGAGATGCCCATCCGATTTCCTGTATCGGGACGGATACGCCTTTACTGTTA
Source organism: Odoribacter sp. (assembly GCA_036657595.1). GTDB lineage: Bacteria > Bacteroidota > Bacteroidia > Bacteroidales > Marinifilaceae > Odoribacter. The sequence continues at coordinate 45,358 of JAVXFZ010000002.1, read as the reverse complement.
ATACAATAAGGATTACTTTCACCTTTAAACAATCCCATATAGGGTTTGAAGAATGCTTCTTTGGAAATATCGCCATACCGTACGGTAATGCGATGGTTATTTTGCCAAGTCGTTACATTTTGGGTGTACCGTTCGTAAGCAGTACCGATGCGTCGGGCATAAACATTGCCATCTTTATCCTCCCAACGGTGTTGCAACAATAAACAAGCTTCTGCACTATTCTGTTCCGGAATATGTACAATGCGGCTAAATCCGGTCGCTTTGATTTGTTCTCCTCCCGGTGTGACCTTATAGTCATATACAAGTGCTTTAGGTCTTTTGTGAAAAGGTATACCGCTATTAAGTTTCCCTTGCGGGTTTTTAGTATCTCGGATCGGTTCTGCAACTCCGCCTAAAAAAATAGTACCTGTTGCCAATACCGAAATATCAATTAATCCGAGAACTTTGACGTGCTCCATCCGGGTTTCCAAACGGGCACAATATCCGTCATCGCGTTTTTCAGGAAAGATAGTGACACTGGCTTTTACTATTCCGCTGACTTTTGCCATAACAGTAGAACTTGCCCACGGTGAAAGAACCGGGCTGTAAGGGGTATTGTTGCGCAGGGTATCGCCTGCGGCTATTTCGTATAAATATTTGGTTTTTCCTCCTATGATAAACGATTCATCGACCACCCGAACCAGCCATTGATCCATATTTCCGTATATAATAGGTTCTTCTCGTTCTTTTTGCGATTGTGCATTTAGGGTGGAAATAGACATTCCAATACACAAAATACCTGTAAACAGACAGCTTTTCATAAATATAAGTAACGTTAAAGAATTAACGTAAAATGGGTAGCAAAAAAGATGCCAAACTTAAATTCTATAAATTTGTCGAGTTGCAATTATCTGTGTTGTTTGGTACCTTCTTACATTTTATTTACATTTGTTCAAAATTTAGGAAATATGTCTAATTTGCCTACACTGATTATTGATTTGGCGCTGATATTGGCGGCGGCAGGCGTGATTACGTTAATATTCAAACGTTTAAAACAGCCATTGGTGTTGGGATATATTGTTGCCGGTTTTCTTGCCAGTCCGCACGTCACGATGACTCCATCGGTAGTGGATGCAGCTAATATACAGACGTGGGCAGATATAGGAGTCGTATTTTTGTTGTTTGCTCTCGGATTAGAATTTAGTTTTAAGAAATTGATGAAGGTGGGAGGACCTGCCACAATTGCGGCAATGTCGATTATTTTCGGAATGGTGATGTTAGGGATTACGTTGGGAGTGGCGTTGGGGTGGAAGCGGATGGATTGCATCTTTCTGGGCGGTATGCTGGCGATGTCGTCGACCTCTATTATCTATAAGGCTTTTGACGATCTGGGTTTGCGAACCAAAAGCTTTGCGGGATTGGTATTTGGCATTTTGGTTATTGAGGATTTAGTGGCGATTGTACTAATGGTATTGCTTTCTACAATGGCAGTCAGTAACAATGTGGAAGGGATGGATATGGTGTATAGCATTGGTAAATTGCTATTTTTCCTATTATTGTGGTTTATCATAGGCATCTATATCATTCCGACTTTTTTTCGGCGCACCCGTTTGTTAATGGGGGATGAGACAATGCTGATCGTAGTGTTGGGACTTTGTCTGTCAATGGTTGTCTTTGCTTGTTATTTAGGTTTCTCGGCTGCTTTGGGAGCTTTTGTGATGGGGTCAATATTAGCTGAAACAGTGGAAGCCGAGAAAATTGTGCGTTTGGTGAAACCCGTGAAAGATCTTTTTGGAGCAGTATTCTTTGTATCTGTTGGTATGATGGTTGATCCGGTGATGATCGCTGAGTATGCTGGACCGGTGATTCTGATTACGTTGACGGTACTAATCGGGCAGGCTGTATTTGGTACTTTTGGGGTTGTGCTTGCCGGACAGCCCTTGAAAACAGCCTTACAGTCGGGATTTTGCCTCACGCAGATCGGTGAATTTGCTTTTATCATCGCCAGTCTTGGGATTAGTCTGGGGGTGACCAGTGACTTTCTCTATCCGATAGTGGTGGCGGTGGCAGTCATTACCACATTCCTCACGCCTTATATGATTCGCTTGGCAGAACCGGCTTACCCTTATGTTGAGAAGCATTTGCCCTTACAATGGAAGCGATTTATCGACCGTTATACATCGGGGACGCGAGTGGTCAACCATGAGAGTAATTGGCACAAACTGCTGAAATCGCTGCTTCGCATTATTGTGATTTACTCTGTCATTGTAATAGCAGTGCTTATCTTAGCATTTAATTTCTTAGTTCCTTTTATTTTGGAACACATCCCCGGCTTTTGGGGCTCATTGTTGAGCGGAGTGTTGATCTTACTCTTGATCGCACCGTTTTTGCGGGCAATTGTAGCAAAAAAGAACCATTCTGTGGAATATCAATTATTGTGGGAGGATGGATATTTTAGCCGTGCCTACTTAGTTTCCTTTGTCGTATTTCGTTTCCTCATAGCCATCGTTTATGTAATGATAGTGGTGACGACTTTATTTAAGGCATCAGTGGCATTATTATTAGGCATTGCTTGCTTAGTAGTTGCCGGAATGTTTTATTCCCGTTACCTGAAGAAACAATCAATTTTAATAGAACGTCGTTTTTTGCGGAATTTTAGAGTCCGTGATATGTATGCCAGTCATTTGGGAGAGAAAGTACCTCCAAAGTTTGCCGGACATCTACTGTCGCGTGATTTACACTTGTCGGATTTTGTTATTCCGGCTGAATCGCTTTGGGCAGGTAATACATTGGCAGAATTGGGAATTACCAGTCGATTTGATGTAATGGTCGTAGCCATCTTTCGGGGACAAAGTTGTATCAACATACCGGGTGGAAAAGAACGTCTTTTTCCACAAGATAGAATACAGGTCATCGGTAGTGATGAGCAATTGAGTCGTTTTGGTAAAAAATTGGAAATGATGACCTTACCGCCGATGGATTCGGATTTAAGCCAAAGTGAAATGTGTTTGAAACAATTTATCATTGATACAAATTCACCATTTAGTGGGAAAAGCATCCGAGAATCGGGCATCCGTGACCAATACAAATGTGTTGTTGTCGGCGTTGAGCGGCGGGGGGTCGTATCACTACGTAATCCCGATTCGGCAACGATCTTTGAAACAGGCGATTTAGTGTGGGTGGTAGGTGAAAAATTGGACGTCTTTGAATTACTAAAATAAAGCTGATTGATAAAACAAATTTAGATTTGAGTGAATATTTAAAGGGGGATCGTTGAACAAATATATAGTGAAATCCGTTGAAATAATGTAATCTAAAATTGAATTATGAGAAAACTTCTTTCCAGTACAATCTTCAAATTAATCATTGCTGTCTTTGTCGGAATTATACTGGGGTTATTCGTCGGCGAAGGATTTATGAACATCGTTGTAACAATAAAATATATACTGGGTCAATTGATCTTTTTTATGGTTCCATTGATTATTCTCTCTTTCATCTCTTCCTCCATAGCTAAAATGAAAGGCAATGCCTCTCGGATGTTGGGATGGGCATTGGGATTGGCTTATATATCTTCTATTGGCGCAGCATTTATGGCAATGTTTTTAGGCTATTGGTTGCTGCCAATGCTGACTATTAGTCCGGCGACCGAAGGATTAAAAGAAATACCCGACTTATTATTCAAATTGGATATTCCGCCCGTTATGAGTGTGATGTCAGCTTTAGTCGTTGCTATTATGATAGGCTTGGCAACGGTATGGACAAAGTCGGAAATATTTGAACATATTTTAGATAACTTTCAAAAAATGGTCTTGTTATTGATCAATCGGATCTTAATACCGATCCTTCCCTTTTTTATTGCCGCCAACTTTTGTGCTTTAAGTTATGAAGGATCTATTACAAAGCAACTTCCGATATTCTTAAACGTAATGGGAATCGTATTAGTGGCTCATTTTATTTGGCTTTTATTTTTGTATTTATCAGCAGGAGCCTTTTCTGGTAAAAGTCCTTGGCAGGTGATTCGTTACTATGGACCTGCCTATTTCACCGCAGTGGGGACGATGTCGTCAGCCGCGACCTTACCCGTATCCTTGAAATGTGCCCAAAAAAGTCCTGTATTAAAAGGGGAGGTAGTTGATTTTGCCATACCCTTATTTGCTAACATTCATTTGTGTGGTTCGATATTAACCGAAGTATTTTTTGTGATGACCGTATCTCTAATGCTTTACGGTGCTGTGCCTGCTCTTTCAACACTCATACTTTTCATCGTTTTATTAGGAATCTTTGCTATTGGTGCACCCGGTGTGCCCGGAGGTACGGTGATAGCATCCTTAGGAATCGTAGTTTCTATTCTTGGATTTGATGAAACGGGTACGGCGTTACTACTAACTATTTTTGCTCTGCAAGACAGTTTCGGTACAGCTTGCAACGTGACGGGCGATGGAGCTTTGACACTCATTTTATCTAAATTAGACAAATAGCTAAACTAACTTTCTTAATTCTCTTTGTCCGGATACATTCATCGGATTTATAGCCTATCTTCCGTATGATTTATGATGACAATGCTATTTTGTTATAAATTAATTTCTACTTTTGCAGGTCAATATTGATTATTGACTTAATAAGCTTGTTGGTGTTTTATGAGTGTGCGAATACTAAAAAAACTGGCAACAATTCTTTCACGTTACTTAATTTATAAGAGAATATGAACAAAAGAATGTATTTACCTATGATTGCATTGGCATTAACCACAGTGGCCTGCAATACAAAAAAAGAGGCTACATTGACAGGAGGCATTGACGTTGCCAATCTGGACAAAACAGCTCTACCGGGGACAGATTTCTACCAATATGCTTGTGGCGGTTGGATGCAGGCTCATCCCTTAACAGATGAGTATGCGCGTTTCGGTTCATTTGATCTATTGGCGGAAAACAATCGTACACAACTGAAAGGACTAATTGAAGAATTAGCTGCCAAAAAAGCAGAACCGGGAACAGTAGCACAAAAGATCGGTGACCTATACAATATGGCGATGGATAGTGCAAAGTTGAATGCTGACGGAATGACACCGATTCAAGCAGAATTAGAGCAGATAGCCACACTTAGTGCCAAAGAGGAGCTTTCCGGGCTGATCGCCTCTATGCATCACAATGGTTTTGGACCTTACTTTGGGATTTATGTCGGTGCAGATGATATGAATAGTGCGATGAACATCGTACAGGCGTGTCAAGGCGGATTGGGTCTGGGCGATCGCGATTATTACACCAATGACGATGAACATACCAAAGACATTCGTGCTAAATATCAAGAGCATATAATGAAAATGTTTCGTTTATCCGGTTATGACGAAGCAGCGGCAAAGAAAGCGGCTGCTGACGTGATGATTGTTGAAAATCGTCTGGCAAAAGCTTCCTATGATAAACTAAAACAACGTGATCCGCACGCTAATTACCATAAAATGACCCTTGATGAATTGAAAAATGAGATACCGGGAATTTCTTGGGACACTTATTTTGAAACGCTCGGCTTACAGGGGATAACAGAAATGAATATAGGTCAACCCGAAGCATTGAAAGAAGTGGCAGCCATTCTGAGCGATACGGATTTGGAGATTCAAAAAGCTTATTTGGCTTGGAACGTTATTTCTGCTGCTGCACCCTATATGAGTGATGCTTTTATGGCTGAGAATTTTGAATTTAGAGGCAAAGTACTTTCCGGCATCAAAGAAATGAAACCACGCTGGAAACGTGCTGTGGGTGCTGTTGATGGGATGATGGGTGAAGCCGTCGGACAGATGTATGTCGAGAAATATTTTCCTGTATCTGCTAAAGAACGGATGGTGAAATTAGTGGGTAACCTTCAAAAAAGCTTAGGCGAACGGATCCAAGGATTGAGTTGGATGAGCGATGCGACAAAAGCAAAGGCGCTGGAAAAATTGGCAGCCATCTATGTAAAAGTAGGGTATCCTGATAAATGGCGTGATTATTCCGACTTAGAGATTAAAGATGATTCATATTGGGCAAATATCGTGCGTTCAAATGTATTTGATTTTAATTACATGTTCTCAAAAGCTGGTAAACCGGTAGATAAAACGGAATGGTTGATGACTCCTCAGACCGTGAATGCTTATTACAACCCGACTACCAATGAAATTTGTTTTCCTGCCGGAATCCTGCAATATCCCTTCTTTGATATGAACGCCGACGATGCTTTCAATTACGGAGCTATTGGCGTGGTCATCGGACACGAAATGACACACGGATTTGATGATCAGGGACGTCAATACGATAAAGATGGTAACCTGAAAGAATGGTGGACAGAAGAAGATGCAAAAAACTTTAACGAACGCGCACAAGTATTGGTCAATCATTTTGACAGCATAGAGGTTTTACCGGGTTTGCGTGCAAACGGACAATTGACATTGGGTGAGAATATTGCCGACCACGGTGGTTTACAAATCTCTTTACAGGCATTCCACAACGCTACGGCGGAGAAACCACTGGGAGAAGTGGAAGGCTTTACCCCCGATCAACGTTTCTTCTTGGCATACTCAGGCGTATGGTCTGCGAACGTTCGGGACGAGCAAATCCGTTTACTTACACAAATGGACGTACATTCATTGGGACGTTGGCGTGTGAATGCCGCATTGCCTCAAATCAATGGCTGGTATGAAGCTTTCGGCATCAAAGAAAATACACCGCTTTATATTGCACCCGACAAACGGGCTTCCATTTGGTAAACTCACATCGAGTTATATAAAAATAGGATCAGATCGCACATCTGATCCTATTTTTATTATCTTGGTTTATAGTACGATAATTTTAAAAGTTATATCGTGTAAAATTTCAACTATATTATTATAATAGATTGTTTTCTATGATGTTGAATTTTTCAGAATAGAGTATATTTATTTTTTTTTGCAGATATCACTCAAATCTACTGTCAAATAGTATTTTTTTATTGAAGGCAAAATCCATCAGCACCGGATTATGGTCACTCCACGACAGATTGGGTGATGAGTATTTTAGCCCTTGCAGTTGTGGACTGTGAAAAATATAATCGAGGCGGAATAATCGATATAGTGGTTTGAAAGTATAGGCATACCCACTGCCTGCACTTTTGAATCCATCAATGAGTTTGTGTTTCAGTTGGTGATATGTATATGAGGATGGAGTGTCGTTGAAATCTCCACAAACGATTATAGTTCGATCTTTGGGACATTGATCAATTTCATTATGGATTTGGCGTACTTGTTCGGTGCGTTTAAGTGTATTTTCACCCAAACGACCTATAATTATATTGATAGCTTGTTGACTTTCTGGATTTTCGATGCTCAGTTTTTTTACTTTTGTAATTTCAGTTTGACTTTGGTTCAAATTTGTGGTTTGGAGGTGAATATTGAAGAGACGAATTTTCTGTCCTTTTATATCAATATCTGCCCACATAGCACAATTTACACTTTCACGAAATTGAATTATTTGCGAAGTTAGAATAGGATATTTACTAAACACGGCCAATTGCATATTTTTGTGTTTCGACTGTATGAGATGATATGGATAATTGATGTGCAGAATGCTATCAGTGAATTGATTGCGTTGATCTATAAATTCTTGCAAACATAAAATATCGACTTTTTTGCTATCCATATATTGTATGATGTTGGTTATAGTAGTATTAAAATTGTGATGAACATATCCGTGTACGTTATATGTGGCAAGCGAGAAATCTTTGGGAGGTAAATCCTTTTCGGTACGCAAGTCGACATTTATAATTGAGGTTATTTGACCGATGTTGAGTATGATAACTGCTAAAGGTATGAGTGCCCATAGACTTTTAATGAGTGTCCATACAAAAAATAAGATCAGATCGACTACCAAAATGATGCTTAGTCCAATACCACAAAAAGCTAGTAGTTGCGAGTGATCTAGTGATATAAAACCTGCTAACCAACCGGCAATGGTTAGCAAGGATACAAGAATAGTTAGCGCTTGTAACAGAATATGTGTCAAAAGTAGTGTTGCTTTTTTACCCATTTTTACGTAGTGCTTTATCCCATATTCCACTTCCGTGATATTTTTTAAGGTATAAAAATCCTTTAAATACACACACATTCATAAACAAAAAATAATAAGGTACAAAAAATATTTTATTTTTGATTTCGCGTTTATTAAGTATGTAACCTGCCGTGCCGATTATATAGAAAAACAGCTGTAAGAGCAATATTATTCCGTATATTGAGCTTAGTCCATAGCTCCAAGCTAACATAATGTTCAGCGGTAAAAGAGAAAACAAAAGCAGTGGTGTGATTGACCATCGTATCACGCGGTGAGATATATATTGAAAACTCAGTATGCCATAACGGAATATATTGAGTAGGGAGCTCAATCGCGTAATGGATTGGAGACCGCCAGCCGCTATTCTGATTTTTCGTTTAGTTTCTTGTGTAATGTCTTGTGATGAACTTTCAATGGCATACGCGGTTTTGCAGTATGCTATTTTGTATCCTTTTTGAGCGATGCTCATCGACATTACAAAATCATCGAGTAGCGTGTTGTTTGGTAGTTTCATATAGAGAAGTGTGCGGATGGCGAATAATTCGCCTGCTGCTCCAACGGCAGAATATAGGCGGTAATCAAGCGCTTTAAGAGTAGATTCGTATTTCCAATATATTCCTTCGCCCGATGTTGCATCTTGATTAGCATGGCTTGATACTCGTTTTTCGCCTGCTACGCAGCCCACTTTGGGATCAACGAATTGGAGCACCATCTCTTTTATTGCTTCGCGACAGAGCATTGTATTGGCATCGGTAAAAATGACAATAGGTGTTGTGATGAATACCATTGCGCGATTGATTGCTGCCGATTTCCCTTGACGAGGAGTATCGAATAGTGTTTCTACTTGTGGGTATGCTTTTAGTAATTCATTGGTGCTATCGGTCGAACCGTCTGTTACCCATACTATTTTCAGTAGGTCAGATGGGTAGTCTAACGCTAAAGTGTTCTCCATTTTCGGTACAACGATATCTTGTTCGTTGTAGGCGGCAATGAGTAGCGTCACTTTGGGTAATGGATCGGGCAAAATTTTGACTTGTGGTTTTTTAATATACTCTTTGATTTTGACCATTATATAAAGTAATATTCCGTATCCGATATAAGTATAGAATACGGTGATGATGCCAATCCAGAATATTATTACTATTGAAGTCATTATACGTTTTCTTTTTGAATAAAGGCGGTAAAAGTTTTCATAATAATTTTTAAATCTAAGGCGAACGAAAATTCTTTAGCATATTTTCCATCGAGTTGTTTACGTTCTTCAGCTGATAATTTGCCTGCATCGCCTCGCTTTTCTACTTGCCACAAGCCAGTGAGTCCTGCAGGTGCAAAGAAACGATCTGAATAATCATCTTGCGTTAGCATTTCTGCTTCATAGAGTGGCAATGGTCGATTGCCCACAATTGACATATCGCCTTTGAAGATGTTGATTAATTGGGGTAATTCATCAATACTATATTTGCGCATAATTCTTCCAAATTTAGTAATTCGTGGATCGTTCTCAATCTTAACAAAGGCATTGTCTTGCTCCGATTTTTTTTTGTCGAGGTAGCTATCTTCCGAGATTGTAAATTCGTCAGAAACAAGCAATACGTCATCGCTAAATACTATATCTCCATACGATACATCATTCATCAATGTATTGATTTCTAATTCTGCATCACCATTGACCGTAGAGTATTGGTTCAATTTGTCAAATTGTTTGAGATGTTTGTCTGCATCAAGAAACATAGTCCGAAATTTCAAAAAGTTGAATACCTTGTAATTACTGCCAACTCTTTTAGATTTGTAAATAATTGGACCTTTACTTTCTAAACGTATGGCAATGGCTATCAAAATCAACAATGGGGAGAGCACAATGAGTGCAAGACCAGATACACAAATATCAAATATACGTTTCCAAAGTGGTAACTTGAATGGTGCGAGAGAATAGGTTTGCATAGCTCTATTCGAATATTTTTTTAATTCGTATTTTTAGCTCTAATGGATTGAAGGGCTTAACAATGTAATCTTTCGCTCCATTTTGTAGTAATCTGATACGTTCACTGCTACTGTCTTCACTCGATAGCATGATAACTGGAATATTTTTAAGGCGCTCGCTATTTTTTATTTTGTCAAGAAAAATGTCTCCACGCATGTGAGGCATTAAAATATCAGAGATAATTAAGTCGGGCAAAGTACCGGTTTCTAACTTTTCAAGGCACGGAATTGGGTTGTCGAAATATTCAAATTCGTACTCTGCCGAGAGATACGCTGCAATGATTTTAACAATCATTATTTTGTCATCTACTATTATAATTTTCTTTTTCATAACTACATATAATTTTCTTTATTATAATTTTTGAATCTAAACCAAAAAAGAGAGCCAATACCCAAATCGGATATCACTCCATATTGTCCACTCATCGTTTCGATAATTTGTTTGGAAATTGACAAACCAAGTCCTGAACCGCGTACATACATATCTGATTTATAGAAACGATTAAAGATTTTATCTACCTCATCTTTTGATATTCCGATACCAGTGTCTTTTACATAAAATTCAACCCATTGGTCATCATACTGAAAATAGCCAAATTCAATTGTACCATTAAAAGTAAATTTGATGGCGTTATCGGTCAGGTTAATTAATATTTGGAGTACTCTAACTGGTTCTGTTATCATCGAAATTGGCTTTTCCGGCGGACAGAACTTCAACGTAACTCCTTCGTGGAGTTTTCTTTCGCTCATTTGTAGTAAATCTTCGAAAAGCCAATTCAAATTTACTTTATGATAATCAAACTCAGCTGTGCCGGCGTCTATTTGCGATAAATCCATAATATCATGGATTATTTTCAACAAGATATCACTATTTTCGGCAATTTGTAGATTTGCTTGATCAATATCATTTTTATCCTCAATTGTGGCAATAATGCTTGAAAAGCCCACTATTGCATTCAAAGGAGTGCGTATTTCATGGTCGATATTATTGATGAAAGACGATTTAAGACGATCAGCAGCTTCGGCTTTTACGAGCGCTGTTTGGAGCGATTTCTGCATTTTGATCAAATTTTTATTGCTTTTTGCAACTTGTTCGATTGATTGCTGCACTATTTTTTGTTTTTTTTGCAACTTAATATTATTGTGCAATACGTATATGCTACCTAACAGAATCAATAATAGAAGAGAGCCAATAAATATACATTCTGTATAATATTCAATAAAAAATGATTGCCGAGCGTTAACGAATTTTGTGTTTTTGGGCAATTGAGATTGCAAAATATTAAATTTTTCTAGCACATTCCAATTGATATGACATTGAGTTTCGGTGAGACACTTATTCTTTGTTGTCCTATGGTATTTGAGTACATCTAAAATTTGCTTACCTGTTTCTTTTCCCCAATTTTCAGCATTAAAGTAGTAACCGCCTAAGAAATGACCTGAATTTATACCTATGTCATTGGTTATAAATATAGGTGTTTTGAGCACTGATGACATAAGATTGTAAACATATTGCTTGGAATATTCAAAACCTACCTCTCCTGTGAGCCACGAAGTGAGCAGTAAACCCGTTTTATGTGTGATATAGTTGAGTTGTTTGATTAGTGTATCGGTTGTAATAAAGCGTGCGTCAAGATAATTAACGGGATGGCTCATTCCATTTCTTTTGAAATAATCTTCCAAAAGTAATCGTGTATAGATACCGTAAAAGCGATTGTCTGTGATGAAGGTGTATTGATTAAGATTTGGAATCAATGTATTCATTAAATCAATATATCCATCGATGTTCATCTTTCTAATAATTGAATTGGCTTTATATGATTTTATCACTTTGTCGGTGGGAGTAAAATCACTCAGTGATAGAGTTTCCGATTTGGAACTGTATTTTTCTATTGTGATAGAGTGGGGTTTGACGGCACACAAGAATAGCGGCACGTCATTGAAATGCTCGTTTTGGGCAGCCCGGTACGACATCCACGCTTCGTCTGAAATTAACACTATCGCTGCTGGTAAATTCTCGGTATAATTGCTGAACAGCATATTTATGCGTTCTACCCATATAGATGGATTGGTAAAACGTTCCGAAGAGAGATATTCAATATTGAGGTATAGTCCCGAAATATCATCGCTCAACAGATTCTTTATGCCATCAATAATTGAGTTAGACCACTGATAGTCTGAACTATAAGAATCTATGATGAGAACTTCATTTCTGATCTTAGCATACACATTTTCGACGCAAAAAACGAATAATAAAATAAATAATATTTTGTATCTATTATGAAACATTAGACCGTTGATTTTGAATTTACAAATATAGTAAAAATTAATTATCAAAATCATAATATGACTATACTTTTTTATAATACACAAACACATTATTTACAGTATGTTATACATTGATATTAATAATTCAACATCATTAATAAACAAGTGTGTCAATTGATAAAAATGCAGAGCAATAGCTCTATGTGTTGTACATCTATTCATAATCGATCTAAATTTTGAAATATAATATAAGAAAATTTGTAATTATAGTTTATAAATGTCAACTTTGTTTATTTAGTTTATTAATCGCATTTACAATTACATATAATATGGTAAATAAGCATATTTTAGTTACAGGTGGAGCTGGTTTTATAGGTTCCCATTTATGTCAAAATCTTCTAAATCACGATAATGTCGTATTTTGTATGGATAATTTCATCACTGGTAATTATGAAAATATTTCAAAAATGCTCTCTAATCCAAAATTCAAACTTATTGAATGTGATGTGGAGCAATCGTGTGATTTTGATGCAAAAATTGATGAAATTTATAATTTAGCATGCCCAGCATCTCCGATTCATTATCAAAAAGATCCGATCAAAACCTTCACGACATCAATTCAAGGAGCGTATAATATGTTGGAGTTATCAAGGAAATATGATGCAAAAATATTGCAAGCTTCAACGAGCGAGGTGTATGGTGATCCAATAATTCATCCTCAAAAAGAAAATTATTGGGGCAACGTGAACCCCGTTGGCATACGTGCTTGTTACGATGAAGGTAAACGCGGAGCCGAAACTATGTTTATGGATTTTTATCGTCAACACGATGTGAGGATAAAAATTATACGGATTTTCAACACTTATGGTCCTAATATGCATCCTTGTGATGGACGTGTGGTTTCAAATTTTATAATGCAGGCACTTAGCAACAAAGATATTACAATATACGGCACAGGGCTTCAGAGCCGCAGTTTTCAGTATATCGACAATTTGATTGAAGGTATGGTGAAGATTATGGCAACAGGAGATGATGTTATCGGACCTGTCAATTTAGGTAATCCTACAGAATATACGATTTTAGATTTGGCAAAAAGCATAATAGAACTCACTAATTCAAGATCAAAACTAATATTTGTATCCTTACCTTTAGATGACCCTCGTCGACGGAAACCAGATATTACACTTGCTCATAATTTGATAGGATACAATCCAAATATAGAATTAATAGAAGGATTAAAAAAAACGATAGCTTATTTTCAACACTTCAAATAATAAAATGTTTTGCAATGATAGAATCTCAACAAATTAAACTGACAATAGATCCAGCCAGTTATAAAATACTGATTGTGGATGATGTTATGTATAATATCACTTTACTCAAAGCATTGCTTAAGACAGAAAAATATCAAATTACGATAGCCAATAATGGTACTCAAGCATTAGAAAAAGTCGAATCAGAACGCCCGGATTTGATACTATTAGATGTTATGATGCCTGGACTTAGTGGTTTTGATGTGTCGGAAAAATTAAAATCTTCTATTCAATTCAATGATATACCCATCATATTTCTCACTGCTCTTAACAGTCACGAAGATGTTGTACGTGGTTTCCAATTGGGGGCCAACGATTTTATCACTAAACCCTTTAACAAGGACGAGCTAAAAATACGTATTAAGCATCAAATTTCACTTTTGGAGGCTAAACGCATAATTTTGAAACAAACTGAAGAGTTGCGTTCAATTATCATTGGACGCGACAAACTTTATTCGGTTATTGCACACGATTTGCGTGGTCCGCTTGGATCGATTAAGATGATTCTCGATCTCGTATTATCCAAACTGGAAGGTGCGGATAAAGAAATGTTGGAGATGGTCAAAATGGCAAATCAAACCACGGAAGACGTATTTATGTTGTTAGACAACCTATTGAAATGGACAAAAAGTCAGATAGGACGTTTAAATACAGCAATTCAAATAATAAATATTGCTGATATAGTTCGCAATAGTATTGAGATTTTTGTCGCTACTGTTAGATTGAAAGGAATTAAAATTGAATTCGATTTCCATTGTTCGTGCGATGTAATGGTAGATAGAAATATGATTAAGACCGTAATGCGTAATCTACTGTCTAATGCCATCAAATTTAGCAATCCCAATGGCACGATCAATATCACAATCGACAACGAGGATAATGATTTTGTGACAGTAAACGTAATCGATCACGGGTGTGGAATCAAAGAAGAAAACAAATCTAAATTATTACATGTCGCTTCTCATTTCTCTACTTTTGGCACTTCGAATGAAGAAGGATCAGGGTTAGGATTATTGCTTTGTGTCGATTTTGTCAATAAAAATGGTGGTCGTCTTTGGTTTGAATCTGAAGAAGGCGTGGGCTCAACTTTCAGTTTTACATTACCTAAAAGTAAATAGGTACATGCTATTGAGTCCTATGTTTTAATATATTGAATTATGGTTATAGGAATTGATTATCGTTTGGCAGCCTCTTCTTGTAGGGGTATGGGACGTTATAGTCGAGAAATAGTCAAGAAACTTTTCGATATAGACTCATTGAATCAATATATTTTATATATTGATACTGATTGTAATGAATGTTTGCCTTATAATTTCAGATGGCACAAATTGCCCACCGCTAATTATATTGTTGGTGAACAAATATATCTCGCTTGTGCGGTACGCAGCGATAAACTTGATGTGTTGTGGTCTACTTCGAACACCTTTCCGCTTATCATACCTAACCGTGTAAGATTGATCGTCACGATTCACGATCTGATTTTTATGTATTCATTACCCAACCATCAGAATTTCACTCAACGGGTGGGGGCATTGTATCGTCGGGCTGTAGCTAATTTGGGTATCAGACGAGTAGATCAAGTGGTAACGGTTTCTGAATTTTCAGCTCATGAAATCAAACGAATTTTGAAGATTGACAATGTCGTGATTACCTATAATTGCATAGAATCGTTTTACGCTACCGCTAGTAATAAGCAATGCGCTCCAATGACTGATAAGTTTTATTTTACCTTATCGGCCGATGCGCCAAGCAAGAATCTGAACTTTCTACTCAATGTCTTCTCTAATCGATTGTCCACACAAAAACTCGTTGTTGGCGGTATAAAAGAGCGATCTAAGTTGCGCGAAAAATATAAATTCTCCAATATTGTTTTTCTAAAAGAAGGCATTGATGATAGCGAATTGATAGGATATTATCAACATTGCGAAGCATTTATATACGTGTCGCTTTTCGAAGGATTTGGCATCCCGCCATTGGAAGCCTTGGCGTGTGGAGCAAAAATCATTTGTTCGAATGCAACCTCACTACCCGAAGTAGTGAACGATAACGGATTATTGATAGACCCAACGAATGAAAAAGAGCTAATAGAGGCAGTAAAAAATATTTCCAATTTTGAAATAGACAATAATAAAAGAGAAAAACACCTCGAAAAATTCATTAACTGGCAAACGTCGGCATTTATTATTAAAAGCCTTTGGGCTAAAAAGATAAACTAAAAATTATGGTATTTTTGTATATTCTTGACATTCTATTATTCATAATATTCGCCTTAAATATTCTCTACCTTACGTTTTTTAGCATAGCTTCTCTTTTTCGTTTCGAAACGAAAACGCAAAAAAGTAAAGCAGATAAAAAAATAGCTATTCTGATACCCGCTTATAAAGAAGATGGCGTGATTATGGAGTGTGTCTGTTCGTGCATTGCACAGAATTATCCACCCGAAAAATTTGATGTGGTGGTGATTTCAGATCGTATGAGTGGACGAACGAATCAAGAATTACAACGTATGTCATTGATTCTGGTTGAAGTTTTCTTTGAAAATAGTACTAAAGCCAAAGCCTTAAATTATGCGATGGAACAAATTGGGTCACAATACGACATTGCTTTAATTCTCGATGCCGACAACATAGTATCACCTAATTTTTTGCAGCAAATCAACGATAGATTCCACAGCGAAAATGTTCACATTGTTCAGGCTCATCGCTGTGCTAAGAATATCAACACTCCATTAGCGTTGCTCGATGCTATAAGCGAAGAGATCAATAATAGTATTTTCAGAAAAGGACACGCTGTGCTTGGATTGTCGGCAGCTTTGATAGGTTCGGGTATGTGTTTTGACTACCAACTATTTAAAAATGCAATGCTTCAAATTGATGCTGTCGGTGGCTTTGATCGTGCATTGGAAATTAATCTATTACGGGGTGGATATCACGTATATTATATGCCAAATTCACATGTGTTAGACGAAAAGGTACAGCATAAAGACGATTTTTCGCGTCAACGCAAGCGTTGGTTGTCGGCTCAAATTCATTATTTATGTCGATCGGTCAAATATGTTCCTGCAGCAATAAAAAACTGTCAAGTGGATTTTTTGGACAAGATGTTTCAACAAATAAGCATTCCAAGAGTGATGTTGCTTGGTTTTAGTGTTATCATCGCCAGTATTGTATCAATATTTAGCAACGCCGCATCCATTAAATGGTGGTTGATAGTCATACTGCTATATCTTGCATTATCGTTGGCGATACCTCGAAAGATGTATCGCCGTAACCTTTTTACAGCCATCATAAGGCTACCCTATTTTTTCTTTTTGGTTGTCTTTAATCTCTTCAAATTAAAGGGAGCTAATAAGAAATTCATACACACCTCTCACGGAATAAAGGAATAAAATGATGTTTATAGGAAATTTTACTAACGAACCAATTGTAGCTGATGACAAAATGCATTATACGCATTGGCATGGTATGCTTATTGATGGCGATGTAGTTTGTTATGAAACAGAGCATTTGGCGGTAGCATTTTGGGGCGAAATTTACAACAAAGTGAATTTGAAAATTGAACAGTTGACTAACAACAATGCCCAAACGATTGCAGTCCTCTTTGAATTGAAAAATATGGAAGGATTCAAATTGTTGGATGGTTCATTTTCCTTTATACTTAAAACTGATGATCAGACGATGATTGTGCGTGACCACCACGGAATTGGACCACAGGTTTATTATAGCTCAACGCATTTCTGCTCACATCTAGATGAACTTATTTTAATGTGCGATTGTCCGATGCAGATCAATAAACGTGGGTTAGGTACTTTTCTTGAAATAGGTTATATCCCAACGCCAAATTCAGCTTTAGAAGGGATTTCTAAATTAGGAGCAGGTCAAATGCTTTGGTTTGTGAATGACAATCTGCGCACGATTAAGCTCTACACTAATTCAAGTAATGTAAATAAATCAATTGTTCCCGATTTAGATGACCTATCCAAACAATACGGTCTATTGCACCAACAAGCCATTCTCAGACGCATTGGCAATAGTCGTAATGTTGGTGTTTTGCTCAGTGGTGGTTATGATTCTGGTGCTAACTTGGCGGCACTTCGTCAAGTGTATGATGGCAAAATTAGTTCCTATTCTATTGGTTTTAAGGGAAATAATTGGAGTGAATTGCCGTTGGCCCAATGTATGTCCGATAGATTTGGTACTGATCATCACTATTACGAAATCGATGGGAGTGAAATACGTAATTTGCCCAGAATAGTGGATTGGTTAGGTGATCCCTTTGTTGAGGGGGGAGTAATGGTCAATTTTGCGGCAATGGAATTGGTGGGTACCGATCGTCCTGACGTTATTTTGGGTGGCGATGGAAGTGATCAATATTTTGGTACATCGGCACGCGAAGTAGCAATTCGTTACTTGGCATCAAAATATGGTATTGAGCCACTGCTTGTCACAATTCACAAGCAACTTAGTCGTCCAATGTTCGATAAAAACAATATTGCATATCGAGTACGTTTTCAATTATCGAAAATTCTTAATATTCTTAATGGGGATATGTTTGGTTTTGAACCTTTTATACTTAAACGATTGCTTAAATATCCAGAAAAATCGATGCCGACAGAATTAACCGATAGAGTTGATCTATCAAGTTTTGAAAATCTATACGAGCAACATGCTTCTGAAACGGATATTGAAAGAACGATCGACCAAGTGATACTTTTCAAAGCCTCGCAAATGGCTTCAATGTTTGATAACCATATAGTCTTTCCCTATATGGACCTGGAACTCTACAATTTTTTGCAAAAATTACCCATCAATTATAAGTGTAATAGTGATAATGTGTGGCAGATCGCTCGCGGGCAATCAACGGCCAAATTTTTATTAAAATATCACTATAAGCCACTCTTACCAGCTGAGATAACAACCAAGAAAAAACAAGGAGGATTCGCTCCTATGCCTATTTTTTTCAAAGACAAATCACAACGTAACATTTTGGCTGACTTTATTATGCAATCATCCGTGGTATCCAAATTTTTGAATCGTAATTCAGTTGAGAAATTTATCAAAACTTACGACAGAGAATCGTCTGATAATGGGAATTGGTTCTGGTACAAACAAAATAAGGCAATTCAATATTTCAACTTATTAACTTTTGCAATTTGGTGGGAACAATATGTTGAAGGTCGTCAAAAAGTCAATCTCTAAGTCAATGTCATCTAAACAACAAGCAACAAATAGCGTTTTTTGGAGTGCTGTGGAACGTTTTTCGGTGCAAGGCATTCAATACGTGTTGAGTATTCTGATTGCTCGTCAATTATTGCCATCAGATTATGGTCTAGTTGCTATGTTAGGTATTTTTATGGCAATTGCTCAAACATTTATCGATAGTGGTTTCGGTAATGCACTGATTCAGAAAAAAAACCGCACCGAAATTGATTATAGCACCGTCTTTTATTTCAATATTGTAGTTGCTATAGTGGTTTATGCCTTACTTTATTTTTGTTCGCCATTCATTGCCGCATTCTACAATGAACCAAAATTGGATATGGTTACAAAGATTATCGGATTGACTTTGATCATCAATTCGCTCGCTATTGTGCAGCAAACAAAACTTACCATTGTATTGGATTTTAAACATCAAGCTTATGCCTCGCTTCTTGCTGTCATCATCAGTGGTGCTATTGGGATTTGGATGGCATATAACGGTTATGGCGTTTGGACTTTGGTATGGCAAGCGCTGTTGAATAATATTTTACGTGTCATTTTGTTGTGGCGTTTTAGTATTTGGCGACCTTTAGCAATTTTTTCTATCGCCTCGTTTCGTGGGCTTTTTTCCTTTGGATCTAAGCTATTAATATCTCAAATGCTACACACTATCTACACTAACTTATACACTTTGGTTATCGGCAAACAATTTGCTTCCGATGAATTAGGATTCTTTAATCGCGCATCGACTTTTGCCCAATTCCCTTCATCGAATTTCACTAACGTAATCGTGCGGGCAGTATACCCCATTCAGTGTAAAATACAGGACGACACGAAGGAACTTAATCGCACATTTTTGGTATATTTACGAATGGTTTGCTATATTATTTTTCCTATAATGATTGCTCTATGTGTGATGGCAGAACCGCTAATTGAGTTATTGTTGACTGATAAATGGCTACCTGCTGTGCCATTTTTTCAAATCCTATGTATCGCCTATATGTGGGATCCTGTGATGAAAATCAACCATAATATACTGAATGTTAAGGGGCGATCAGACTATTTTCTGAGAGCTGAAATCATCAAGAAAATGATAGCTATGTTGATTCTTATTGCTACTATTCCATTTGGAGTTACGGTGATGTGCTGGGGCTTAATCGCATACGCTTTCGTTGATATGCTTGTAATCATCTATTTTACCCATAAACTGACTCAAATTACTTTTTTCCAACAGGCGAAATCCCTGATGTCAGTCATTTTACTTTCAATTACGATGGGAGTGTTGATATTTCTTATAATGTTGCTTGTCACTACTCCTTTGTGTAAAGTTATTTTTGGTACTATGGCGGCAGTAATTTACTACTTTGGCGGATCCTATCTGCTTAAATTTAACGAATTTAAGCAGTTGTTGTCAATAATTGGCAGAATATAAGACCGCTATTTCTTCAAAAATTTTCTCAATATTCTTCTTATACCTAACAATATTTTACGAATAAAGGGTAATATGATTTATTTCCTTTGCTTGATCAATCGAACTTTTTACAAACAGACTATACGCGTTTGAACTGTATTCCATTGCTTTTTATTGGGCATAGTTGTTAGCTTTTTGACGAGCTTGCTGTGTGAGATGGCTACTCATTACGAGTTTATCATTTTATCTTTAAACCCGTGATAACTTCCTTTAAGAAAGGCAATAAGCATATCTGTTTTCTTGTGTAACAGATAAACCAATATGTTTTTAGGAATGACGATCATTATTTGATATAATAATGCGATAACTTTAGAGATATGGGTATAGTTGCGACGGGCAAACAAAATTCGGCTGCGAGTAAGGTAATATAAACGCAGAGGAGTACCTCGTTTTATTGTCATACTTTCTTTATGCAGTACGCATGCTGCTGGCTCATACCATATATAATACCCTGCGTGTTGGATTTGCAGGCTCCAGTCCAGTTCCTCATAGAAGAGAAAATAGATATTGGTCATTAACCCTACTTTATTTATTACTTCCCGTGATGTCATCATACAAGCACCATGTAAAAAGGCTGTTATGCAAGCATAGTTATATTGGTAGTTGTCTTTCTGATTAACACCTATAAGATTGTTACTTATACGTACAGGATTCATTGCAGTTGATCCGGCGTACTGAATGATGTCCGGATGATGCTCATACTTTATTTTAGGAGAAACAGCACCAATGGATTTTGAGGATTGAAGACGATCAACGAGTGGCTGAAGGAATGCTTTGTCTATCACCATGTCGTTATTCATATATAAGATGTATTCACCTTGTGCATATTGATAGCCCAAATTGTTACCTCCGGCAAATCCTATATTTTTATCGCTACATACAATCTGTAGATCTGGAAAGGTATCTTTCAATAGTTTCCCATCACCAGAGGGTGAAGCATTATCTACGACGATGATTTCGAATGGATAGTCCTCATATTTATAAAGACTTTGAATAAGCTCACAAGTGTCTTTATATCCATTATAATTCACTGTTATGATTGATACCATAATTATGCTTGTCTCAATTTAAGAGTCTGTTTTTATATCGAAAAATGCACCACGTTCACCAGACTTATAAATATGACCATTGATAAACGAATCCAGATCGGTGTATGGTCTGTTGAGGTAGAGCGTCAATAAGTTGGCAGGAAACATTCCTCTTACGTGGTATGCCTACAATCAAATCGAAATTGCCTGGCAAAACATAGAGTCGCTTCAATATAATTTAATTCAAATCGGATATTGTTCTGTATTCATCGTAAATATTTTAATAAATTTTACCAAGAAAAATTGTGCGCATAAACCTATTTTTTGATAATATTTTATCTACCATAATCGGAATAAACAAAGAAATCAGTGTAGCAAAGATAAAGATAATACACGGAGAATCCACACCGATATACGATAAAATGATACGTCCGCCAGAAGTGCCGAAACCATGGAAAAGATAGATACTATAAGCATAAGTGCCAAGGAAAACAAAGGAGCTATTCTTGAAGTTCTGTTTGAGAATAATAATCAGCGTGGGTACAATCCACAGGGGCAATAGACATTGGTATAGTTCTTTGTTGTATTGTGGACAGAACCATCGCACCTGCAAAATTAGCAACCCCATTGCTGTAAGAAAAAATAATAGAGGTCGACATCTATATAATTTGTTGTCAAAACGCTGAACCCCAATCCCGATGATGAAATATGGCAAGAGATTCATAGCTCCTTCGAAACTAAATATATTTGAACTATGACCCGCAACTAACGTGATTTGAGCTACGTATATAATGTAAGCTCCGCACAAAACTAGTCCCCACCGACCAAAGGTTTGCATCCATTGCCACTTATGAACCAAAGTAACCACCACAAAAATCAAAAAGAGTGATTGTAGATACCAAAAGATTGTATAAGGGAAAAAATAGATACGCCAAATACTATCTAAAGTTTGCTTACTGTTAGTGCCAGGGATGAAATGCTGTACCAAAAAATAAATGGTTGCAACGGTAGCCATTGGCACAAGCAGACGCTTGAATTTAGTAATAGTAAAGGTAGAAATCGACTGTTTATCAACCGATTTAAGAGCATAAACCCAACCGGCAATTGCCGTAAATAGCGGCATCTGTATGTAATCTATCCAGAGATAGAGGTAGCGCCACGAGGATGGGAAATCGATTTTCATCCCGCCATCGGGTGCAGAACCTATGACGTGTCCCATAACTACCAATACAATGACCACGCCGCGAACAGTCTCAATGCTTTGGTTTTTTTCTTTTTCCATACCAATTATTTTTTAATTGGAGCACTCCATTCTTTACGCTCAAAATCATATGCTTTGATAATACGGGCTGGCACACCGGCACATACCGAATACGGTGGAATATTGCACACCACAACACTTCCACCGGCTATCACGCAATGATGCCCAATGACTACCCCTGAGGTGATGGTTGAATTAGCACCCACCCACACATCATCATTAATTACGATAGGCTTTTTATTAACTCCTTGCTTATGAATGGGGATATTGGGATCTTGATAGTTGTGATTTAAACCAGAAATGACAACGTTTTGTGCTATAATAACGTTATTGCCAATTTTCACTGGACCGATAACTGTATTCCGGAGACCAACACGCGAATTGGCTCCGATCGTCACATCACCAACGGCATTGTCGATCAACGAAAAATTTTCGATTACAGAATTAGAACCTAGCGTAAATTTGTTTATCGGACTTACGTTGAGTATAGCGCTCCATTTAACAAGAGAACCACGTCCACGTTTCAAAAAAAAAGGGTTGACAAATATTTTAACCCACAACCGAGGAGCACACCTTAGTCGGGACATTAAACACCAATGTACAAAAGTTTTGATCTTCTGGTTATGAGTAACTTTACGCTTCAAATTTGCAATATCCATCGCCTATTTCTTAATTGAATTTATAATACAGTATAGTTTACTCACACTTTCTTGCCAAGTGTGAGTGTGTGCAAAGGCAACACGTTCTTGTTTCTGATCCTTGTCTTTGGTAGTGAGCAAGGCTTGTTGTATTGCATTTTTATATTGATCAACCCCTTGGCAATTCCACGTATAATGTTCGAAAATGGCCATGGTTTCGGTCTTTGTTGCCACAATTGGTTTGCCTAATGCGAGATATTCATCCACTTTACGTGGATAATTACCAATTGTCACCTCGTTCAAAAGTTGCGGATTGATACAAACATCAAATGCTGCAATATATTGAGGTATAAGGGGGAAATTCTTGAATCCTAAAAAATATACGTTTCCCAAGCTGTGAATTTTGTGAGAGGCAAATTTGGCATCTTCGCCACCGACGAATACAAAAGAGATATTGCTCATACTTTGTGCTAAGGAGTAAATTAACTCTAAATCAAGCCTTTGGCTGGTTAAAGCACCTGCATATCCAACAATTGGACGAGCAATTATCTTCATATCTTGCGGCATCTCATACACTCGATCGGCATCGTAATTACTAAGATCTACACCTTGACCAATATTAAATGCACAAAGATTATATGGCTTCATCATAGTTGCTAAATACTCTGAATTTGCCACCACACAATCACATTTGGCACTCAGCAGCGGCTCAATACGTGGGGCGTGATTCTTCCAATAACCAGTAGTTAATTGATCGCGCCTATAATATAAAGTTAGCGATGGGGCGAGATATTCCTTGGCATAAAAGCTACGGAACATATCGTTGTCGATAAACAAAATATAATCTTTGAATTGCAATGTTTTTAAGGTTTTTTTTACAAAACAATACATTCTTCGATTATTGATTCGATTTACAAAATCGAAGAATTTACCATCAGGTAAAAAATTCATTGGTAAAATAGCGAACGGGTAGTCTAACACCCAAAGATTGTCGTTGATACGCCTTATAGCGGGCTTTACTCTATTATTCTTCTGGTGGCGTTGCACATTTTGGGGAATATTCAGATTACTTTTGGAAAATAAACTACGAGGTGCATTGATATAGAGTACTCGATTATTTTGAGCGACCTGAAGTGCTATATCTCGTGCATTGGAACCAATAGTCATATCCCACGATTGCAAACCTGTAAATACAAAATCTTGTCCTTGGATCATATCTTGGATAATTTTTATTGCTCAATCATCTTTTCATGAAGCAACAATTTACGTTTTAATGAATTAAAAACAGTCAATAAAAACAATATTGGCGCACCGCGCAGAGCCTTTATAAAACGTGCATCAATTAAATAATCGGGCAATGCAATACTGAAAGCAGTAATTAGCAACAATAAAAGCAACCACCATTTGAGTGCCATCCCCCATATCACAAACAACAAACCGACGGCAATGAGGAGCAATGTGCCCACAATAATCATTCGCGAAGGTATCAACCACTGAAAGATCTTGTCGCATAGGTCGTAATTGCCATGGGAGAGGGCAATGAAAAATTTACGAAACAAAAACAAAAAGCTCTGTTTACTACTTGTTTGCCACGTACTACGCTCTTTATAGTACTCGTCGGCTCGTGATTTTTTTTCGCAGTAGACGTGTACATCGTTTAGATATTCTACAAAGACAAATTGTTCGAGTAATCGAAATTCGAGTTGTTTCTCGAAGTCATTATTTGTCACTCCTTCAATATTCTCTTTGAGCCAGTTGAGCTTAAATGCCATACCAGAACCGATCAAAGCTGATGAGAATCCAAAATTAACATGACCATGGCGGAATATTGAATTATTGATTTCCTCGCTCACCGCTCCAAAAATAGCAATATCAGAATCTAAATTTTTAGTGATGCGGTGGGTTTGAATGGCCATTCCTCCCTGATAATATGCGTTGTTGATGGCACTCAAAAAACCAGCATCAACCTCGCTGTCGCTATCCATGATAACTATTACATCGTATAGCGCGCTGTCAATATATGAAAGTGCATATTGAATTGCTTTAGCTTTGTTGTAGCATTTTACATCGGAGATAAACACATCAACTGGCATTTGAGCCAACTGTTCTTTGACAGTCGGCTGATAGGCATTCGAAACTACCATCACACGATAATCTGGGTAATCTTGCTCCAAAAATGATTTGACGGATTTGATAATCTGAATCTGCTTATTATCGACATAAAACAAAACAGCGTAACGATAATTTTTCTTTGCTAAAAGGTAGGTCTGTTTTTTTTTAATGTTTGCCCCAATTGCAAAAATCAAAAGATAGCCCACCGCTATCGCATAGAATGGATACAGTATGTTATCTAAAAGGGTTAATAACTCAAATAATGTATCTTGAATATTCATATCTGAAAAAAAAACTTCCATAAATGTGCTACTTTGTTAACATTTTTGTGTCGACTAATTTAGTTACATTATCCTCTGTTTTGAGCTGCTGATCGAAATATTTTCCCATAAAAACTAATGCCATACTCATATAAATGATCATCGCCACGGGAAATTGTCCCAAAACTTGATTGCCATACGAAGAGGTTAGGATGCCAAATACGCCACAATGTAGAGCCGTCAATATTCCTTGTAATTGCCGATTACGTATTTTAAAAAGTATCAAATAAGAACCATACAATATTATATAAGTCAAAATAGCAAAGTGTAAACACAGTCCAACGACACCAGTTTCGACCCATATTTTTACAAACCATGAATCTGTGGGAATAGAGGTTGTATAACGCATCGATACATTTTGGACATCAACACCACTCAAACCTAATCCCTCACCAAAAGGTTTATCGGCAAGATATTCAGCAAACAGTTTCTGATTCGTTTTGCGTATCATCAATGAAGGTTCGTTGGGGTCGAAAATCGTACGCATACGACGTATGACAGCATTACTCTGACCGATGGTTGTCATAGACAAGAAAACATACACCATCACCAACATCACAATCGTTGGGATCATCAAACGAAATTGTTTGGAAAGGATGGTAAATAATAAAAAACCAGCTAAAGGTACTGCCAGCGCACCCCGTGTACCTGAAATTAACATACCGTACAAAGCTGCCAAAGCGACAAAAAGAAAATACAAGCGTTTGCCGACACTCTTTTCGTATAGAGCAACAATCGTAAAGACCACCATGGCGTGCCCCATAACAGCTCCAAATATACCAGCACTTACATAGATCGAGAAAAAACGTATCCCAGTGGTTAAAAGGTGAGTCTTTGCTAAACCGCTATTCAAGGCTATCTGTTCATAGATATCAAATCCTATATATTTTTGTGTCAATGCCTTTACAACTCCAATAAGAGTAAATACCGACAATATCATCATAATGGTACGCACATTACGAAAACTTCTAAACACTAATATTGTTATTATAACTATCAGCAGCATATATGTACTTATATTGCGATTCAAAAACCATACAGAAGTCATTGCGGATGGATTAAGCAATTCGAATACACAATATAATAACCAAGCTATAGACATAAATACAAGACCGTTCGCTAAAGATGCGTGATTTGTTTTAGTTGTATTATATCTAGTAAATACATAATTAATGATAATCGATATGAGTATTATGAGCATTATTATATCAATTACCACACTTAAACCCGAACTGCCACTATAACGCATAAAGACAATGACAAAATAATTGAATAAAAACAAAAGAATGAAACCATAAAAAGGATTCCAAATTATACCACTAATAAGCAGTATAATCACAGGAACAGAGGCAATAGCCATACCTTGCGCTATACCAACGTAGACCGTAACGAATGATATTATTATCAATATTACAGTTATTACGATTGGAGTTAGCAAAGAATTTAATGAGCCTATTTTTTTTTTTGGATATTCCATAGCTTTAGCTCTATTTTTTCGCCGTTATTGCCAAATTAAAAAGTCGGTAACTTAGATTGTGAAGTATAGTGTATGGTGGCAATTGACCAATAAATTGTTCAACAGATTCTCGACTTGCCCTATTGAGATAGAGTAGTAAAGCATCGTCGCCCAATAATTTACGCATAGATTCATAAATGGGTATATCGCTTTGTTTCCATGCACGACAAGCATCCAAAATAAGCAGATTGACATTTGCTTCGCAAAGCAATACTTCAGGTACACTATCATCTTTGAGCGCCATATACTCAGCAATGATTATATCTGGATTAGACTCTATTTGTTCTTTGGTGAGGAAATTATAAACCGAGGACGATTGTCTAAAAGTTTTTGTGCAGGCATCAAATTCTTTGTGATACGAAACATACGCTATAGTAAAGCCTCGCTCAGTCCAAAATTGTTTTAGTTGATTGGCAAAAAAAGACTTACCTTCATTAGCCTCAATGCTCAATATATTGATAATCGTTGGGTGATCATTATGAATATATCGACTCAAAATATGAGCAAGATAAGAAGTCGACATTCGTCTAATTTGTTCGGAAAAACGCCTATATTTTAACTGTTGATCGGTTGGGAAAGCACCCATAATTTTACCAGTTGTCAGTCGCTCGCCACGTTGTTTGTCTCTAATTGTTCGATCAATTAGATCAATCAACAGATAGAACCCCATAATAAAGATAATTGCTGCCAAAAAAGCTATGCTCACATAAATTTCTCTTTTTCTAGGTATATTTACTAACGGAATTTCTGGAGGAGTAACAATTTGCAAGGTTCCGGCATCCAAAAGTATGTTTTTGTGTTTTAATTTTGCCAGTCCCAAGTGGTGTAGAATTGTTAGATAAGCTTCCTCCGCCACCTTTACCGCACGATCTTTGCGTCCTAAATTAGGACCTATATGTGAGAAGATTGAATATTGTTTATTAATGTCATTCTTTCTTTTTATCATCACTTCGATTTCAGATTTACTTTTTTCGAAATCGAGCATCGCATGGAGCCACTGATCAACCATATCAGTGTTCACAACTCCTTCTTCCGAAAATTTATAATAATCGATCGTATCGGATATGGTCTTAATATTGGATTCCGCCTCTTTAAGTTTACGTTTGTATTCTTCTAATCCCTTTTTTGATGTTGAGTCAGAGCCGAATATCTCAATTTCGGCTATTTTTCCATTGAGTTTCGAAACATCACTAAGAGAATTTAAAAATAGTTCATTTTCACGTATTAATTTTGTACGCGTCTCCATTTGATGTTCAATTTCTCGCATCTGTGTCAACGAGCTACTGTTACGAAGAAGTATACTCTCGTATTTATCTTCAAAGCTATTATTATGAGCAGCAAGGTGTTTTGTCTGTTCTACATAATTAATTATCTTGTTTTCGGTGTTGTATATGAGAAGATCATTTTCGCTTGCATTTAATACTTCGGTTGCCTTTACTAATTGTTCTTCAAAATGTTTGATCACATCTGATGAAGCATTCAAAAGCAATCCTTCGTAGCGTTTCACCAATTCTTTGTTAAGTAAAAGTAAGGTGTTGACAGCAATACCCGGATCATCAGTTTCATATGATATTTCAATCATATCACTATTGCCTTTACGGTTGACCTTCATTTGGTTCAATGCCATATAGCTATAATGTGGATGAGACCAGTTAAACATAGCATAAATAAAATTATGCTTATCTTCTGTTCTGTATTGTGTTAGATTTTCGAACGTATGGTCGAATGATTTTTTGTCGATGAGTGCGAGAACATCAGCAGGAACTATTTTATGTAGTTTTTTATAATTCGCCGCTGAAATATAGTGATTATCTTGATTCATATCGCCATACATTAATGCTTGTGCGATCAGACCAATCGAAATTGACTTCAATGTCGTTTTTGCTTTAACCAGATTGATGATATTGTCGTGAGCATTATTAGAAGTATTCCAACTAACATTTTCATTCATATCATTCAATGATGTTTTGGAAGTGATACCAGTAAAAATAGTGGTGATAACTGTATAATGCTTAGGCAGAAACTGTGTAAGATATACAGTTAAAACTACAACAAGAAAAGTACCCCCCAATAATTTATACCGGATTCGATATATGAAATTTGATAGATAGGTGAAAATATCCATTATTTTTTTATTATTTTTACTTTTGTTAGCATTTCTAATACTGTTACAGCATTGTAGAGTGCCGCTTTGATTTCTTCATATTGCACTGCTGCCGTTGCACGGCGACTTCTTTCGAGTGATAGTGTTATGATGTCAATTCGACCGTTAGCAAAATCTCGTTCCGAAATTTTCATTTGTGCGTTGTATAGAGCTATTGCCTCGGCACGTACTTTGAGCAACGATAAGTTTTTAATTACATTATTGTACGATTCTAATATCAGCAATTGACGATCTTCCAATGTTTTCACCGCTTCATATTCGATTTGTCTAATCCGACTATGAACAATCTCATTCTTGTTTCTACGCGTAAATACATCATCTAACGGCACGTTGATTGTAACGCCAACATACCAATTCTGTACTTCCTTGGATGAAGATTGACCGATGAATGTTGGTGAATTTTCGCTACCAGATTGAACTAAATAAGAGCTATTGGTTCCATATTGATAATTACTCTGTAGATGAAAATAATTCAACCATTCTTTACGAGATATTTTTAATCGAAGCTTTTCTTCTGTAACTTTTTCGTCCAGATATTTCATATCGGCATACGATTTAGCAGCTTCTAAAAACACTGTAACAAGAGGAAGTTCAATTTTATCAAATTCAAAATTATTTAGAGTACTCACAGTAGAAGAATCTAAATGAATTGTTTGCGCATAAGCCAATGAGCAACCTGCTGTCCAAAAGAATAGTAATATTATAACCTTTTTCACTTTTTTAAAATTAACAATACATATCAAAATCGCATATTAATAGAGAAACATTAAATCACCGATAAATATACGCATTTATAATCAAAAATATATACTCATTAATTGTGAATAGTAAAATATTTGGTTTTTATACAAAAAACTAAATATCGAACGAGTAATCATATATTTATACAATAAAATTGGGTTCAAACCACAATAGTTCGCCCCCAATTTCTATTCGTTTTTTATTTAGAGTTCTATACTTAACTATGTAGCTGGCACCAAATATTTCATATTTCTTGATCCATCTTTATACCAATCTTTGTTAGATGCTCCACCGGATTCAGCCCATGCTTTGAAATTAGGATAGGCATTGGTGAAATTATATTCCTTTACCTTTTTACCATTAGCATTCGTCACAAAAGTCTGACATTCATAGGTGTGTAGGATATTATCCGGGATATTGATAGCCCAAACGAGATTACTATTACTCGTGTATGATTGTTTACACGCATTGGTAATATTGCTATTTTTTTTCAAATAATCATACAATACTTCTCCTTGATACGTTGGTCTGTAGCCATTGCAGTGGATTTCATACAACTTAGCTCCAAAACCAGTGGGTATATTCCCACTATTAGGGAAAGGATTATTTTGAGCAATAAAGAAATTGATTTGACCTTTTGTGAATTCTTTTAATGCAACAGAATTTTTAAATACGATATTTACTTTAAATTCGACCAATTCATCTGATAGTAATTCCTTACCTTTGGTAACATTCAATGTTCCGGCAGCGTTAGGGTATTTTTTATTTGCCTTTATTCCTGTAATAGAAAAGGCAACAGGATCATCATTTTTATTTATGGCAAATTTCTCAATCTTTATTGCCTCAGGATTAGCTGAGTTTTTACTATATTCGACATCAAAATTTCCCTCATTATGGCCGTTGATATTATAACCAACGTTACTACCTAAAACATTATCTAATTGCATATAAAATTCGAAAGGAAGTGAACCACCCACTGCCGCAACACGGAAAGTGGCTTTCAATACACCAACATAGTTCTTTCCAAACGGAACAAGCTCAATTTTGTAATTTATTACTAAATCGTTGAAATCGTAATCACCTATAGCTGGATACAAATCTTCAAACATTAAAGTACCCCAACCTGTCGCAGGGATTATAGTGCTTACAGGTTTACCTGTATCATTGGCTTTTGAATAGGCGACCGCCTGAGGAAATTCAATAACTTCCTTACTATCTGCCGGGACAGCATAAGAAACAGCGTTAGCCATCACCTGTAGTTCGACCGGTGTTGATAGACCATCTTCTTTTTGGTATTGGACTTTTAACTTGCTGTAATTCGTAGGTATATCAAGTGTCATAGGAGGAATACCTGCACCAACCAAGAATGAACTAAATGGAGCATTCGCATCGGGTAGAGAGACAAAAACCATCGTTTGATGAGCTACGGAAGTGAAATTGGTCGTGATATTTTGAGTCATCTTCCAATTAAAATCAGTCGGTATGATTGCGGTCGTAAGATCATTATTGTCAGAAATTTGTGTATCAACACCCACCTGCTTAATACATGAAATTAATAGAGTCGTAACCATTAATAAAATGAGTGATACAGAGATTTTTTTCATTTCGTATACGATTTTAGTAAACATTCCACTATTTTGTAACAAATGTACATATAATTTTTGATACAGGTACTAAAATCACGAATAAAATGCTATTATTTGTCCTAAATTTTATCTTGACAAAAATATGAATGAATACAAGGGAAATTTTCTAAACCGATCATAGGTAGTATTTAGGAAATATTGCTCTGGTTTTATTTGGTTTTTAGATAACTTTAGTTGGCTTCATTTAATTTTTCAAATTCATTCCAAATGATCTGTTTTTCGATTCTATTGCGTTAATTTTCTCCATCTCACTATTTTTATTATCTTGGTGGCAATAATTTTACTGATTACAATAATAATTGAAAGATATGGAATTGAATTTGGATCAAGTACTTACATTAGCAATAGAGTGGGCGAAAGAAACGGGAAAAATACAACTCTCTTATTTTAGAGGAACCGATTTGGGCATACAGACCAAATCAAATGTATATGATGTAGTGACTCGGGCAGATAAAGAAAGCGAAGCTTTTCTTTTGAAAGAAATACAGGGGCATTTCCCTGACCACGCTGTTTTGGGGGAAGAGAGTGGAGCACACGACGGAACGTCTGACTATCGCTGGGTAATTGACCCATTAGATGGGACGAATAATTACAGTCAAGGATTACCTATTTTTACTGTTTCCATCGGTTTGCAATACAAAGAAGAAACGATTTTAGGGGTAGTCTACGCTCCTTATTTTAAAGAATTATACACAGCAATAAAGGGACAAGGGGCCTATTTGAATGGTCATTCCATTCGGGT
This sequence comes from Odoribacter sp., assembly GCA_036657595.1. Classification (GTDB taxonomy): domain Bacteria; phylum Bacteroidota; class Bacteroidia; order Bacteroidales; family Marinifilaceae; genus Odoribacter. The sequence goes on along the minus strand of JAVXFZ010000002.1, from coordinate 12,930 downwards.
GGCGGAAAAGAAGGATTTGGCACATTCCGTATTGGGGACAGGTTTCCCGTATGATAAAGATGTTAATCCGGATAATAATGCCGCTAATCTATCGGCTATATTGCCTCATTTACGGGGCATCCGGCGAATGGGATCCGCCGCTTATGATTTGTGTTGTGTTGCGGCGGGCTTTTTAGACGGATATTGGGAACTATCTTTACAACTGTGGGATATTTGTGCGGGGGTGTTGATTGTAGAAGAAGCCGGTGGGAGAGTGCTTCCTTTTCGTGAAAATAGAGGCTACTCCATCATCGCGGGGCATTCGGGCATTGTAGAAAAAATACAGGAAAAAATAAAATAATTAAATATCTTACTGTCGCAGAAAGTCAACCGCTTTGTTGTATCCTTCAACTGAGTGGGTTGACTTTTGATAAATCGGAGAATATAGAATTTTTGAAAATACATTTTGCTGTGCGATAGCCTTCTTCGTAAATTTCCTCTACGTGTTCTAAATCAAACATACTATATTTGGTCATATTCTGCGGGGCGATAAACACATCACACATTCCTTTGTCGATGTCCGTATTCCGGTTAACGCCCAGATTAAACGAACGGACTGCCATTTCGAGCATATTGGTAACCTTCACAGAGGTGTCGATTGAATTGATTTCTACCGCAATGATCTTTTCACATCTTTTGCGAATGGGGCGTACCGGAAGATTCATAAAGATTCCGCCGTCTACATAATCCACTTGATTGATTTCTCGTGGGGTGAAGACAATAGGAATAGAAGAAGAGGCAATCAGGCAGGGAAGGAGTTCACCGTGTTCAAAATGGGCAGGCACCGCATTGTTAATATCGCTGGCGGTCACCACCAATGGGATTTTTAATTCTTCAAATGTTCTTACCTGAAGAAATTCAGCCAGTTTTTCTTCCATACCGCTCATCGTCATAATTCCTTTTTTCGACATTGTAGGACGAGCAAAGTGTAGTATCTTTTTGCCGATAAAGAAATTCAGGCATTCTTTCGGGCTGTGTCCGGAAGCGATCATTGCGCCTATGATCGAACCGGCACTCGTACCTGATAAAATGTTCGGTTGAATGCCGATTTCATACATCGCCTGAATCACTCCTAAATGGGCAAATCCTCTGGCACCACCCCCGCTGAGAGTTAAACCTATTTTATATGCGGGGGGATGGTTCACGTCTATCATCTTTGTACGTTCAGTTAGGATTGTATTTACGGTAACAAATTCTTTTAAGTTAATCGGTATTCAACATTTTTATCTAATCTCTGCTCCCAGTAAGTGCTGATAACTACCGATCAGTTTATTCATAATTTTATCTATCTGTTTGTCGGTAAGTGTTTTCTCATCATCTTGTAGAATAAAACTGACAGCATACGATTTCTTATCGACACCCAGTTTCTCACCTTCGTAAACGTCAAAAAGATGCACTGCTTTCAATAGGTTCTTATCCGTTCGCAGGGCAAGATCTCTCACTTCTTTGAAAGTAATTTTCTTGTCAAGCAGAAGAGCCAAATCTCGTTTTACTGCCGGAAATTTAGGCATCGGAACAAAAGCTACCTGATGGTTCTTGACAGCTTTCAAAAGATTTTCCCACGAAAATTCAGCGTAATAAACAGCTTGCTCTATATCTGTTTTTTTCAATACCTTCTGACTGAGCATTCCGATAGTAGCGATGTGCCTCCCATTTAATGTATATGCAATCCCTTCGCGGTAAATATCTTCGCTACATTCTTCCATATTCAGGGAATTAGGTTGAAATCCCAAGCGGGAGAGAAGCATTTCACTATATGCTTTGATGTGGAAGAAATCAGTTTTTTGTTCCTGACTGTTCCACGACGCCAATGTCTTGTTACCGCTGATAAACAGGGCTAATTTATCCTCTTCTTTATATTGTTTCAGATGATTTTCGCCTTCTTTTGCGTGGAACGTATAAGCTTTACCAAATTCAAACAGGCGCAAGTTACTGTTTTTACGGTTACAATTATAAGCGATCACTTCCAATCCGCCGAATAGCAGTGATTGTCGCATTGCGCTTAGGTCTGAGCTGAGTGGATTAAACAACATCACCGTTTCTTCCGGTTTATAAGTTTCAAAACCTTCAAAATAAGAGGACTTCGTGAGTGAATTATTCATCATCTCATTAAATCCGTTGGCAGCCAAAAGGTCTGCAATAATATTTTTCAGGCAGAAATCGTCCGGTTTTTCTGAATAACTCAGAGTAGAATTTACTTTTGAGGGCACCTCAATATTGTTGAAACCGTAGATGCGTAGAATGTCTTCAATCACATCGGCTTCCCGGCGTACATCCACCCGGTAAGGGGGAATATGGAGCAAAAGGCTTTCATCATCTTCCCGTACGATCTTCATTTCAAGAGAGACAAGTATTTTTTTAATACGGTCGTGACCGATCTTTTTACCGATCAGGCGGTCGATATGTGCGTATTCAACCTTTACTTCAAAGTCAGCTACCGGATGAGGGTATATATCAATGATTTCGGAAGTGATCTTTCCGCCTCCTAATTCTTTCACCAGCGAGGCAGCTCTTTTCAGGGCATAAATCACAATATTCGGATCAGTACCTCTTTCAAAACGGAAGGAGGCATCGGTATTCAGACCGTGACGGCGGGCGGTCTTTCGTACAAATACCGGATCAAAACAGGCACTTTCGAGGAATACATTGCTTGTGCTTTCCGTAATGCCGCTATCCTGTCCGCCAAATACTCCTGCCATACACATCGGTTCTTCCGTATTGCACACCATCAGGTCGTTTTCATTCAAACTTCGTTCAACACCATCGAGGGTAGTGAATTTCGTACCGGTGGGGTAACTTCGGATGATCACTTGATTGCCTTTGATTTTGTCTTTATCAAAAGCGTGAAGAGGTTGTCCGAGGTCAAACAGAATATAATTGGTAATATCCACCACATTATTAATAGAATGCAAACCGATGGCTTTTAATCGGGTTTGCAACCATTCGGGTGATTCTTTTATTTTCACCCCTTCTATACATACTCCCGCATAGCGGATACAAGCTTCGGGACGTTGCACCTCAATCGAAATCTTTGCCGTGTGACTGTCGCTTGTGTAATGATCGACAGAAGGGATCGTAGAATGAATATCTTGTGTTTGTTGCAGAAAAGCAGCCAAGTCGCGCGCCACACCGAGGTGAGAAGCTCCATCTATCCGGTTGGGGGTGATGTCGATTTCAATGGTATAATCCGTTGTGACTTGATAATATTCGGCAGCGGACGTACCGGTTTTGACCGTTTCCGGCAAAACAATGATTCCGGCGTGGTCGTGTCCGATGCCGATTTCATCTTCCGCACAAATCATTCCTTCCGATTCTTTTCCACGGATTTTTGATTTCTTAATAGTAAATTCCTCTTCTCCATTATAAAGTATCGTACCGACAGTAGCCACCACCACTTTCTGTCCGGCGGCGACGTTGGGCGCACCGCAGACAATAGGAGTGAGGCGTCCGTCGCCCAAGTCCACTGTGGTCAGGTGTAAATGGTCTGAATCAGGGTGAGCCTCACACGTTTTTACCTCGCCGATCACTAAGCCTTTTAGACCACCTCGAATAGATTCAAATTTCTCATATCCACCTACTTCCAGCCCGATGCTGGTTAATATCTTGCAGATTTCTTCAACGCTCAGATCTATTTTCAAATAGTCTTTCAGCCAATTCAAAGATATATTCATAATGTTCTTAATTAATTTCTATTAGTGGAGATTCAACATCCTTTCAATAGGAGTCCAAGCTTTTTGTCGGATTTCGGGGGAAATTTCAACTAAATATTGTTCTTTTTCAAGAGCTTCGAGGACATTCTCGATGGTCACTTTTTTCATCTGTCCGCAAATAGTAGTCGGATGGATGGGGATAAACTCTTTCTCCGGATTATCTTTTTGCAACTTATGGATGGTTTCTACTTCTGTCGCGATGATAAATTGCTTTTTGTAAGAGGAGAGAGCGTGTTTTATCATTCCGGCGGTAGAATACATATACGCTTGCGGCATATTGAGTATCTGCTCGTCGTGTGAACAATTGGATTCCGGATGAATCAGAATATCGGCATCGGGATACTCCTCGCTTTTCTTTAAGATCATATCCGTTGTGATCCGTTGATGCACACAGCAATTACCATCCCATAATTCCATTTTCCTGCCTGTCATTTTGGAGATCCACGCTCCAAGATTTTTATCCGGTAGAAACAGAATCTTTTTGTCCTTTGGCAGACTTTCCACCACCTTCAGGGCATTGGCGGAAGTGCAGCAAATGTCTGTCCAAGCTTTTACTTCTGCCGTTGTGTTGACATAACTGACAATGATTCCCTCCGGATTCATTGTTTTCCATTCCTTCAGTTCATATCCGCTGACACTTTCTGCCAACGAACAACCTGCATATTGTGCGGGGATCAGCACTTTTTTATCGGGCGAGATAATGGCAGCCGTTTCAGCCATAAAATGAACTCCGCAGAAGATAATCATCTCTGCATTTGTTTTGCCGGCTTCCTGCGAAAGACCCAATGAATCTCCCAGATAATCCGCTATATCCTGAACCTCAGGACGAGTATAGTAATGTGCCAGAATAACGGCATTCTTCTCTTTTTTCAGTTGCTTTATTCTGTCAATAATCTCTGTATTCGTCATAACATTTTCATTTTCGGCTTCAAAGATAAGAAAGATAAGGTAAAAGGTAAAAGGTAAAAGGCAAAAAAGCCGAATAGAGGAGTAATTTTCTTAATTGTTTTGAATATTCATACTAATATCTAAGGCTGTCACTGAGTGTGTGAGAGCTCCGACACTGATAAAATCTACACCTGTCGCTGCGACTTCCTGCAAGCGCGATCGGTTCATATTGCCGGATGCTTCGGTTTTCGCTCTTCCATTGATCAGCTGCACGGCGGCTGTCATCTCCGCATTACTCATATTGTCAAGCATAATAATATCGGCTTGAGTGTTCAATGCCTCTTCCACTTCCGCGAGAGTGGTCGTTTCCACCTCTATTTTGATATGGGCAGGCAAATTCGCGCGAACGGCCTTCACCGCATTCGTGATACTTCCTGCCACTTTGATATGATTATCTTTGATCATAGCCATATCATAAAGTCCCATTCGATGATTCGTGCCGCCTCCGTCTTTTACCGCCATTTTATCCAACACCCGCAATCCGGGAGCTGTTTTTCGTGTATCCAACAATTGAGTGTGCGAGCCGGCTAATTCTTTGACATATTTAGCTGTTTCTGTGGCAATACCCGACATCCGTTGCAACAGATTCAACGACACCCGTTCGCCCAACAAAAGACAACGGTAACTGGCTTCTATGCGAAGAATAATCTCCCCTTTGCGGACAACATCGCCGTCTTTCACAAAGGGCATCCAAACAATATCTTTTTCAAAGCGTTCATACACACGCCGCGCCACTTCCATTCCGGAAATCACGCCGTCGGCTTTCATCTTCATCTCCGCTTTGGCTCGGGTATGTGCGGGAATAATAGAATTAGTCGTCACGTCGCCACTGGCGACATCCTCTTCTATGGCGAGGTCGATTAATCGGTCAATTAAAGAGTCGTATTGCATAGATTTTATTTACAAAGATTGATATGAGATGTATCCGCCTATGACGGTATTTTTTTAGTATTAATCGGAATAGTTTGCAACTCTTTTCCTTTCTGCTGTACAATGTGGTACAGATAATCCTGATGACTGGTCGGAAAATCTTCACGAAAATGACCGCCTCGACTCTCCTTACGGTACAACGCCGAACGAATAATCAGGCGGGCGACCGTGACCAGATTGTGGCTGATCAATGAATAATATTCATTCTCTTCTCTCGGAAGCGATTCCTCCAATCGCTTTAATTTATCCAATCCTTCCTGCAAAGAAATGGCATTGCGGATAATTCCGGCGTGCTGTGTCATAATGCGCGAAACATCTTTTTTTAATTGAATATACAGCGGGGCATATTGTTCGTGGTCGTGATAGCGACGGGTAAAGACCGGTACTGTATTATTGCCGATATTTGAACGGGAGGCTTCAATTGCCCGTTTCCCAAACACCAGACATTCAATTAGAGAATTAGAGGCAAGCCGATTGGCACCCATAATCCCGGAAGAGGCTAATTCTCCACAAATAAACAGCCGCTTAATATTAGTCTGTCCATTGATGTCCGTTCTGACACCGCCGACCATATAATGAGCTGCCGGAGCTACCGGTATCCGGTCGCACATATCAATGCCCAATTCCTGACATTTTTCATAAATATTCGGGAAACGGTGTTTCACCAACTCCGGATCCAAATGTTTGAGCGACAACCACACAAAATCCTGATTGTATTTTTGCATTTGCTGATAAATGGATTGGGCGACAATATCCCGGGGAGCTAATTCTGCCAATTCGTGAATGGCGGGCATAAAACGCTCACCGTTTTGATTGATCAGGCGGGCACCTTCGCCCCGAACGGCTTCACTGATTAAAAAGGCTTCTTCCGAATCCGTACAGATCGCCGAAGGATGAAATTGAATAAATTCCATATCCGCAATTTCACAGCCGGCATTGTAAGCCAATGCCAACCCGTCACCGATCGTCGTATGTGGATTGGTCGTTCGCTTATAAATCGCTGACGTACCGCCGAGAGTCAAAAAAGTATTGTCAGCCGTAAAAAGCTCTTCCGATTGAGTCACCAAATTCCACGTACGAACACCGTAACATTGATCCTGATCTTGCAAAATGCCGATCACCGAATGATTTTCAAAGATATTAATACGTGGATTGTTAATCACCTTACTAATCATAAAACTGGTCACCATTCTGCCCGTAGCGTCACCTCCTGCGTGGAGAATACGTTTCCGGTGATGTCCTCCTTCCAATCCCAATGCCAGACTGCCATCCTCCATATCGAAGTGCATACCTGCATCCATCAATTCCCTAATTCGTTGTGGACCTTCATTGACAAGAATATCCACTGCCGGATAATCGCATAAACCGCGACCGGCAATAATAGTATCCTCAAAATGAAGCGCGGGAGCATCATCTTCATCCGTTGCTGCCGCGATTCCTCCCTGCGCGAAATAAGAATTACTTTCAGTAATACCCGACTTCGTTAACAAGGCAACTTTCCCGTAAGCAGCAGCGTGATAGGCTATATAAAGTCCCGCCAGTCCACTTCCCGCAATGATATAATCGTAATGACGCATCTTCAAAAATGTAAATTAGTGCGAAAGTACCACTTTTTTTCAATTTCCTATTCTCACTATTCAATTATTTTATACTACTTTTGTCCTATAACCAATTTAATGAAAGGGAATGATTACAAAAAACAAATTCGTATCTATCAGTTATGAGTTAAGAACAGAACAGAATGGAGAATTATTAGAGGCTGCCGGTGTGGACCAACCGTTAGAATTTATCTGCGGACAGGGACAAATATTGGAATATTTTGAAATGAACCTTCTGGACAAGAAAAAAGGCGATTCGTTCGATTTTAAGATTGCGGCAGCCAATGGTTATGGTGATGTCAATCAAGATATGATCGTAGAATTACCCAAAGATATATTTAAAGAAGTAGAAAGCGCGGATATGGTCATTGGAAGTATGATTCCGATGATGGATAGCCTCGGACGGCGCTTGCAGGGAAAAATCTTATCCATCGGTGAAGAGGACGTAAAAATCGACTTCAACCATCCGTTGGCAGGAAAAGACCTCTATTTCAAAGGGGAAGTATTGAGCGAACGCAACGCGACGGACGAAGAACTGGAAGCCCTGCACAGTCACAAATGTGGCGGATGCAGCAGTTGCGGTTCAGACGGTGAAGGCAGTTGCGATGGCGGTTGCGGATCGCACGATGAGGGATGCGGATGCTGTCATTAACGCTGCTTTTCTAAAAACGGACAACAGCAAACAACAAAGCTGCGGATTAAAGTAAACTTTATGCCGGGAAATACAATAGGAAAACTTTTTCGCCTGATGTCGTATGGTGAATCCCACGGCGAAGCCGTCGGGGGAATCATTGACGGCTGTCCGGCGGGAATGGCGTTGTCAATAGATAAAATACAAAGTGAATTAAATCGTCGCCGACCCGGACAGTCTGACCTATCCACCACTCGCGAAGAAGAAGACCGAGTAGAAATCCTTTCCGGCATTTTTGAAGGAAAAACAACCGGTATGCCGATTGGTTTTATGGTGAGAAATCAAAACCAACACCCGAAAGACTATGACGATTTAAAAGATCTATACCGTCCTTCCCATTCCGATTACACGTGGGCGAAAAAATACGGCATCCGCGATTACCGCGGAGGAGGGCGTTCCTCCGCTCGTGAACAGATCGCCCGCGTCGTTGCCGGTGCTGTTGCCAAACAAGTGCTATCCGCTTATGGCATCTGTCTGCAAGCCTACACCTCGCAAATCGGATCCATCGCTTTGCCTTCTTTCGATGAAAAACGGGATCTGGGCGAAACAGAAAACAACATCGTGCGTTGTCCCGACCCGGAGATAGCAAAACAAATGATCGCTTGCATTCGGCAAGCACGAGAACAAGAAGATAGTGTGGGTGGAGTAGTGACCTGTCTTATAAAAGGTATACCCCTTGGATTAGGAGAACCCGTATTCGACCGTTTTCAAGCCCGATTAGCGTATGCGATGATGAGCATCAACGCGGCGAAAGGATTTGAATATGGAATGGGATTTGCCGCCGCAGCGATGCGGGGCAGCGAACACAACGATGCTTTTCTCTCCAAAGCGGGGAAAGTTTCCACCGCTACCAACCGTTCAGGAGGTATACAAGGGGGGGTGACAAACGGAGAAAACGTTTACTTTCGCGTTGCTTTTAAACCGGTAGCGACCATCGGAAAATGCCAATCCACCGTCACCGTTCAAGGCGACGAAATCGAAATGAAGGCATCCGGTCGCCACGACCCCTGCGTTGTCCCTCGTGCCGTGCCCGTAGTCGAAGCAATGGCGGCAATCGTCGTCCTTGATCTACTCTTAGAAGCTAATTCACATCTTTCTCCTGAATTTCAGGTATAAAAATTTGTATCCTATCAATGATTTATTTACTTTTGAGCAAAATTAAATGATAGATAATTATGGCAAGCATTAAGAGATTAAAGAAAGACATTGACTATTTGACTTTTGCTGTGGTGGATGATTGTTTGAATTGTCTGGCAGTGGGTAAAAGCACCGATGATATTAGCGGAATTGTTCAAAGTGTGATTGATTCCAGAAACAATATGAGACAGCGCATCAATGCCGGCAAAAAATTGGCAAAAGGCGAAAGAAAAGCTTTTTATAAGGTTGTCTGCAAAGATCTGATGACTTCTGTTGACGGAGCATTTTCGACTTTGAGCGATATGGTCAAGAAAGCTTAACAATCGATTCGGAAGAAAAAGAAGAAGGAGAGTGCCGCAACGGTGTTCTCCTTCTTTGTATATAAATCGGATCGGATAAAGCCCTATAATATGGAAGTAATCGAACTGTCGGGTATTGGGGAGATAAAAGTCCGTCGCAGCTCCAACATCAAATTTCTGCGCATTCGGATGGCTCCCGGACGGGGAATATGGGTGAGTGTCCCTTTTGGGGTGAGCCAAAAACAGACAGAAAAGTTTTTAGAGGAAAACCGGGAGTGGATCATACAAAACCAAAAAAATATGGAAGTGTATGAGCAGGACACCGGAGTGGGGCTCAAAATCGGTGCGGAAATCAAGACAAAATCACACCTCTTAAAAATCGTAGCAACCGATCAATCCAAACCTTCCTACCGAATGGAGCAGGAGGTCATCACCCTATCCGTACCGAAAAATGTCGATTTTAGCCGCATCGAGAGCATCGTACAGCAATTCTTACTATCGGTCTATACAATGGAAGCCCGGCAATATTTGCCTCGTCGTGTCAAAGAATGTGCCGAGAAATACGGCTTTCATTACGGACATTTGTCTTTCCGCAACAACGTATCTAACTGGGGAAGTTGCTCATTTGAAAACAACATCAGCTTAAATATAAAGTTGATGAAACTACCCGATGAAATCATCGACTATGTAATTTTGCACGAACTTTCTCATACCATAGAAAAAAACCATTCCGCAGCCTTTTGGAAATTAGTCGGTAAAATATGTCCCGACTATCTAACTCTCCGCAACCGACTCAGAAAATACAACACCCGAATATAAATACTCCGATCCTTATGACTATCAACTGCATCATTTTTACGTTTTTTTAGCGATAGGGCATCTTCCCCTCAACGCTCGTATACCCCTGATCTGAAATTCAATAAAATTCCTTATCAATAGCTTCCTGTTGCATTTTGTAATCATTTTATAACGGCTTTGTAGCGACTTTATGCAGGCGATGACGAGAGGAGGAGAGGTAGCTGTGAAAACGGTGAAATAGGAATGCACAATTGTTGTATTTTTTTGATATAAAATAAAAGATCGTTTGTATAAAATCGACCTTTTTTTCTATACTTTTGCCGTCTCTATTCTCTCTGTATCCGTATCGGAGAAAGAGAAAAACGGATGCAGAGAATAAAACACAAAAACGGATGACAACAAAAAGAATTTTCAATGTAGGGAGCATCTTATTGATGTTTGTATCCTTTATTTTTATGGTGAGCTGTGATAAAGATGACGACACCCCCAATGATCCCGGCGATACCGTTACTTTGAATATGCTGGATGAGCAGAATGGTCACACACCCTTGGGCGAATCAGATGTATATATCAATAAAGCGAATAATTTTCATACTTTTCGCTCATTGATTGCCGACGCAGGCAATGCCTACGGAATAGGGGTAAAGATGTCACCTAAATTGGATAATCTCGTGCGCGAAGTTGCCGTCACTCCGGGACATATTTATCAAATATTTGATCCCAGTACGTTATACGATTTTCCTTCCGGCGTGAGAGCTGTTCAGGTCGGAACGGCTTATTATAAAACATACGTTGTGTCCTCTATTACCAAAGATACGGAATTGACAGGAGCGGTCGTGAAATACGTTTTGGCATATCCGGATGCGAAAGGTTTACCCGAGATGAATAGCGATTACGGTATTGTCTACGACGTCGGAGATGAGATTAGGATTGCCTTACCTAAAGGAGTAGAATACTTTTTTGATACGAGTAATGCAGAATACTTTACCGTATCACTTATCGGAAATAAATTGGTGGTTCAACTGAAAGTTTCATCAAACGATTTTTATGAAATACGAGGCACTTATAAGATTAATATCCGTTTGGGCAATGTTTATTCCTCCGTTCTATTTACTGTGAGGTAGATATTAGAAGACATTCTACTTTTCCCAATACCCATCTTGATGAGTAATAAAATTACAGTTTAATTTTTTCTGCCGATAAAACTTGGATATTATAGCGTTGAGCGAGAAATATCCCTATGATCCCCATTCACCTTTTCGCAATGAAGAGTTGTATATTGCTGTGCTGCTACATATTGTGGCAAACGGGAAGTCTTTTAGCAAGGATAATGAATGACAAGAGGAGGAAAGGATGGATAAGTTTATGGCAGATAGGGTGATGTGTCGTTTTTGTATGCTTATTTGGAAGTTTGCTTTATTTTCTGTGTTTATCAACTATTTTTTATTATTTTCGTTTCCTTATTATAAGTAATAACTATTAAATACATAAAAAGATGATGATGCAGGATAAAATAAAAGAAATCAGGGATTTACTGATGGAAGTGAAATATCCGGGTAGTTCAAAAAATGTAGTTGAACTGGATATGGTTCAACACATTCGTATCGAGGAGGAGAAGGTGTTCTTCCGTTTGGTGTTTCAAAAATCCAATGATCCTTTTGTAGGAGCTGTCAAAAAGAAGTGCGAAACTCTCTTGAAAGAGAAGACCGTTTATCAGGCAGTGGAGATAGAAACGGTGTTTGTTCACGATTTGGAAAGACCTTTGTCTTTGGAGAAGGTTAAAAATATTATCGCCGTATCGTCCGGAAAGGGAGGAGTCGGGAAATCGACTGTTGCGGCTAATCTGGCGGTGGCATTGGCGATGCAAGGATATAAAGTGGGATTGGTGGATGCTGATATTTTCGGACCGTCTATACCAAAGATGTTTGGTTGCGAAGATGCCCGGCCTTGTATTGAAAAGGTGGGGGGACAGGATATGATTGTTCCGATTGAAAAGTATGGAGTGAAGATTTTATCCATCGGTTTTTTTGTTGATCCGGCATCTGCAACGGTGTGGCGTGGTCCGATGGCTTCAAATGCGTTGAAGCAACTGGTGGAACAGGGGTATTGGGAAGAGTTGGATTATATGTTGATTGATTTACCGCCGGGGACAAGCGATATTCATTTGACGTTGGTGCAAACGGTGGCGTTGACGGGTGCATTGGTGGTTAGTACGCCGCAAGAGGTGGCGTTGGCTGATGCGATAAAAGGGATCAATATGTTTGACAGTCCGGGAATTGAAGTGCCGGTGTTGGGATTGGTGGAGAATATGGCTTGGTTTACGCCGGCAGAGTTGCCGGATCATCGGTATTATATTTTTGGAAAAGAAGGAGCTAAACGATTGGCAGAAGAGAAGGGATTGCGTTTGTTGGGACAGATTCCGGTGGTGCAGAGTATTTGTGAAGGGGGAGATTCCGGTAAGCCGGTTGCCTTGAATCCTGACAGTATTACGGGAGCCGCTTTTATGGAATTGGCGGGACAGGTGGTGGAGGCAGTGGAAGAGGGACACAGTCAGGCGAAACGGGTTAGAATTACTAAAAAATAGTTGATCGGATGGTGTCGAAAAGCCTTTCAGTAGGTTTTTGACACCATCTTGTTTCTTTGCAATGAAGTCCATCGTATATATATCATTTCTATTTGTGTTGCTGTTGTCCGGTTGTTCTGTGAAGAAGAATAATTTCTTTTCGCGTAATTACCATCAGTTGACGACTCGTTATAATGTTTATTTTAACGGGAAAGAG
>JAVXFZ010000001.1:72522-92324 GCA_036657595.1 Odoribacter sp. | reverse complement strand
ATACCCGATAGGAGGTGCAAAGATAGATTAAAAAGTGAAATGGCGAAAGTGAATGACAATAATTTTCAGAATAAACTAACTAACAAAGCTATATTTAATATCGTCACAATCGCGCCAAGTAAATAAAGCAGCCATTTCGTAAACATTTTGTTCTTATATTTACCCATCACTTTTTCAGAAGAAGTCAGGTAGACTTGCAAAAAGATCGTAATCGGTAATTGTATGCTCAGTATCATTTGTGAATAAATCAAACCCATAAACGGATTAGAAATCACCATAATAATCAGCAAGGCAAGAACTAGTGAAATGACCACGCCCCAACGGGAATGGCTGTCTTTTATATCATAAGGTTCTCTGAACATTCCGGCAAATATAGAACCTGCCGCCATTCCTGAAGTGATAGACGAAGCTATTCCGGCAAACAACAACGCGACGGCGAAAACCACAACCGCATTATTTCCCAACAAGGGCTGCAACAAGGAATTTGCTTGTTCAAGTTCGGTAACAGAAGTTCCATTTTTAAAAAAAGTAGCCGCCGCTAAAAGAATCATCGCACTATTAATCGCCCAACCAATCATCATCGACAGGAAAGTATCCCAAAATTCATAGCGCATCTGTTTTTGGATAATCTTATCATCCTTCAGGTTCCACTGTCGGCTCTGAATGACCTCCGAATGTAAAAAAAGATTATGTGGCATCACCACAGCACCCAATACACTCATAATAACTAACATTGAACCTTTAGGGAATGAGGGTGTCACCCAAGCCCAAGCAGCCTCACTCCAGACTATATCTACCAGAGAAAGCTCATAAATAAACGACAAACCAATGATAGAAACGAAAGCAATAATCCAACGTTCCATCACCCGATAGGTATTGGTAAACAACATTATCAGCACGAAGATTGTCACCAATACAGCACCGATACGCACCGGAATATTGAAAAGCATTTCCAAAGCAATGGCTCCCCCCAGTATCTCCGCTAACGAGGTAGATACGGATGCGCCCATCGCTGAAAATAAAGCTGTCTTTGCATAACGAGGCTTCAGATAAGTCATAGCGGCTTCCGACAAACAAAGTCCGGTAGCGATCCCCAAGTGCGCCACATTGTGTTGCAATATAATCAACATTAGGGTTGATAATGACACCATCCACAACAGCGCATAACCATAATCAGCCCCTGCCGCCAAATTGGATGCCCAATTACCCGGATCAATAAATCCTACCGTCACCAACAAGCCGGGACCGATATATTTCAAAATTTCCAAACCTCCCAAACGGGGGTGGTGTTTCGCTGTCTGCAACGATTTTTTTATAAAGTCAAACATAGGTATGTATTAAAATAATATCCTTTCATTATTGTGACCTTTCAATGTTTTAAACAGCTTATTTCAAAACGGTCACAAAAACTATCAACCAGTGAATAAAATCTATCTCTGTAAAGAGAAAGCAGCAGGCGCAATAGAACAATACCCCGAAATCAATTTGAGTTTTATAAAATAAATCTTTCTATCTCCGTATTTTCCATAATCGGTAATTCAATCATATCGAAAGGCTTCCCACCACGCAGGCAAGTGATAATAGCCCGATTGAAAGCCCCGTGCCCGACAGCCAATATACGTTTACCTGGATATTTCACCCGAAGATAGTTCATCCATTCCTCTGCGCGGTGGTAAAGTTCATCCACCGATTCAACACCACTCGGTAGATGATGCCAATTCACCTCTTCCAGAGTCTGTCCGGTATAAATGCCCCAATCCATTTCTCTCAGCAAAGGGGTCGGTTGCGGCATCATTCCACGCGGACGTGCCACAGCCATCGCCGTATCAAAACTACGTGCCAAATCACTGCAAACAATGACATCTAAAGGTTCATCGCTCAATTTCACAGCCAATTGTTCAGCTTGTTGTATTCCCAAAGGCGAAAGCCTTCCCGGCAATTGTCCCTGAAGCAGATGAAGTTGATTTTCATACGTTTCTCCGTGCCGCGTCAACAATAAATTAATCTTTTTCATTCACTGAAGATTTGCACAAAGATAGAAAATATTCACACCTTGAATAGCAATTTTGAAATATATCCGATCTACCTTCCTCCTCCCAACACATCTACCGGAACCGATAGATTTTAAAACAATAGAAACAATTCATTCACAATGGATTTCTATTTAATAAAACGATTTTCAAGACAAACGAATGTAAATCATCGTGATGGCATATTGAATTGCTCAGGAAAGCCTAAATTGTTCCATCCCTTACTTCCGCTTTGATTCGTTGCCACCAAGCTTCAATCCGTTGGGCTGTTTTGTCCGCTTCGTAATCTTCATCCAACGGAAGTCCGACAAATTTCCCTTGCCGCACAGCTTTAGAATCATTAAAAATATAATCACAGGTTTCTGTTTCGCCGATCAGCTTTCCGCCTATTTCTTCTATTCTTTCCGCCAGAATACCCATTCCATCCGCAAAATTATTCGGATAACTGACGTGATCGCCCAGTCCTATCAAAGCGACTTTCCGCCCTTCCAATTGCAAACGCAACAACTTCGGCAAAAACGATGACCAAGGATCTTTTTGTTCCATCTCCCAAGTGTTCCGTCCCAACGACGAACTAATAAATATGAGCACCTGATAATCAAGTATTTTATTTGTATTCACATCAGAAATGCAATACAGATCGGGATGACATTCTCCTAATTTCTGCTTGATCAGTCGGGCGACCTTGTGAACTGCACCACCGGAGGGTGCATAAAATATACCGATATTTTTATCTGCCTGATGCCCTTTAGCTATCAAATAATTTCCTTCGAGATCCGCTTTAAGGCGAAGATTTTCAGTATGCTGTTTCAGTTCTTTTTCCATAGTGCCGCGTCAGTTAGAGTTATCTTTACTCATACGGGCAAAAATCTAAAAAGATTCAGCGGTCATTTTCCCGCTCAATGGAAAGCATATATACCATATATGTGATGAAAAATACTGATGCCTAAGCTGCTTTTGCATCCCCTTTACGCGCGCCGATAGCCAATAAAATGCCCAGCACCACCCCTAATAAAGCAGCAAATAAAACCCGAACATTGTCCGGAAGCAGAAAAGTAATCGTATGGGCAGGATACCAAAAGAAAGGTATTGTCTTTCTAAAAATAAAACTCCAAAATACACCCCAATTCAACCCCATCATAATCTCGCGCATTTTCAAGGGAGTAAAGAAACCGCGCAACGTACCGCCGTGTTGCAGAATATGCACATCGCTGATCTTGTGCAACGTCATAAACACCGGTGCGAAAATTGTATTCATACTGACAGAAATGGCAAACGCAACCAAAACTTTTTTCCACGAAAGAGCCTCGTGCATCATTTCGCCCTCATCGGACATCCCCAGATATTGCAAAAATGCCGGAGTACCATTGGAAAAAATAATCATCGCCATATTGATGCCCATTCCCAAGATTCCCCACACAATCGCCCGCGGTCATACGCCAAAGCCTTTTCGGTTATAAACCCCGCTACAAATCCTTAATCCGATCATCTCCCCCATAGTCGCCAAGATGCCAAACTTTAAAAAGCTCATCACCATACCGTGGTCGGCATTAAACGAATGCTACCACTCGTAAACCGGAGAGCATACGAAAAAAGGAAGCAAGCATATAATTACGCAAAAAATAAATAGCAGGTCGGTTTTTTTCATAAATTTAAAGTCAATCCGTCAATGAAATGGAAACATCGGCAACTGTTTCATTACTTCGTATTTGTCGATTCAACAGGCGTATGATAAAAGAAATTAATCCCTTTTGTCAGTCCGTCCGACACTCTTCCCCAACTCAGCAATACAGCGATAGCCAACACCACCAAAGTGACAATCATCACCTTCTCGCGACGAGCATATTCATCCCATTTTTTCATTATTCCGGCATATCTTTATGGTTGAATATTTAAGCCTTGCGCACAAGACTTAAACATTCAACATTTTTTCTGTTTATTTTTCGATCCGAATCCGTGCATCGACTGCCACCACCTGCTCTTTATTTCCCAACAACGGATTCAAGTCCATTTCAAAAATCTCAGGAGCGAGTTTCACTAACACAGACACTCGCGACACAGCATCCGCAAATTTACCCTCATTCACCGGTTCTTGTCCACGCACTCCCTGAATGATCTTATAAGATTTCAAAGAGCGGATCATAGACAGGGCTTCTTCGTGTGCGATCGGTGCTAAACCGGCTTTCACATCTTTCAATACTTCAATAAAGATACCCCCTAATCCGCACAACACTAAATGTCCGAATTTATCTTCCCGTTTGGCTCCAATAAACACTTCGGTGCCCGATAATTGCTGAGCCAACATCACAGCGTGTGTATCTTTGATTTTCATCATCCGGCGGAACTCGCTACGCACCGTTGCCTCCTCTTTGACATTCAACGTAACCCCTCCGACATCTGATTTGTGAACCGGACCCACTACTTTCATCACTAAGGGGAAACCTATCTTCTTAGCCAAAGCCATTGTTCCTTCTTCCGTATCTGCCACTCCCTCTTTCGCCCGTTCGATTCCGGCAGCATCCAACAGTTCGTGTATTTCTTCCGGTGCCAAATATCCATTAGCAGCCCGATCAATCACGGCACGAATCCTCCCTTTATCCATTCCCGGTAATTCCGGAGCCTGCGCTTCCGGAGCCTGTGTTTTGTATATCTTGCACAAAGCATTTCCGAATATCACTTCATCCGGGAAATAAGCCTGTCCCTTTTTGACAAATTCCTCAATTTCAGTTTTCACCACCATTGAAGAAGGGAAGATCGGGAAAATCGGTTTTTTACTTGTTCGGATTTTCTCTTCCAACACATCGTACACGTCAAAGACCGGGAACAATCCCGGGCTACCGAAAATCACGGCAATACCGTCAATATTATCAAAGTCACGGTCACAAGCATCCAAGATCTCCCCCAATTGCTCCGCTGTACCCGTTGCCAAAAAATCAATTGGATTTCCTACTGATGAACCGTTAAATAATTTTTCCAACAATTCTTTTGCCTTCTTTTCTTCCAAATGCGGCACATCCAATCCACCGTTCGACAGGGCATCCGTCAACATCACGGCAGGTCCGCCGGCGTGAGTGACCACAGCAATATTTTTTCCTTTCAATTCCGGATAGGTGAAAATACCGGCTACGGTAGCCAGTTCATCCCTTCCATTGCAACGCACAATCCCCGCTTTCCGAAACAGAGCTTCCACAGCGACGTCGGAACTTGCCAATGCACCCGTATGTGAAGATGCTGCGCGACTTCCCGCAGCCGAACCGCCGGATTTGATCGCCGCAATACGACAGCCTTTCCGGATCAAAGAAGAGGCGTGTTTCAACAACTTCTCCGGTTTATCAATACTCTCCACGTAGAGCAATTTGATGCGTGAACTGGTTTCCGGATCAAACGATTCGTCCAGATATTCCAACACTTCCTCCACGCCCAACTGAGCAGAATTACCCACCGAAAATACACTGGAGAACTTCACTCCTTTTTGCATTCCGGCATCCATAATAAACAAAGCAGTTGCTCCGGAACCGGAAATAAAATCAACCCCTTTCGGGTCTAATTTCGGAATAGGAGTGGTAAACACTCCATTATAATTTGTAGTCAATACTCCGATGCAATTCGGTCCAATCAAAGCACCATTGACCGAATCAATCGTTTCAACTATTTGTTTTTCTAATGCCTTTCCTTCTGCATTTTCTTCGCTAAAACCGGCAGACAGGATAATAAAAGCCCGGCTATTTTTTTGTTTTGCCAACACCTCCACCGTAGAGGGACAGAATTTCGCTGCAATCGCCAAAATAGCACAATCCACCTGTGGCAGATCTTTCACATCACGGTATGCCTTAATTCCCTGCACAACGTCCATTTTAGGATTCACCACATACAAATTCCCCTTAAAATGACCATCCAGCAGATTTTTCAACACTTTCCCCCCCGGTTTCTGAATATCATCTGATCCTCCAACCACCACAATGCTGGAAGGATTCAATAATTGTTTGTTTATCATAATTGATATTTAATATTTAATGCACAGCATTTTATGTCTCATCACCCCTTCAAGTGATGTCACATCCTATATGTTATTAAAGAACTTCAAAAACTCTTCCACTTTAGCCACCATATTATTCGATCCGGTATAAAACGGCACTCGTTGATGAATACTTTCCGGCTCAATCTCCAAAATACGTCTCTCTCCATCTATGGCACAAGCACCTGCCTGTTCGGCAATGAAAGCGATCGGATTACACTCATACAACAAACGTAGTTTTCCCATCTGGTGACTATTGGTCTGGGGATAAATGAAAATGCCCCCCTTCAATAAATTCCGGTGAAAGTCAGCCACCAGCGAGCCGATATAGCGGGATGTATAGGGACGCTTTGTTTTCTTGTCTGTTTCCTGACAATATTTAATATATTTCTTCACACCCACTGGGAATTTCTCATAATTTCCTTCATTGATGGAATAGATTTGACCATTTTCAGGAGTTTTAATATTCCTGTGAGAAAGGCAAAATTCACCGATCGACGGATCGAGCGTAAAACCGTTCACCCCTTTTCCGGAAGTGTAAACCAACATCGTCGAAGAACCGTAGATCACATAACCGGCAGCCAATTGATCGCAACCTTTTTGCATAAAATCTTCCAGATTCGCCATTTCTCCTACGGGAGATTTCCGCCGATAGATGGAAAAAATTGTTCCTATAGATACATTGACATCTATATTAGAGGAACCATCCAAGGGGTCCATACAAAAAATGTATTTTGCATCCCGCGATAATTCTTCTTCAAAAACAACAACATCCTGATTTTCTTCCGATGCAATTCCGCAACATTCGCCACTTGCCTTTAGTTCTGTGATAAATGTTTCATTTGCATACACATCGAGCTTTTGCTGATCTTCTCCCTGCACATTTTCCGAACCGGCTTTCCCCAGAATATCAACCAACCCCGCCTTATTCACTTCCCGATTTATCTTTTTAGCTGCGATGCCGATATGGTGCAACAAACACGAAAAACCACCGGTTGCCTGAGGCACTCCGGCTTGCTGTTCAATAATAAATTGGTTTAAAGTTGTAACTTTGTTCATTGGTTCAGATTATTTTTGTTAGTGAACGCAAAGATAAAATGATAAATCATAATACACAAACGTTTTCCATCTTAAAAAAAACTTTAAAATTCAAGATGATAAAGGACGGAAGCTCTGTTTCCTTTCCCAGCCGAAAACTTTCCTTTCAACTCCTGTATATTATTCCGATTTATTATCTAATTTAGCAGCCTCAAACAAACCAGTCGTGTACTCAAATTTGCAGACTCAAATGCCTGTAAATAAAAGTTAGAAATAACTAATCGTACACAGCATAGTTAAAAATAAAGTCAAATGACTTAATCTTGACAAAATGAATGTATATAAATTTGGCGGTGCATCCGTAAAAGATGCGGAAGGAGTAAAGAATCTGTTTAAGATCATTAACACTCAACGGGAGAATCTGATTATCATCGTTTCGGCTATGGGCAAAATGACCAATGCGCTGGAAACATTGTGTAATTCTTATTTCGGGAAAAGTGGGAATACAGAACAAACATTTCAAGAAATAAAAGATTTCCATCAACAGATTATTCACGACTTGTTCGGCTCTGCCGATGGCGAAGTCAAGCAATTGGTCGAAAAACTTTATGCCGAATTACAAAACATATTAGATGGCGAACCTTCTTTGTGTTATGATTACGAATATGACCGGATCATTTGTTTCGGCGAATTACTTTCGTCTACCATCATTTCTGCCTATTTGGAGAAACAAGGTCGAAAGATTAAATTCGTTGACATCCGTAAATGCCTGATCACAGACCAAAACTACCGGAACGCTTGTGTCAATTTAGAACTCTCTGCTCAATTGTGTCGGAAAGTATTTACTTTCCAAAATACCTTTATGTATATCACACAAGGCTTTATTGCCGGCACCACAACCAGTCAAACCACCACCTTGGGACGGGAAGGTTCCGACTATACGGCAGCACTTTTAGCCAACCTATTGAATGCCGAAGACGTGACGATCTGGAAAGACGTTCCCGGCATTATGAGTGCCGACCCGAAATTGTATGAAGATACCGAAATCATCAGCAAACTATCTTATAAAGAAGCCATCGAACTCTCGAATTGTGGAGCTAAAGTCATCCACCCAAAGACCATCAAGCCGTTACAAAATAAAGGGATACCCCTTTATGTCCGTTCTTTTCTATACCCGGAAAGTCACGGTTCTGTCATTCGGGAATTAGACGAAAAACTAAAATTACCTCCTATCTTTATTGATAAAGACAACCAAATGCTGTTGACACTCTCGCCTCGAGATTTCTCATTCATCGCCGAAGAGAAACTGAGTCGGATATTTTCCGTTCTTGCCAAATACAGACTTCAACTGAACCTGATGCAAAATTCAGCCATCAGTTTTTCCTTCTGTATTAACAACAATGAAGCAATATTTGAAAGTTTCATCAACGAATTACGCGACGAATACGAAGTGCTTTACAACAAAAATGTCCGTCTACTGACCATCCGCCATTACAATGAAGAAGTAATCAAGCGTATGACAAGCGATAAAAATATTTTTGTTGAACAACGCAGCCGATTAACAGCCAGATTTGTTATCGCGAACGATTAAAATCGTTCGTTCATACCCTACAATATCGCTACTCTATGCTTTGGAAATGGTTTGAGTATCGCTACCTTCCCTTCGTATTCTCGTCGTATTCCCTTCGTATCCTCGTCGTCGCGAAACGAAGAGGAGGCACAGAGAAGACATCGGGGATACAATTATAATCAAAAGATAATCAAAGCATTATTGAAATAAAATAAGGTTTATTCCCATTCCGCCCGACAAAAGATTAGAGAGATCAATCAATGATAAAAAAGGGGAAGATAAAAATGAAGAGTTGAATGGCAAGATTTTATAAACGCGTTATAAATTTCGTCGCGTTGAATAAAAAAGATAAGGGTGTCTATTTCAACCTAAAAAATAATATATTTGCACTCTGTTTATAAAAAAAGTGGAAACACTGGATATAATTATTCATTGTAATTGTAAAAAACATATATAATGAGCGAGAAATTCCCTGAATACAAAGGTTTGGATCTGTCGCAGGTGAACAAAAATATTCTGAAGACCTGGGAAGAAAACAAGACTTTCGAGATGAGTTTGAAAACACGGGAGGGACATCCTTCTTTCGTTTTCTATGAAGGTCCGCCTTCCGCTAACGGAATGCCCGGCATTCACCACGTGATGGCGAGAACGCTAAAAGACGTCATTTGCCGCTACAAAACTCTTCAAGGATTTCAGGTGGACCGTAAAGCCGGTTGGGATACTCACGGTCTGCCTGTTGAGTTGGGCGTGGAGAAAAAGCTCGGCATTACGAAAGAAGCCATCGGCAAAACAATCAGCGTGGTCGAATACAACAAGGAATGCCGTTCCGACGTGATGAAATTCACAAAAGAATGGGAAGACCTGACCCAAAAAATGGGCTATTGGGTAGATATGAAAAGTCCTTATATCACCTACGACAATCGCTACATTGAAACGTTATGGTATCTGCTCAAAAAATTATACGACAAAGGTTTTCTGTATAAAGGCTACACCATTCAGCCTTATTCTCCTGCTGCCGGGACCGGATTGAGTACACACGAATTGAATCAACCGGGCTGTTATCGGGATGTAAAGGATACGACCTGTGTCGCTCAATTTAAAGTGGTTCGCGACGAGAAGTCGGAAAAGCTATTTGCTGCCACCGAAACCGTACATTTTATTGCGTGGACAACCACGCCTTGGACACTGCCGTCCAATACCGCTTTGGCTGTCGGTGCGCACATCACTTATTACGTTGTTAAAACTTATAACCCATACACCGGCTCTCCGGTGACCGTCGTGTTGGCAAAAGATCGGTTCAGTGCTTATTTCAATCCGAAAGCCTCTACACTGAGTTTATCGGATTACAAAGAAGGCGATAAACTGATTCCTTATCAAATTGTGGGAGAATTTAAAGGGACAGAGCTGGAAGGTATTCATTACGAGCAATTGTTGCCGTGGATAAAACCGGAAGGTGATGCTTTTCGGGTGATTACAGGAGATTTTGTGACGACGGAAGACGGTACGGGAATTGTGCATATTGCCCCTACATTCGGTGCGGACGACGACCGGGCTGCAAAAATTGCCGGTATCGCTCCTATGCTGTTAATCGACAAAGAAGGCAACCGGCAACCGATGGTTGACAAACGCGGCCGACTGTTTATTTTGGATGAGATTGATCCTGAATTTGTAAAAAATAATATCAACACCGCGCTTTATAGCGAATATGCGGGACGTTTTGTGAAGAATGCCTACGATCCGAAGCTGACGGAGGAAGATGTCACGTTGGACATTGACCTATCGGTGATGCTCAAGAAGGAAAACAAGGCGTTTAAGGTTGAAAAACACGAACACAATTATCCGCATTGCTGGCGGACAGATAAACCGATTTTATATTATCCGTTGGATTCGTGGTTTATCAAGACGACTGCCGTTAAAGAGCGGATGATTGAGTTGAATCGCACGATCAATTGGAAACCAACGAGTACGGGGGAAGGACGATTCGGTAAATGGCTGGAAAATCTGGTTGATTGGAATTTGTCGCGTTCCCGTTATTGGGGAACTCCTCTCCCGATTTGGATGAGCGAAGATGGTATAGAAAAGAAATGCATCGGTTCTGTCGCAGAGTTAATGGATGAGATTGAAAAATCCATTCGTGCGGGATTTATGAAAGAAAATCCATTCGCCGGATTTGTGTCGGGAGATCACTCCAAAGAGAATTACGATAAAATAGATCTCCATCGTCCTTTTGTTGACGATATTGTGCTGGTTTCCCCCAGCGGACAGCGAATGGTACGTGAAAAAGATTTGATTGATGTGTGGTTTGATTCCGGCGCGATGCCTTATGCCCAGTTGCACTATCCGTTTGAACACAGTGAAGATATTGATGGGGGACATCGTTTCCCTGCTGATTTTATCGCCGAAGGGGTAGATCAAACACGCGGATGGTTCTTTACCTTACACGCAATTGCAACGATGGCATTTGATTCCGTAGCTTTCAAGAATATTATATCCAATGGGTTGGTGCTGGACGCTAAGGGCAATAAAATGTCGAAACGTCTCGGCAATGCGGTCGATCCTTTCTCTACAATAGAAGAGAATGGTTCCGATCCCCTGAGGTGGTATATGATTACCAACTCTCAACCGTGGGATAATTTGAAATTCGACACGGCGGGAGTGGATGAAATGAAACGGAAATTTTTCGGCACTTTATATAATACCTACGGATTTTTTGCTTTATACGCTAACGTCGATCACTTTAGTTACAGCGAAACGGATATGCCTCTTTGCGAACGTCCGGAAATTGATCGCTGGATACTTTCTTTGTTAAATTCTCTGATCAAGGAGGTTACAGACGCTTACGAGAAGTATGAACCTACCCGTGCAGGACGGGCTATTCAGGATTTTGTGATTGAAAATCTATCCAATTGGTTTGTCCGTTTATCCCGAAAAAGATATTGGGGCGGTGAATATTCGGCGGATAAGATTTCAGCCTATCAGACTTTATATACTTGTTTGGAAACGATCGCTGTCCTGTCGTCACCGATAGCCCCTTTTTATATGGAGCAACTCTTCAGTGATCTGAATCGGGTGACCAAACGCCAGACGGGAAGTGTGCATCTGACCAATTTTCCGAAAGTGAACGAGGCAATGATCGACAAGGAATTGGAGGAGCGGATGGAGTTAGCTCAACAGGTGTCGTCGATGGTGTTGGGACTCAGACGGAAAGTACAACTTCGGGTGCGACAACCGCTCAGTAAATTGATTGTTCCTATCCTGAACGATACGATGATCCACCAATTGGATGCCGTAAAAAATATTATTCTCTCGGAAGTCAATGTGAAAGAGATTGAGTATATCACCGACACCACCGACGTATTGATCAAGAAAATTAAGCCCAATTTCAAGACACTGGGACCCAAATATGGCAAGTATATGAAGCAGATTTCTGCTTTGGTCGGCACTATGAGGCAAAGTGATATTTTTGAAATGGAAAAAAACGGACGATATGTTTTGCAGATTGGCGATGAAATGATTATCTTGGGGCTGGAAGATGTCGAAATTCTCTCGGAAGATATTCCTGGTTGGTTAGTTGCCAACGAAGGTCGTCTCACCGTCGCTTTAGACATTAATGTGACGAAAGAGCTCAAAGAAGAGGGCATTGCGCGGGAATTGATCAATCGGATCCAGAATCTGCGTAAAGAAAGTGATTTTGACGTGACGGATAAAATCACCCTCTGCATCGGACGTCACTCGGAAATTAACGATGCCGTAGAGCATTTTTCATCCTATATCGCCAGTCAAGTATTAGCTGAAAATATCAAACTAACTGACGACAAAGACAATACAAGCAAAGAAGTGGAAATTGATGAGATTCGTACTTTTATTAAAATTGAAAAAGTGAGTTGAAAAATGATCCTCAGCAAACAATATGAGCGATCATCCGTATGACAAAGAAATTTAAGAAAGAGTTTATTAATTTATTGATTTCTATTTTTATTATTTCTATTTTTTATTAATTTAGACAAAACTTTAAAGCTATGGCAGAAAAAACCAGATATTCAGACGAAGAGTTGCAAGAATTCAAAGAATTGATTCTTGACAAACTCGAAAAGGCAAGAAAAGATTACGATTTGTTGAAAGGTGTCATCTCCGGCAGCGACGGCAATGACATTGCCGATACTTGCCCGACATTCAAAGTGTTGGAAGAGGGAGCATCCGTACTTTCAAAAGAAGAAGCAGGCCGTTTAGCCCAAAGACAGGCAAAATTTATTTCCCACTTGGAAGGTGCATTGATCCGAATTGAAAATAAAACATACGGAATTTGCAGAGTCACCGGTAAATTGATCTCTAAAGAAAGATTACGCGCCGTTCCTCACGCCACTCTGAGTATGGAAGCCAAAGAAAGCCAAGAATCTTGATCAGGATAGGATCACGGTTTCATAAAAAACAAGAAGTGAGAAGTGGAAATTTTGTCTTCAACAATTTCCGGTTTTTCACTTTTTATCTTTAATTTTTTATCTTTTACTTTTCTATTATGAGTGTGCGGAATAAATTGGCAATCTTTATCATAGCCCTGTTAGTACTGGATCAAGCCGTAAAGATATGGATCAAAACACATCTGATGATCGGCGAGGAGTTTAGTGTCTTCGGGGATTGGTTTAAAATACTTTTCATCGAGAATAATGGGATGGCTTTTGGGATGGAGCTCAGCGACGCTAAGATCGGGAAAACGATATTAAGCCTATTCCGTATTGTGGCAGTGGTCGGCATTGGGTGGTATATTTTAAAACTGATACGCGAGAAAGCACCGATCGGGGTATTATTTTCTTTCGCCCTCATATTTTGCGGAGCTATCGGAAATATATTTGATAGTCTTTTCTACGGAATGATTTTTAACGACAGTCATTATCAAATTGCGACGCTATTACCTGCTGAAGGCGGATATTCTTCTTTTCTGCACGGGAAGGTGGTGGATATGCTGTATTTCCCTTTATACGAAGGTTCCTTTCCACAATGGCTGCCTTTCTGGGGCGGACAGGATTTTCTGTTTTTCCGACCGGTATTCAATTTTGCCGACTCTTATATCACCATCGGTGTCTTTATACTGATTCTCTTTCATCGAAAATTCTTTTCCGAAAAGGAAGAGCATAAAGTCAAATAGTGCATCCTTTCTGACAAGTCCCCGGCAAAGAAGAGTTTTTTTGAAGAGCAAATGGGTCGCTCTTTGCTCTATTTGCCAATAAAGCATTATTTTTTTGAATAAATATGAATTAAAATTCAATTATAACAGTGCTATTCTACCGTTCTTTAAGAGTCATTCTCAGCATTCCTATTGCTTTTTAAGCATTAGCCTTTCTGTTTTTAATTTTTTTCCGTAGGTTTGCACCTTGATTTATAGTTTTTAACTTTGGCATATAATATGTCTACTACTTTAGAAAGAAGTATGATTGAGAATTTGGTAATAGTAGAGTCCCCGGCAAAAGCCAAAACCATCGAAAAATTTTTGGGCGACGGTTATATTGTAAAGTCCAGTTTTGGACATATTCGTGATTTAGAGAAGAAAGATCTCGGCGTTGACATTGAAAATAATTTTCAACCCCAATACGAAATATCCTCCGATAAGAAAGCGATCGTTAAAGAATTGAAAAGTTTAGCAAAAGATGCCAAGACCGTATGGCTGGCATCCGATGAAGACCGTGAGGGAGAGGCTATCGCGTGGCATTTATTTGAAGTGCTCAAATTAAAACCTGAAAATACAAAACGAATTGTATTTCACGAAATCACCAAAGATGCTATTTTACACGCTATCGAGCATCCCAGAGATATTGATAAGAATCTGGTAGATGCTCAACAGGCACGTCGGGTGTTGGATCGGTTGGTGGGTTTTGAAGTGTCGCCTGTGCTTTGGAAGAAGGTGAAGCCATCGCTTTCAGCGGGACGTGTACAATCCGTCGCCGTGAAATTAATTGTAGAAAGAGAACGGGAAATCAACGCTTTCAACGAACAACAATATTATCGGGTGACGGGAAGTTTTGAAACCGGAAGCAAAGCGCAATTAAAAGCGGAAGCGCAGGAACGGTTTAGCAGTAAAGACAAGACGTTGGCTTACTTAGCAGACTGTCAACAAGCACAATTTGCTGTGAACAGTGTTGAAACGAAACCAACCGTTCGGAAACCTGCTCCGCCTTTTACCACTTCCACCCTACAACAGGAAGCTGCCCGAAAGCTTGGTTTTTCTGTATCTCAAACAATGTCTGTTGCTCAAAAGTTGTACGAACACGGATATATCACTTATATGAGAACCGATTCTGTCAATCTGTCGGATTTGGCGATCCGAACAGCAAAAGCGGTTATTTGTGAGACATTGGGCGAGAAGTATTCCAAGTCGAGAAATTTTGCCACAAAAACGAAAGGTGCACAGGAAGCGCACGAGGCGATTCGTCCGACTTATATGAATAAAACGGAAATCGACGGCGACCGGAATGAAAAGGAGTTGTATGATTTGATTTATAAAAGGACATTAGCCTCGCAAATGAGCGATGCAAAGCTGGAAAGGACAAATATTGTCATAGGATTGTCCAACAATCCTATCTCTTTTGTGGCAACCGGAGAGGTGATTATCTTTGACGGTTTTCTGAAAGTGTATTTGGAGTCGTACGATGATGAGGCAGATGATGAGAAAGCGGATTTATTGCCCGCCATTGAGAAAGGCGACTCGCTCAACCGTACACTGATTACAGCCACCGAGCAATATACTCTTCACGCTCCAAGATATACGGAAGCCAGCTTAGTGAAAAAGATGGAAGCTCTGGGTATTGGACGTCCGTCGACTTATGCACCAACGATCACAACCATCCAGAATCGGGGATATATTATAAAGGAATCGAGAGAGGGTGTGGAGGGCAATATTGAGCAGATCGAACTGAAAGGTAGTGACATCAAAATTAAAAATATCAAGAAAATATTCGGTGCTGAAAAGAAAAAGCTTTTCCCTTCTGATATGGGAATGGTGGTGACTGACTTTTTGTCTGAGCACTTTACGAATATTATGGACTATAATTTTACGGCAGAAGCAGAGGAGTCACTCGATCATATCGCAGAGGGTTCGCAGCAATGGCAGAAGATGATCGGAGATTTTTACCATCCTTTTCACGATTGCGTAGAATTTACTCTTAAAAATTCAGAACGCAATAGCGGACAGCGTATTTTGGGAACAGATCCTACAAGCGGAGAAACAATCAGTGTCCGCATCGGGCGATTCGGTCCGATGGCACAGATTGGTGACGGCGAAAATGTCCGCTATGCAGGCTTGCTCAAAGGACAATTGATGGAAACCATCACGCTAGAGGAAGCCCTTGGTTTGTTTAAATTTCCCCGTAAAATAGGTCTATTTGAAGAAAAAGAAGTGTCTATTGGCATTGGTCGGTTCGGACCTTATGTAAAGCATAATAATGCTTTTGTATCTCTGAAAAAGGGAGAAGATGATCCGGGTACCATCACCCTTGAAACGGCTATTCAGCGTATCGAAGAAAAAAGAGAAAGTGATAAAAATCGACTGATCAAAGCTTTCGATAATGGTGTACAAATTTTGAACGGAAGATTCGGAGCTTATATCTCCTACAATAAGTCCAATTATAAAATACCTAAAACGTTGAAAGCCGATGAATTGAGCGAAGAACAATGTATGGAGCTTATTGCAAAAGAAGGACCGAAAAAGAAAACGGGGGGCACGAAAGCAAGTAAAAGTTCGGCCAAGAAAACAACTCCGAAAAAGACAAAATAAAAGAGGTTTCTGTTGATTTATGCACGCGTTTCATCCATTTAAGGCTGATGGTGTTAAACAAATTGATGAATTAACAAATAAACGAAGCAATAATTTGCACAAGAATGCACTTTTATCTATCTTCGTACCCTCTAAAAATGATGTAAACTATAAAAAAAATTAAATTTTTAATATAAATGGCAACGTTACAAACAATCAGAAATCGTGGCGGACTACTTGTTAGTATTGTGATAGGTCTGGCACTTTTAGCATTTATCGTTGGTGATGCATTAAGCTCTGGTGCAAGTATATTTAACGGCAAAAAGAATCAAGTCGGAGAAATAGACGGCGAAAGTATTTCAATTATTGATTTTCAAAATCACGTCGCTAAAAACGAGGAGATGGTGAAAATGATGAATAATGCAAGTTCACTGAATGATGAACAACAAACGATGTTGAGAGAAAATACTTGGCAGCAGATTATTATGGATAAACTGATGCAGAAGGAATACGACGAGACAGGAATCAGTGTCAGTGGGGATGAACTCTATGATATGTTGTTGGGAGAGAATATGAGCCCGGCAGTACGTCAGTTGTTTGCAGATCCTAATACCGGAGCCGTAGATGTTGACCGCGCAAGAACAATTATAAAAAGTTTGATCGACGCACCTTCCAATACACCGCAAAAAGCATATTGGCTAAATATGGAAGAAGAAATTGCAACTTCCCGGAAGATGGCAAAATACAATGCACTGTTGGCAAAATCTCTGTTTGTTCCAGATGAACAAGCCAAAGAAAATACCGTAGACAATAATACGAAATTTGATATTAGTTACATTGTAAAAAATTACAGTACGATTGACGATTCAAGTATCAATATCAGCAATAAAGAAATCAAAGAGTACTATAACAATCACCAGAAGAGTTTTGAACAAACTGAATCCAGAAAAATTGTTTATGTGAATTTTGATATTACAGCAGCAGGAGAAGATTTTACAGAAACAGAAGGTGCTGTTAAGGATCTTGTCGGTGAATTTACTGCAACGAATGATCCAATTGATTTTGTAGATCTTTCTTCCGATAAGAAAGCTGACCGCAGTTTCTTCAAAAAAGAAGAAATCACGAATGACAGTTTGGCAAAATTCTTATTCAATGATAAGACGGGAGTTTACGGTCCATATCTTGAAAATAATGCTTATAAAATCGCTCGTGTATCTGCAACAAAAATGCTTCCTGACTCTGTCAGAGCGCGCCATATACTGATCGCTCCTCAAAATAATGACTACGGTAAAGCAAAGGCTGTTGCCGATAGTTTAGCACATCTTCTTAAGATAGGAGGTAATTTTGAAGAGTTGGCAAAAGCAAATTCTACCGATCAAAATTCAGCCATCAATGGTGGTGACTTAGGATGGTTCAACCCCAAAGCAATGGTTCAACCTTTTAGCGATACGGTTTTCTTTGCTAAGAAGAATGATATTAAAGTTGTATTGACACAATATGGTGCTCACGTTGTAGAAGTAACCGATATGGCAAAACCGGTGGAGAAAATACAAATTGCAATCTTAGAAAAAGAAGTGATCCCATCCTCCAAAACAACTAATAAGATCTATAATGATGCTCGTGCTTTTGCAACAGGCATCACTACGTTGAATGATTTTAACAAAAAAGTTGAAACCGCTGGACAAACAAAGCGTATTGCCACGGTGAATAAGAACGAAAAGACGATTGCCGGAATGGAAAGTGCCCGGGATATGATCCGTCAAATCTATCTGTCTGAGCTACCGGAAACAATCGTAAAAACAACGGATGGTTCGGTTATATTTGAAAATGGAAACAAATACACTGTTGCGATCCTGACTGAAATCAACGAAGAAGGTATTGCACCTATTAACAGTGCCGCTGCTAATATTAAACGCATCCTGATTCAGAAAAAGAAAGCAGAGCAATTGAAAAAAGAATTAGCAAGCGCAGCCAGCGGTAGTGAAAGTTTACTTTCTATCGCCCAGAAAACCGGATTGGAAGTGAAAGAGGCAACAGAAATTACTTTCAATTCATTCCAAATTCCCGGAGCCGGAATTGAACCCAGAATCATTGCCGCTTCAAGCCTGACTGAACAAGGGAAAATTTCTACCCCCATCGCAGGTAATCAAGGTGTGTATATTATTATGGTCAACAATAAAACAACGGAAGATGCCACCCCTGATATGGTCGCACAAACAAAACAAGCAATGCAACAATCTAATATGTACCGCGCCAATTATCAAGCGATACAGAGCATTATGAAAAACGGAGCCATCAAAGATCAGAGATATAAATTCTATTAAGAAATTATTTTCACAAGATAGGCAGGAGGGGTTATTACTCTTCCTGCTTTTTTTTAATAATATAGCATAAGGAAGCTGAGAAGTTATTGTATTCATTAAATAAGTCAAAATTATGAGCATTCTGAAAGAAGAAACGGTGAAAATCTATTTTTCACACGATACGGCTATCATTGATACGGACTGTGAAATCGGAGAGGGCACAAAGATTTGGCATTTCTCGCACATTATGAGTCATTGTAAAATTGGTAAAAATTGCAATATTGGGCAAAATGTAGTTATTTCTCCGGAGGTGATCTTAGGTAATCAGGTGAAAATTCAAAATAATGTGTCCGTTTATACCGGTGTTATTTGTGACGATGATGTTTTCTTGGGTCCATCTTGTGTATTTACCAATATAACGAATCCCCGCAGTGCCATCAATAGAAAAAATCAATATGCCAAAACACACGTAGGCAAAGGAGCTACTATTGGAGCCAATGCCACTATTGTCTGTGGTCATAACATTGGAGCGTATGCCCTTATCGGAGCAGGGAGTGTTATTACAAAAGATGTTCCTCCTTATGCTTTAGTGGTAGGAAATCCGGCAAAACAAATCGGATGGGTGAGCGAATGTGGACACCGGCTCTGTTTTGGTTCGGACAACATAGCCCTCTGCCCAGAAAGCAGTGAACGCTACCTGTTAGAGAAGGGTCGTGTTAGCAAATTATAAAAGCCTTATGTCCGTTAGGATAGCAAAGGATCTAATAATATAGAGATAATCAAAATAAAATCATATCGGTATGAAAATAGAGATGGTGGACCTTCATCGGCAATATGAGCGAATCAAAGAAGAGGTGAATGAACAAATTCAGGAAGTGCTAAATTCCTGCGCATTCATCAATGGTCCACAGGTCAAAGAGTTTTGCGAAAATCTGGCTATTTATAATAATGTCAAACACGTCATCCCGTGTGCCAATGGCACAGATGCCTTACAAATAGCTTTAATGACGTTAGACCTAAAGCCCGGAGATGAAGTGATCGTCCCTGTCCACACTTATGTTGCCACGGCGGAGGTCATTGCATTGTTACAACTCACACCGGT
>JAVXFZ010000001.1:48905-72422 GCA_036657595.1 Odoribacter sp. | reverse complement strand
GGGTGTATGGGCAATATGGGAACCACTTCCTTCTTCCCCTCCAAAAATTTAGGAGGTTACGGCGATGGCGGAGCCATCTTTACAAATGACGATGATCTGGCACAAAAAGCAAAGATGATTGCCAATCACGGTCAAAGAATTAAATACCACCACGATATGATCGGCTGTAATTCACGTTTAGATACCCTTCAAGCCGCTATCTTAAATGTAAAACTACGCTATCTCAATGACTATAAAATAGCTCGAAACAGTGCAGCCGATTATTACGATCGCGCATTGAACGGCATCGACGGATTAATTTTACCACACAGGAAATCCAATTGTACTCACGTTTTTCATCAATACACAATCAGAGTCACCAATGATCGCCGGGATGCCCTGAAAGCCTTCTTGCAAGAAGAAGGGATACCCAGTATGATCTATTACCCTATTCCTTTGCACCAACAAAAGGGCTATCAAAAAGTAAATACAGCATCGTTCCCCACTGCGGAACGCCTCAGTCGGGAAGTGCTTTCAATTCCAATTCACACAGAGATGACAAAACAACAATTGGAGTATATCACCCATACAATAAGGAGTTTTTTTGAAACCGAATTTCCAAATAAATAACTACTTTTGTAAATAAACAAGGATCATATTTTAAAATGACAAAATTTGCAGTAATCGGTTGTGGACATATCGGGAAACGTCACGCCGAAATGATTACCCGACAGACAGGTGCGGAGTTAGTTGCACTTTGCGATATTCTCCCCAAAGAGCAATTGGGAATTGAAAGCTATTCGATACCATTTTTTGATAGTTTGGATCATCTATTAGCGTCGGGTATAGATATTGACGTTATTAATATTTGCACGCCCAATGGGTTTCACGCACCAATGGCAATAAAAGTTTTAGAAAGTGGTCATCACGTTGTTATTGAAAAGCCCATTGCCTTATCAAGTGCCGATGCAGAAAAAATAATTTCTGTCTCTTTACGAATGCACAAATATGTCTTTTGTGTGATGCAAAATCGCTATTCTCCTCCCTCCGTCTGGATCAAAAATTTAGTAGAATCAGGTAAGCTCGGAAGAATCTTTATGGTGCAACTTAATTGCTTTTGGAATCGTGACAATCGTTATTACAAACCCGAAGGATGGCACGGAGATGCGCAATTAGACGGTGGAACATTGTTCACCCAATTCTCACATTTTATTGACATTATGTATTGGTTGTTCGGTGATGTCAAGAATATTCAAGGACAATTCAAAGATTTCAATCATCAGTCATTAACCGCTTTTGAAGATTCCGGATATATCAATTTTGATTTTGTCAATGGTGGTATTGGCTGTCTGAATTATTCTACGTCTGTTTGGGATAAAAATTTGGAAAGTAGTATGACCATCGTTGCTGAAAACGGAAGTGTCAAAATCGGTGGAC
Organism: Odoribacter sp.; assembly: GCA_036657595.1. Lineage (GTDB taxonomy): Bacteria > Bacteroidota > Bacteroidia > Bacteroidales > Marinifilaceae > Odoribacter. The sequence continues at coordinate 71,006 of JAVXFZ010000001.1, read as the reverse complement.
AATATATGAATGAAGTGGAATATTGCCACATTAAAGATTATGAGATGCCTATATTGGCTCCTACAAATCCGGGAAATGATTACGGAGCTTATAAAGGTTCGGCTCAGAATCATAATTTCGTCATTGAAAATGTCGTACAAACGCTTCATAATCAAGCAACAGTAACAACTAATGTGTTGGAAGGAATGAAAGTGGTAGATATTATTGAACGGATTTATCAGATTAGAGGTATATGGACTAATCAAAAATGAAAATACAGAAGTATGTACAACAGATTGATCAATAAAGAAACAAAGTTATCACTAATAGGTCTGGGATACGTAGGACTACCTATTGCCTTAGAATTTGCTAAAAAATTGTCGGTGATCGGTTTTGACATTAATGAAACAAGGGTGGAAAAAATGTGTCATCACGTCGATCCCTCGCAGGAATTAGATGCCAACGCTTTTCTGAACAAAGAAATTGAATTTACCTCCTCACCGGAGAAACTAAAAGAGGCTTCTTTCCATATTATTGCCGTCCCTACTCCCATTGATTCTTACAATCAACCGGATTTAAAGCCCTTACTTTCTGCTACACGAACCGTGGGCGGAATTTTAAAAAAAGGTGATTATGTCGTATATGAATCAACTGTCTATCCGGGAGCAACAGAAGATGATTGTGTCCCTTTATTAGAGGAAATATCAGGTTTGAAGGTCGGTATTGATTTCAAGGTAGGATATTCTCCTGAACGAATTAATCCGGGAGATAAGACACATACGTTATGCAATACTGTGAAGATCGTATCCGGCTGTGATGCAGAGGCACTCGACAATATAGCTAAAGTATATGAGTTAGTTGTAAAAGCAGGTATTCACCGGGCTCCCAATATAAAAGTCGCTGAAGCAGCTAAAATCATTGAAAATACTCAACGCGATGTGAATATCGCCCTGATGAATGAGTTGTCTATCATTTTTAGTCGCATCGGCATTAATACATACGATGTCATTGAGGCCGCAGGAACGAAATGGAATTTTCTAAAATTTTATCCGGGCTTAGTCGGAGGACATTGTATCGGCGTAGATCCTTACTATTTGGTACATAAAGCTCATTCTTTAAAATATCATCCTCAAATGATCAATGGCGGACGTTTTGTCAACGATTCAATGGGAGGCTATATTGCCAAAAAATTAATCAAACAAATGATCGCTCAAGGAAAGAATATTCTGCATTCAAAAATTCTCATAATGGGAGTCACTTTTAAAGAAAATGTGGCAGATATTCGAAATACAAAAGTGGTAGACATTATTCGAGAGTTTCAGGACTTCGGTGTCAACATTGAGGTGGTGGATCCTTATGCAGACCCCATAGATTTCAAAAAAGAATATGGTATTAGTCTTCAAGAAAAAGTTTCCGATAATTATGATTGTGTTGTCGTTGCTGTTGCTCACCGCCAATATCGGGAATTAAATGAAGAGTTTTTCAAAAATATCACCGTACCCAATTCATTAATTGCTGACGTAAAAGGTATTTATCTGAATCAAATTCATTCACTCAAATATTGGAGTTTATAAATCCACTTGTTTATAAAGGTTCCATTTCTATTTTCACAAGCTTGCTGGAATAATTTGTTCCAAATTTTAAAATAGGAGTATGATTTCTTGACATTACTTAAATATGGCAGATAAAAAAATTTTAATCTTAACCTACTATTGGCCTCCTGCCGGAGGTCCCGGAGTTCAGCGTTGGTTGAAATTTGCAAAATATCTTCCTGAATCCGGTTATCAACCAATCATTCTTACCGTCGATCCTCTGCAAGCAGAGTATCCTTTACAAGACGAAAGCTTACAAACAGATGTGAGTAAGGATCTTCCCGTCTTCCGAACCAATTGTTCCGGTTTATATGAATGGTATAAAAAATTTACCAAATCAAAAACAGCACCTTACAGTGGTTTTGCCAATGAGCACAAACCTAATCTGAAACAAAAAATTGCCCGCTTTATTAGAGGAAATTTTTTTTTACCGGATGCCCGGCGTGGATGGAATCATCACGCTTATTCAAAAGCGATTGAATTAATCCGAGAATATCATATTCAAACGATTATAACAACCGGTCCTCCTATGTCTACCCATTTAATAGGACTGAAACTACAAAAGACGGCTAAAATAAATTGGATTGCTGACTTTCGTGATCCCTGGACAGATATTTATTATTATCACGAAATGTATCCCACGTGGCTTGCTCAACAAATTGATGCCAAATACGAACGCCAAGTGCTTATCAAAGCTGATTCGATTATAACCGTCAGTCCATTTATAAAAGAACAATTAGCCTCAAAATCGCTCTCCATTTCTAAAAATAAAATCAAGATTATTCCAAACGGATATGATGAAAGTGATTTTCTAAACGAGATTGAAAAAGAAAATATATTCACTGTAACTTATACAGGAACAATTGCCGCCTCGTACACAATGGATGCTTTTTTGATGGCGGTCAAACAGCTTTCTGCTGAAATTCCATTGAAAATTAAATTTATAGGTAAAATAAGTCCTGCTATTGCGGAGAAAATTAAAGATTCTATTCCCAACAATATTGAATTGATAGATTCTGTACCTCACCAAAAATCTGTTGAATATTTAAAAAAAGCCTCTGTTTTACTACTCATTATTCCTAATATCACCGGTAATAAAGGAAATCTTACAGGAAAACTTTTCGAATATATTGGTTCCAGAGTCCCCATTCTATGTATCGGTCCCACACAAGGAGATGCAGCTACCATCATTGATGAATGCCAAGCAGGAGAATGTTTTGATTATTTAGATCAAAATGGGATGTATCATTTTTTGAAACAGCAATATTTTAATTTTCAACAACCGGAAAAAATTGTAAAAAATACAAATGTTCTTAACTATTCCAGACGATTACTAACTAACCAATTAAACCAAATACTTAATCTCTATGAAAACTAAAAATATTAGATTTATGATGAAAAAATTCTTTATAGATCTGAATTCAAACAGACACATACCTATTAATTCTGACAATAATACAAAAGAATTAAATTTTTATTATATCCGATTTGAAGAAAATCTGGCGAAATTAAACCATTTAATACATTCTTTCGACCCGAACGGCATTCCATTAAATTCTACTTATATTGATGTGGAGGAAAGTAAACTTCATTACTATCCTATTTCAATCGGACAAGTTGGACTCGCTGTGTTTCATTCGTGGTTAATCAACATAAACGAAGATAAAGAAGCTCATTTTGTTCAGATATTTAAATGGTTTATGGACAATCGGATCGAAGATGAAAAATTAGGTGTCTATTGGGAAACAGATGTTCCCAAACCTGAATACAATGTTTATACTCCTTGGAAATCGGCATTTTCACAAAGTAGAGGAATCTCTATTCTCCTCCGTGCCTGGCAATTGAGCGGCGATGAACAATACCTTGCTGTTGCCAGCCGGGCATTAATTCCTTTTCAATACGATATTTCCGAAGGTGGAGTATCGGTAGATAGAGCATCAGGCGAAACGTTTTATGAAGAGTATGTAGCTTCGGCACCAACAAGAGTGCTGGATGGTCATAACTTCTCTCTGTTCGGTTTATACGATTACATCAGAGCTGTGACCGATGAAAAGTATGCTGCACAAAGACAGTTAGCCATTCGATTATTTGAAGAAGGGATAGAAGGACTCATCCGTCAATTACCTAAATTTGATTTAGGCTTTTGGCTACGTTTCAATCGTTGTGATCTCCCCAATTATCCACAAAATGATCCCTGTACAATAGGATATTTACGATTAGTTTGTGCTCAATTAAAGATACTCGGTCAGCTCAGTGGTCGCTCTGAATTGCTGGAATACAGTCGGAAATATAAGAAATATAGTTCATTTTTTAATATTCTCAGGATGTATTATCTGAAATATCGCGCACTCCGCAAACTCAATCGTCTTTAATTTTTTTATCTTTGTAAGAAAACAGCTTATGTGTGGATTTGTCGGAATATTTGAACGAAATAAGGACAATCGGCTCTTGATGTCGGATATGCTGGATGCAATCAAACATCGCGGTCCGGATGATAAAACCATCTATCAATGGCAAGATTGCACATTGGGACATCGTCGTTTGTCTATCATTGATTTAAATACCGGCAATCAACCTCTATTTAATGAAGATAAATCTATCTGTGTTATTTTCAATGGAGAAATTTATAATTATGCCGAAATACGGGAAGAACTGAAGAATAAGGGACATCTATTTCATTCAGAAAGTGATACGGAAATTTTAGTCCATTCCTATGAAGAATTTGGGGATCAATTTATGGAACGCCTGAACGGGATTTTCGCATTTGCCATCTTAGATCAAAATCGAAATCGTATTTTGCTGACACGCGATCATTTCGGAGTGAAGCCTCTGCATTATTATTGTAAAGACGGCATTCTGCTCTTCGGTTCGGAACAAAAATCCATCATTCTACATCCCTCCTATGAACGAAAATTAAATAATAAAGCCTTACACCTACATTTAAATTTACGATATACACCCGGCGAAGAGACTCTTTTTGCCGGTATCAAACGTCTTCCTCCGGCTCATTTTGCTATTTGGGAAAATGGTCAGCTGAACCTTCATCGCTATTGGGAACAAAAAATAGAAATCAACCGATCGCTCACAGAAGATCAGGCTAAAGAAAGACTAAACGCACACCTAAAAGAAGCTGTCAGACGACAATTGATGAGTGATGTCCCATTAGGCGTATATCTCTCCGGAGGATTGGATTCTTCAACGATTGTACAAAAAATGTATGAATTAGGGGTACGGGATATCAATACCTTCACGCTCGGATTTAATGAACCCACAGATGAATTTCCTGACGCTCAACAAATCGCAGATCATTTTCATACCAATCATCATACATTAAGTCTATCTATGACACCTATGCAACAATTGCCAAAAGTAATCTGGCACGCAGAGGAGCCAAAAATCAATTTATTGCAAGGATATAATATGTCAGCTTTTGTTCAGCCCAAAGTCAAAGTTGTGCTGGGAGGCTTGGGAGGTGATGAATTATTAGCGGGATATGATATTCATCAATTTATTTATCCTTTTAATAAATGGCACAATCGCACTCCTGATTGGTTACAAAAACTATTACGATTCAAATCGGATTTACTTTTTAAAATACAAAATAAAAGCCATAGCCTGCGTTTAGATGAATACCGAAGAGGTGTTCAAATGCTATTAGCTATCGGAGATATAGAACGCTCCTATTTGATCCTCAGGAACTGCTGGGATTATGACAATGGGTTCTATAAAGAAATCTATTCACCGAACTTTTTAGCTTCTAAAAAAATAGAAGGGGTCAAAGTCCATCAGGAATTTGATCGTCTATTCGGACAAGTAAGAAACGAGAATGGCTTAACACAAGTGCTATTTGCAGAATTTCAGTCTAAAATGGTAAATGATTATTTACTAACAGACGACCGGATGTCTATGGCTAACTCTGTTGAAGAACGTGTACCATTTTTAGACAGAGATCTGGTCGATTTTTGTTTTTCTCTTCCAATAGAAATGAAAATCAAAAACAATCAAACCAAATATCTTTTCCGAAAGGCAATGGAACCCTATTTACCTCCAAAGATTATTACCAAAAAGAAATGGGGATTCACGGTCAATCCTTATCTTCAATTCAAAAAAGATTTGAAAGATACTGCGGAAAAAATATTGACACCCCAATATATCGAAAATCAAGGTATTTTCAACTACAATTATATCAAACGAATTCTCGATTACCCTGCACACCCGAAATTACGATGGCATTACAATTATATTTGGATTGTATTGGGACTGGCTATTTGGGAAGATATGTTTATCAATAAAAAAACAGAGGAATCAATCGAGGCTTATTACAAATAATATAACCGTATGAAATATTCTATTATTATTGCTGTATACAACCGGTTGGAGGAAGTAATTGAATTGTTGGCAAGTGCCGAAAACCTCATCGGAGATCGGAGCACTTTTGAACTATTATTTGTAGACGACGGCTCTAAAGACGGATTTCAGGAATTTATCGAAACCTATCAATCAAAAAGTCATCTTCAAATTAGAGCTATTTATCAACAAAATCAAGGACCGGGTGCTGCCCGTAATTTTGGAATGAGTGAAGCTAAAGGCGATTACTTTATTTTTGTTGATTCCGATTGTATGTTCCCAAGCCATTGGTTAGCTGAAATTGAAAAAGTCCAGGAGCTATATCATTACGATACATTCGGAGGACCGGATACCTGTCATCCCTCTTTCTCGCCGTTACTAAAGGCGATCAATTATTCAATGACCTCCTTCATCGGTACAGGTGGCACACGTGGCAATAAAAAACACATCGGACGTTTCTATCCTCGTAGTTTCAATATGGGTATCTCCCGTGAAGTGTACCATACAATCGGAGGAATGGGCGGATTGCGTCACGGGCAGGATATGGATTATTCGATGCGAATATATAACGCCGGATTTAAAGTCGGACTCATTGCTGATGCTTTTGTTTACCACAAACGTCGCACCAGTATTGCAAAGTTTTTTCGACAAATATTCAATTGGGGTGTCGCCCGTATCAATCTCACCCGACGCCATCCACATACCCTCAAACCAATACATCTATTCCCGGCAATTCTGATCGTTGGATTAGTTTTATTGACGATCTTTTCTCTACTCGTTCCTACTATCGGATATTGTCTGTGGACAATTATCTGTCTTTGCTTCATTGCAGTCTGCTTATTTGCTTTTGTACAGTCGTTGCTCAAATATCATAATCTCCCTGCTGCATTTCTCTCTATTCTGACACTAAATATTCAAGTATTCGCTTACGGTTTAGGACTTTTATGGGGCTTAGGAAATATCGGTAAAGGAAAAGATGTTAAAGGATTTTCAAGAAATTATTACGGAGAAAAGTAAGAATATATGAAATCAGAAAAAATTCTGTTTATTTATACCAATATGAGCTCTTTTGTAAAAGAAGATCTAAAAATATTAGAATCTCAATACAAAGTCAGTTTATTCCGTTTCAAGCTGAACAAACCTCATCAAATTTTTATTAGCTATTTTCAGGAATTCTTTCTCCTGCTATTTTCTATATGGAAATATCAAAAAATTTATATTTGGTTTGGAGATTACCATACCTTTTTACCTATTTTTTTTAGCAAAATAACAGGTAAAAAATCATACTTGGTTGTTGGTGGATACGATGTCTGCCGAATAAAAGAATTAAAATACGGGAGTTTCAAGAATCCTATCAGAGGATTTATGACTAAATACTCGATGAATCATTGCAGCCTTAATCTTTGTGTATCAAAATATGTTGAACGAAAAGTCAAATGGATAGCTCCTAAATCATCTCGAACTCTTCTATATAATGCTCTTCCCACACAAGAAATCACTGTCTCCGCCCAGAAGAAAGAAAATTTGATACTAACAGTTGGAATCGCCTATTCAGAGAAACGAATTATTCTGAAAGGATTTGATATTTTTGTGACTATTGCTAAAAATATGCCTGAACATCTGTTTATGATTGTTGGCTGCGACCGAGATGTACTGGAACGCGTATGCGGAAAACTTCCTCTGAATCTTTCCGTCTATCCTATTTTGAAAAAAAATGAACTCACTCTATTTTATCAGAAAGCAAAAATATATTGTCAATTCTCTGTCATTGAATCATTCAGTATGACATTGGCGGAATCAATGCTTTATAATTGTATTCCAATTATCACAAATGTTGGCGGTATGCCTGAAGTCATTGGAAATTGTGGATACATTGTAAATAAAAAAGATCCAGAATTTCTGATGCAACATATTAAAAAAGCATATTCTGACGATATAAGAGAAGATCCCCATAAACAGATTTTGAAATATTTCACCATCCAACAACGGGCAAATGCTCTTCTACATATTTTGAAATCTGATAAATCAACTTACACCACTCACAATTGAGCATTAGGATAAATAGCTACATTTATACGTATAAAACAGGCTAATAATAAATGAAGTACGAGATTTATTATGTGAATAAAGAATCAAATAATAATTTCCATTGCTTCATAACCTGCTCTTCTGAAAATCGAACAATGTTCTGACGTGCCATTTTTCCCATATCCTGCCTTAACTTTTCATTCTCCATCAATTGTGATAAACGGCAAACAAATTCTTCTCTATTTCCATCCTCAATCAAAAAGCCATCTTCTTCATTACGAATAATATCACGAGGTCCACATTTACAAGCATAAGAAACGACGGGTACACCACAAGACATCGCTTCGTGTAATACCATCGGAAAACCTTCATAACGGGAAGTCAGCACATAAATAGAACTTTGCAAATATTCTTGTAAAATATTAGAAGTCGCAGGTAATAATTCAATATGCTGAAGCTTTGTTTCTATAATTTGCTGTTCTAAATGTTTTTGTTCTATACCGGAACCAACAATTGAAAGAGTCCATTCTGGGAAAAAAGGTTCCACTTTTCTCCAAATATCTAATAAGCGATCAAATCCTTTCTGTGAAATCAAACGACCAACCGACAAGACTCTCTTCAATTTCATATTTGATTGTTCGGATGGATAAAATGTCAATGCATTCGGAATCACCCACAGATTTTTTCTATCTCCCCAATCTTTTTTGTCTTCTTCTGTCAAAACAACAAATTTATCATAGTGTTTCACTGCCCTTTTCTTCTCCCAGTATTTAAGCCATAAAATCAGATTTGATTTTGCAGTTATTTTCAATGAATCTTTATTAAAATGAAATTCCAATATCTTTTTACTACCATCTTTTATCTTATAAAGCCAAGTCATTTCCCTTGCAAACATTGACACGACAACATCCGGCTTTTCCTGCAAAAATATTTTTTCCAATGCGTTTCTATGCATAGAAACACATCTTTTTTGAGCCAATCTATTTAAAAGCGGATTCTTCTTTTTATACTTGTCATATTCTATATCTAAATGAATCAAACGTATTTTTTCAGAAAGGTCAAAGGAATTTGGAGCATCCGGTTTTTGTTCTGACGTAATTATTATTATTTCGGCATTCCAATGTTCCGATATATAATTGACCTTATTAGCCAATACTCTTTCTTTCCCTCCTATTCCAACAAATTGTGGAATTACATAAATAATTTTCATATATAAAAAGCTAAGTGTTTATGAGATGCTAAAGTAATCAAATCAAGTATATTTACAAAAAATATATATCTTTGCAAAAGGATCGAAATAGTGAAGCAACACCAAAGAATCGATGTCCTTTTTAAAATTTTAAATACTCTCTTTCAAGGGACTTACAATAGCATAAACGCAACATAAAGTGTAGTAAGTCAATAGACTTAAGATCGTAACTATGGATGAAACAACGCATTTATTCCCGCAAGTCAGTGTTATTGTTCCCGTGTATAATGCAGGAAGTTATCTTCATCGTTGCCTTGATTCTCTGATACAACAAACATTAACGAACATAGAAATCATTCTTGTTTTGGATTGTCCAACCGACGGGAGTGATCGGATTGCTGAGAGTTTTGCACAAAAAGATGTACGCATTAAACTCATTCGGAATACAACCAATCTACATATCGGTCTTTCCCGAAACGAGGGATTAAAAGTTGCTACCGGTAAATACGTCATATTCTCTGACCACGACGACTGGAGAGATCCAGATATGTTAGAAAGATTATATCTAAAAGGAGAAGAGACCCATACGGAAGTTATTTGCGGAAGCTATATGATTATCGAAAATGGGAAACAATACAAACGACCTCCATTTCCATCCGTACATCAAGGGAACGAGCTAAAAAAAGATATTTTATCCCATCTTATCGGAAATTTTTATAAAGAGCCCGAATGGATACCATTTACTCGCATCGGAGCTTTGTGGCATTATATGTTTAACCGAGAATTTCTGATTCGTCATTGTATTGTATTTTCAGATAACAGACAACTTTCACCTGAAGATCTTTATTTTTTAATCAATGTTCTATCTCATTGTCAATCTTTTGCAGAAATTCCAGACACCTATTATTATCATAACAATTACGCAACCAGTAGTTTAAATGATTATGAATATTTCTCAACACCCAGGATTCTCTCTTTCTTAGAGAAAGTATATGTTTTATTATACCAACAAGGAACAATGCCGTGTTATATCTTGCATTACAACCATTCCGTCCTATTCTTTCTACATAAATCCATCCTAAACGAATTAAAATACCAATCAGTCATTTCTACTATCCAACAAATTAAATTAATCAAAAAAAATGAAACAATAAAAACAGTGATAAAAGATTTCCCATTATCATGGCGTGTTCTCAAAAGCTTAAGAATAAAGAAAAGTCTTCTTTTATTACTTTTAAAATTATAATATTATACACAACACATTATGCCTAAAATATATCACTTAACATTACCCATAGAAAATCTTTCATTGGGATATTTTTTGACTCAAATTCCTCCCCATTCATCTGTGCTTGAATTCGGTCCGGGATGTGGTCATATGACTAAATATTTAAAAGAGGAATTAAAATGTAAAGTGACTTGCATTGAATTAATTCCAGAAATGGCAAAAATGGCAGCTTTATATGCTGAAAAGATGATCATTTCGAATATTGATGAAGGAGAATGGGAAAAGGAAATAACGGGTACATTTGATTACATTCTCTTCGGAGATGTACTTGAACATCTAAAAAAACCGGATCTTGCCATAGAAAAAGCAATAAAAATTCTCTCTCCCGATGGTTTTATCATCTCTTCTATCCCGAATATAAGCCACAATGCAATTATTATGAGCCTGCGCCACGGCAAATTTCAATATACCGACTTTGGATTATTAGATAATACACATATTCACTTCTTCACCAGAGAGGAAATGAATCGAATATTCAACGAAAAAGGGCTCCATTGTGTAGAAGAAAAAAGCATTTTCAAACGTCCTAGTTCCATCGAACCACAAGAATTTTACATACAAAACATATCTTTAATTTACCCGCTTATTCGACGGAGAGATGGTCATATTTTTCAATTTGTCTGCAAATGGAGCAAAAAAGAAAATAGCTCTTCCAATCAGTCTGCTAAAGGCATCAGACTATCCATCACACAAGCATTGTTCTGCTTATTTGTAGATATAAACGATTATTTAGCAAAACGATGGAATTTCAAATTCGCATTACCTCGTTTTCTAAAACCTCATAACAGACGATTTTATTAATAAAATACCTTGTTTCAAGAAACTTACCCAAGCAATAAATAAGCCTATGAACTTATGTTTCATAATTATATTTTATACTTTTGCTTCTTGAATTATTAAGACATTTCTATCTATGAAAAATAGCTATCTAAAACAAGCAATTCCATACATTACAGCATTTATTATATTTATAACACTGTCCTACATCTACTTTCCGGCTGTACTGGAAGGAAAAATCATCAATCAATCGGACATTTCATCCTATGTCGGCGCATCAAAAGAAATTAACGATTACAGACAAAAAACAGGAGAAGAACCTTTGTGGACAAATTCTATGTTCAGCGGGATGCCCTCCACGATGATTTCTACGACATACAAAGGGAATTACTTACAACAAATCTACAATCAAATATTTCTGGGACCCCGACCCGCCTCTTACCTGATCCTTGCATTGGTGAGTTTTTTTCTACTGATGCTCGCAATGGGAGTAAACGTATGGCTTGCCACCATCGGAGCCTTAGCTTTTGGACTTTGTGCTTACAACTTTCAGATATTACAAGTGGGACACAATGCAAAAATGGTAGCCATCGCACTAATGCCCTTGGTTTTAGCAGCATTAATCTATGCTTACCGGAAAAAAGCACTCTTAGGAGCCGTCTTATTCGGATTTGCACTATCATTTGAAATTATGGCAAACCATCCTCAAATTACTTTTTACACGGGGATGATAGCCTTCGCCTACGGTATTGCCCAACTCGTTTTATCCTTAAAAAATAAAACAATCGCCCGTTTTTTGAAAACCTCTTGTTTTATTCTTGTTGTCACTCTTTTGGCTGCCGGAACAAATGTAAATCATTTATGGCCAACGTGGGAATATAGCCAATACACGATGCGCGGTGGATCAGAATTACAAATGGCACAAGGCAATGGAAGTCAAACAAAGACAGGATTGGACAAAGGATATGCCACTGCTTGGAGTTATGGCATCGAAGAAACCCCCAATCTACTGATTCCTAATTTCAATGGAGGAGCTTCCGGAGGAGAACTCAGCAAAAAATCACAAACCTATCAGACCCTAAAACAAGGTGGTGCCCCCAACGCAGAAGAAATGATCAAACAAATGCCGACATATTGGGGACCGCAGCCATTCACGGCAGGTCCAATGTATATGGGTGCAATCTGTGTATTCCTGTTTATTTTAGGTCTGATATTAATCAAAGGTGTCACGAAATGGTGGATTGCCGGAATTTCATTATTAGCCGTACTTCTTAGTTGGGGCAATCATTTTATGTGGTTATCCGCATTCTTCTTTGATTACGTACCTCTTTATAATAAATTCAGGGTTCCCTCAATGATCCTCACGGTTCTTCAAATGACTGTTCCTTTATTGGGCTTTTACACCCTGAACAAAATATTCAATGGAGCATTTGACAAAAAAACAATCATACGGGCATTTAAAATCGCATTAGGCATCAGTGCCGGATTTTGTCTTCTCTTCGTACTGATACCCGGACTGGCAGGAAGTTTCACCTCCCCTGCCGACCAGCAATATCCGGATTGGCTGCAACAATCACTACCGGCAGATCGAGAAAGCCTATTGCGCAACGATGCTCTCCGCTCATTGTTCTTTATATTACTCAGTGCTGCCATCGTATGGGCAGGATATATAAAAAAAATATCCTTCCGATTCACTCTTATCGGACTGGGAGTATTACTCCTACTCGATATGTGGTCGGTTGATAAACGTTACCTAAATAACGACCATTTTGTTACACCCCGGGAATTTAATAACAATTTCGTATTACGCCCCGTAGACCAAGAGATATTGAAAGATCGCGACCCACATTACCGTGTACTCGACCTTTCTGTAAATACATTCAATGATTCACACATCAGCTATTTCCACAAAACAATCGGAGGCTATAGTGCCGCAAAACTACAACGGTATCAGGATATGATTGATTACCATATCGCACCTGAAATACAAGCTTTTGCAAAAGACTTACAACAAGGGGCTACGCGGACAACCGTCGATTCCAGTCTACGCCACCAATCTGTTTTGAATATGCTAAATGCCAAATACATCATTGTTGCTCCGAATAATCCACCGATTATCAACCCATCAGCATTGGGAAATGCTTGGTTCGTACAAGATTATAAAATCGTCAACAACCCGGATGAAGAACTCATTGCTTTGAAAAACATTCATCCGGAACAAACAGCTATCATCGGTAAAGATTTTGCTGCACAAGTAGAAGGAAAAATCTTTCATCCGGATTCAAATGCACAAATTCAATTCATTTCATACGCTCCGAATAAATTAGAATACAAGACAAATACAACAAACGAGCAATTAGCTGTTTTCAGTGAAATATATTATCCCAAAGGATGGCAAATCAATATAGACGGAAAACCGGCAGAATTACTCCGAGCAAATTACATCCTGCGAGCAGCAATTATACCGACAGGAGAACACACCGTGACGTTCACATTTGAACCGGCATCCTATCAACAGGGAGCAATGATTTCACGCATCTGCTCCATCGTATTGATTGTATTATTAATGGGGATCGTTTCTTGGGATATTCGGCGTAAATATTTAATAACGCACAAAAAATTATAAACCTATTCTAATGGCACAAATAGGCTACCTTAAATAGGCTACGAAATCGAGACGTAATATTTTGTTAGTGAATGGACTGAAGTCCATTTGAAAAGTTTGCATCTCTGTTTATCAAACATAGAATAACTCAATTAGATCTATTGATCATTATGGAAATTAAAATCACCAAAAAAGATGTTCTATGGGGATACACTGCCCAATTCTTTAATATCGGATCAGGGATCATCTTATTACCATTGATACTTAGACTGCTTTCCCCTGAACTGATCGGCGTTTGGTATATATTTTTAACCATTTCCGGATTAGTTCAAATGCTGGACTTTGGTTTTCAACCGACCTTCACTCGGAATGTTTCTTACATATTCAGTGGTGCCACTCAAATTCAAGCAGAAGGTTTAGATGAAAAAACCATCCGCCTGACTACTCCAAATTACCCGCTATTAAAAAATCTAATTACAGAAATGAAACGTTTCTATCGGATCATTTCATTCGGTATCATCCTAATACTATTAACCCTTGGAAGTTGGTACATCAACAACAGAACGCACCATATACCTGCCCATCCAGAGGTAATGCTCGCTTGGATCATCTATATGATTTCTACGGTATTCAATTTCTATTATTCCTACTACAATGCACTTTTAACCGGAAAAGGACTTGTTAAAAAGAACAATCAACTCATCATCATCACCCGCGCTATTTCTCTCATTTTGGCTGCCACCGGACTACTTTTAGGCTACGGACTAATTGCTGTTGCCTGTGCCAATCTATGTTCCATTATAATCAATCGTATTTTAGCCGTCCGTTTTTTCTACACAAAAGAATTGAAAAAAATTCTTCAAACGACCTTAGCAACAAGTCAAAAATTATTACCCATCATCTGGTTTAATGCTAAAAAAGTTGGGATAAGCAATTTAGGTGGATATTTTGTACAAAAAGGCAACCTCTTATTTATATCTATGTTCTTACCCCTTGAAACCGTCGGTAGTTATGGTTTAACACTTAATATCATCACGATTCTATCAGGTATCTCTCCACTATATTTGTCCACACATTTACCGGAAATTTACAAAGACCGAATTGATCACAATATGATGGAAATCAGGCGGATTTTTGGAGAAAGCATTTTAGTTTATTACCTACTCTACATCAGCGGTGCCCTCGTTATTCTAATCTCCGGAAATTGGATACTGGAATTTCTTCACAGCAAAACACTATTAATTCCTCTATTACCTCTTTCCATCTTATTAATCACACAATTCTTGGAATCCAACCACGGAATGGCAGCGACACTCATCACCACCCGCAACGAAGTTCCCTACCTCAAAGCATCCCTTGTTTCCGGGTTCTCTATTGGCATTCTATCCCTGCTCTCCCTATCATTCACACAATGGGGAATCACCGGAGTGATCTGCCTCACGGGATTAGTACAAATCAGCTACAACAATTGGAAATGGCCGCTGATGGTAAGCCACGAATTGGAAAAAAGCTATCCTCAATTAATAAAAATCGGCATCCTATCACTGAGAGGATGGTTCTTTAGACATTTCCATCTTTCACATTGAAGACTCTGAACTCTGTTCTTAAAACACATACCCGAAACCAAAATTCAGGTATACATTATACATATTGAAACTGATACTTTCAAAATCTTTTTCAAAAATAGAATTTAAACCCCACGTTAAATCAGCATAAACACTCAGGTGCTTATAAGCTTTCCATTCTCCACCGGCATCCACTCCCCATTGAAAAGTACGAAGATTATCCGAAAAATCATAAGAAGCCTCACTGACCTCCGCTTTGTCACCGGTGGGATCACCATTCCGGATATAACCATCATAAGCTATACCTGAAAAATCACCATTAGTCAAAATAGATACATAGGGTCCCACTTTAACATCCCAACGTTTCGACACCTTATAAATAGCCTGAAGCGGGAAAGTTACATACGAATTTTTGACATTCGTCTTCACATAACCTGTCCAAGCTCCTTCCATGTGTCCCGGATGAACAGGATCATAAGAATCCATCACAATGTGATAATTTTTCACTCGGGCATCCGTTTTCATTCCTTTATTTTCCAAACGGATACCAAATAAAAAACCCCATTTTGTCTTATCTACCCACTTAATAACATCCCCTTCTATGGCTATCTGCATTCCGGGACGATAACTTTTTATCTCCCGAATTTCAGCAGGTAAAGGAAGAGGCGAAGTACCTCCTATATTAAAACCGGCTTTTATTCTATACTCCAATCCCCGAAGCTTCGACCAGATCAAACCACTTGATTTATTCTCTTCTGCCGAAGCAATATTCACTGCAAACAGAAACAAAAGCAAACATATACTTTTCATCATCTTTTTCATATCTTTTTCTATTTGAGTATCTCTTTCTATTCACAAACCACTTTCACCTCATCCACATAAAGCGTACTGCCAACAGCCCCCTTAAAATAAGCACCATCCACACTTGACGTAAAGACTATTGCCAAATTATATTCATAATTTCTTGATTTATTCCCATCAAACGATCTCTTGTTCTTATAAGAATCATAATCAAACTGTATGTCAAAGTTTTCATAAGATATTTTCGTCATATCCGTTTCAGGAGCATACACGGTAGGACGCTTCAATCTTGCCATCGCTATGATATGGTCATTGTTCAACACATTATCTCCATTCAACGCATTTTTATCCAATCCGGCAGACTCGTATAAAATAGCATAAATATCACATACATCCTCTCCTGCCACAGGCACCGGCTTTCCATTGTTTCCTATATCCGTTAATACCGCTCCCCTTTTAAATTTATAACGTCCTGTAAAAGAAAGCGGTTTCCTACCAAATGGCAATCCAAAAAGAGTTGCCTTACGAGCTTCCAACATCGCATTCGACACATCAAAAACACCTAAAAACAAATTCCCGGCAGCAATCGGCATCTTAGCCATCTCGCCAAAACCTCCCGTACTCTTTGTTTCCAATTTAATCCCTCGCCCCTTTTCACTCTTCAAAGAAACAGTCGGATAATCCTCAGGCGTTTTACCAACTCCGGTCAAAGCATAGCCGGAATTACCGGAAGCCCAAATATACTGCTTGAAAAATGTATCAATCTTAACCGTATCCTTATCGGATTCCATAATGATCTTTTTTACATACACTTTTTCATAAAAAACCTGATACTGATGAGCTGCATTTAATTCAAAAAACTCAAAATCATAATTCGTCGGCATCTCAAAAGTATCAATCATCACCGTATATTTCTTATTCCACACACCATCCTGTGAGGTCACCACAAAATGCTGTGCCCAAGAATAATCTCTAAGCTCTCTCGGATTCGGTGATATTGTCGCGCCCTCTGTCAACTTCACGTGTAAAGCTAAACTTGCCAAATTAATCTTAGGATTAGCCTGTGCGATTATTTGTGTATTATTTACAAGAACATTCCCCTTTATATGGGGATCTGCTTTCCCTTCCTCATTCAACACCGTACAAGATTCAATATCCGCTTCCGTATTCAATGCTTCATTTTGAATACAAGAAACCAAAAGGAAAGACAATGACAGATATAAAAACAATTTCTTCATCTACTTGCTTATTTAAATAACTTCAAAAAATAACTTCAATACCTCTAAATTTTAAACGTCTTATTTCTAATCATCTACGAGAAAAACTCATCAGTCAATAAAGTCAATAAATCCTTTTAACAATTTTTATGCCAACACCTCATCTCTGAAGTCACTTTCCTATTCCGGTCACCCGATTTATTGCATCAACTCAGGAGTCGCATCCACCCATTTATAGAGCTTATCTCCCCGGCGTAATTTTTCCGACACCTGAATTGAAAACAAAACTCCTTTCTCCACCCGCTTGACAGGCTGTAAATCGACTCGCATTTCCGACACCTCCATCTGAATCGTTCCTGTTGTCGGACCCTGTATCAAAATTTCGTCCCCTACTTGCAAATCGTACGATTCGAGCTTAAATTCACCGACCAACAAATTGGTAAAATAATTCGTCACCTTACCGATCAGCATTTTCTTTTTAGTCGCTTTCGACCCATATACTTCGCTCCACTCTCCCAAACGTTGTCCCAAATAATAACCATCCCAAAAGCCCCGATTGAAAACCGTCGCAAGACGTCCTTTCCAACTTCTGATCTTATCGGCAGAATAACTATCCTCCAAATAAGCAAATACCGCTTCATTATAACATTCACAAACCGTGCGAACATATTCCGCCGATCGGGCACGCCCCTCTATCTTAAATACTCGCACTCCGGCATCAATCATCTTGTTCAGAAATCCCACTGTACAAAGATCTTTCGGCGACATAATATATTCATTCTCAACGTCCAGTTCTATTTCATTATCTCGATCTCTCACCGTATAAGCACGCCGGCAAATCTGATTGCAAGCCCCCCGATTCGCCGAAGCATTCTTCTCGTGCAAACTCAGATAACATTTCCCGGAAACAGCCATACAAAGAGCTCCGTGGGCAAACATCTCAATCTTGATCAATTCTCCCTTCGGACCCCGCAGATCGTTTTCTATAATTTGTCGATGAATTTCCTTCACCTGCTCCAAGACTACTTCACGAGCCAACACCACCACATCGGCATATTGCGCAAAAAAACGCACCACCTCAAAATTCGTCACATTACACTGTGTACTGATATGTACCTCAACTCCCACTTCCCGCGCATACAAAATAGCCGCCAAATCAGATGCAATAATAGCGGTAATCCCTGCTTCTCCCGCACAATCAATGACACGCCGCATTTTATCGAGCTCATTATTATAAATAACAGTATTCACCGTCAAATAAGTCTTCACTCCTTTCTCCGCACAAACCGATACAATATTCTTTAAATCGTCCAGCGTGAAATTAGCCGACGAACGGGCACGCATATTCAATCCTTCCACTCCAAAATAAACAGAATCCGCACCACCTTGCAAAGCTGCATACAAGGATTCATACGACCCGACAGGAGCCATTACCTCAAAATCTTTTCTTGTCATATCTAAATCTTCTAAATGCCTAAACAGCCAAAAACCGTTTAGATAAGAAGGTACAAAGGTATGATTTAAATCGGAAATTAAAAAATCGCTTTCTCCCACAAACACCTCTCTAACCAGTGTGCAAAACTTAAACAAAAAACAAAAAAGGCAATAATGAAAACGAAGCAACTCATATATCAGTATAAGCCTATAAACCGATCCGCACAAACTATGACAACCGAATCCCGACATCCTTCTTTTTTACAAGCCATCCTTCCACTGGTTATTTTAATTGTCCTGTTGGTTTTCAATGTCAGCTATTTCGACGATCCATTGGGAGGTTCCAACCAAATAGCCTTATCTATTGCTGCCACCGTCTGCGGACTGATGGCAAATGTCAATCGGGTTCCTTGGCGGAAAATCGAAGAGAAAATCTTACATACAATCCATTCTGCAATGCCCGCCATCCTCATCCTCTTACTCATCGGTGCCTTAGGCGGCACGTGGATGATCAGTGGAGTGATTCCCGCTATGATTTACTACGGACTTGACATTATGCATCCTTCTTATTTCTTAGTCGCCTCGGTCCTACTTTGCGCTCTTGTATCCTTAGCGACAGGCAGTTCTTGGTCAACCATCGCAACCGTCGGAGTTGCCATCATCGGTGTAGGCAATGCTTTCGGATTAAATCAAGGATTAGTGGCAGGAGCGGTCATTTCAGGTGCTTATTTCGGCGACAAAATGTCGCCTTTATCCGATACAACCAACCTTGCTCCCGCTATTGCCGGAACAGATCTTTTCACTCACATCCGCTATATGGTCTACACCACTTTACCGACCTTACTCCTAACACTGATCCTATTCGGGGGCATCGGAATTTTCCATACCCAAACAGACGGAACCACCGATACACAATTTCTGAAAGAAAGCATCGGACAAACCTTTCGTATTTCACCCGCACTCTTACTCGTTCCCGTACTTTTGATCTTGATCATCATCAAAAAAGTACCTCCCATTCCGGCGATGATCGCAGGTGTCACACTGGGAGCTGTTTTTGCTCTTCTATTTCAAAACGACTTATTAAACCAAATGATTACTAAAGATTTATTCAACAATAAATACCAACTACTTCTTCAAGCGGCAGGCGGAAAAATGGAGCTAACCACCGGAGTTAAACAGGTTGACGAATTGCTCTCTACCGGAGGGATGGAAGGTATGTTAGATACCGTCTGGTTAATTATAGCAGCATTGACTTTCGGTGGAGTGATGGAAGCCAGCGGTTCTTTAAAACGAGTCGGTGAAGCATTTATGACATTCATCTACAACAACACCTCTTTGGTGGCGACCACCCTACTCACTTGCATTTTCTTTAACATCACCGCCTGCGATCAATATCTCTCCATTGTTGTCCCCGGTAAAATGATGCAAAAAATGTATCGTCAACGCGGTCTCAAACCGGAAGTTCTTAGCCGCGCCCTCGAAGACTCAGCCACCGTAACCTCTGTATTGATTCCTTGGAACACCTGCGGTGCAACCCAATCCCGTGTCTTGGGAGTTGCCACGATAGACTATCTCCCCTATTGTTTTTTTAATTTAATTTCTCCTCTTATGAATCTTTTTATCACAGCTATCCATTATAAGATCAGGAGAATAGACATTCCCACTCCGCCATCACAAAAATGATGATCCGGAAACGATATGCTGAAATATTTAGATTTTTTCATATCTTTGTTTGGCTGTTTATATAATAAATAACATTAAATAATAATTGTAACACATTGAGAGTTAAAGTAACTTATTTCGAGTGACTTACAAAAAAATAAACACCCTATAAAATGTATAAGTCAATGGACTTAATTAAAACAAAAATATGAACGAGGAAGTAAAAATGTTTATGGACGAGGCGAAAGAACAAATGCAGAATGCACTCGCCCATTTAGAAAATGAACTGGCAAAAATCAGAGCCGGACGAGCAAATCCCAAAATCCTGAATGATGTTTTAGTAGATTACTACGGAACGCCCACTCCATTGTCACAAATTGCCAACATCACCGTACCGGATCCACGAACCATCGCGGTGCAACCTTGGGAAAGAACAATGTTAGCTCCCATTCAAAAAGCAATTATGAATGCCAATTTAGGCTTCAATCCGGACAATAATGGAGAAGTGGTACGCATCAACGTGCCGGCGCTTACCGAAGAAAGAAGACGAGATTTGGTGAAACAATCCAAAGGAGTGGGAGAAACGGCAAAAGTAAGTATTCGCAATGCTCGGCGCGATGCCATTGATGAATTTAAGAAAATGACCAAAGACGGACTTCCGGAAGACGTAGCTAAAGACGCAGAAGCCGAAGTGCAGAAAATGACAGACAGCTATAATAAAAAAGCAGACGATATTCTCGCTACAAAAGAAAAAGACATTATGACCATCTGATCTGTTTCATTGTTTATTTGTTTAATCGTTTACTCACCTGACTGAAACGGTTAAACAAATAAACAGAAAAATGATTAAACGTACAGCTCATTTGCTCTTTTCAAATCCTCCGGCGTATCTATACCGATAGATTCGTGTTCGGTCAGCCGAACTGCTATTTTATATCCGTTTTCCAACCACCTCAACTGCTCCAGCGACTCTGCTTTCTCCAGTATCCCCTGCGATAAAGAAGTAATCGCCCTTAACACTTCCGGACGGTAAGCATACATTCCGACGTGCTTATAAAACGGCACTGCTGAAATCCATCCCTTCTGCTCTATTCCCCGGCAAAAAGGAATCGCCGACCGAGAAAAATACAAAGCAGTCTGCTTAGCAGAACAAACGACTTTCACTTTATTGGGGTCAAAAATATCCGCATCCGGCTCAAACTGTTTCGCTAACGTCGCAATCTGTATTTCGGGATCTTCAAAACAAGAAATCAAAGCCCTCACCTGTTCCGGCAAAATAAAAGGTTCATCCCCTTGTATATTGACCACCACATCATATCCTTCTCCCCGCTGCTCCCGAATATGCGTATAAGCTTCATAACAGCGATCTGTCCCGCTTCTATGCTCCGTCGAGGTCATCACCGCCTGCGCACCAAATGCCCGCACTCGCTCGTAAATCCGAACATCGTCCGTCGCCACATATACATTGTCTGTCACCTGAGAAGCTTTTTCTACCACCTGCTGAATCATCGGCTTTCCGCCTATCTCAGCCAAAGGCTTTCCCGGAAATCGAGTAGAAGCATAACGCGCCGGAATTAAAATCAATACATTCATCATTCAACCGCTTATCTATTCATA
>JAVXFZ010000001.1:0-48805 GCA_036657595.1 Odoribacter sp. | reverse complement strand
AACGCGCCGGAATTAAAATCAATACATTCATCATTCAACCGCTTATCTATTCATAAACAGGATCGCCCCAACGACACATCCCCATCTTCAACTCTCTATTCCTTTGTTGTTTCCGGCTCACGATTTTCTTTTTTCAACATCTGACAATTGCCGTTAAATACCACTCCCGGTTCTATCGAAATGACAGCTGCCAAAATATTTCCTACCACCTTAGCCGGTGATTTTAAAGAAACAGCCCCAGTAGCCACAATATTCCCAATCACAACTCCCTGATTATCTACATTTGCACAGTCAATATCACCTTCTATTTTAGCCGAACTTCCCATTACCAATCTGCCCGAAGTAATAATCTTTCCCTTTATGATACCATCAATCCGGATGTCACTTTTAGTTTTTATATCACCAACAATCACTGTACCTTCGCACAACAAATTAACGGCATTTGCCGAATTCTCTTTGCTCATAATAATCACCTTTGTTTATTTAGACGCATTATTTAATTTTAATCCTCTCCCGATTTTAGCACCGGGAGCTATTTCAAGACAAGTCGTACACAAACCTCCCTTAATTTCAGCACTGTCACCCATAACCGTCTTACGCGCAACGCATACGCAACCCGTAATCTTGCCATTGAGATACAGTTCATCGCATTCAACATCTCCGTCGATAACAGCATTCTTATTTACGATAACTAATTTCGCACTATGCACATTCCCCTGAATCATTCCATTCAGACAAATACTTTTATCCGACTTCAAATTTCCCTCTATTCTGGCATCTGTCAGAATCAGGTTTCCCTCATAATCTATGTCAAAATAATCCTGATCCATAAATATAAAATTCCGACCGAAGATATAACAAGTAATTGAAATAAAAAAGCCGCATTAGCGGCTTTTTTTATAAAATTCAAATCTTTTATTTTTTCGTATCATACGCCCACTTCAAATAAATAGCTCCCCACGTAAATCCGGCACCAAAAGCTGCCAGTACTAAGTTATCACCTTTATGCAAGCGATCTTCCCATTCGTTCAAACACAAGGGGATCGTTGCCGAAGTTGTATTTCCGTATTTTTGAATATTTATCATCACCTTTGACGGATCAAGCCCCATACGGTCGCCCGTTGCAGCAATAATTCGTAGATTAGCCTGATGTGGCACTAACCAAGCAACATCATCCGCCGTCAAATGATTCTTTTCCATAATCTCAACAGCTGTATCTGCCATTTTCGTCACAGCGTGTTTAAACACAAACTGTCCATCCTGATAGATGAAATGCTCCCGATTCGTCACCGTTTCTATGGAAGGCGGATTTAACGAACCTCCGGATTTCATATATAAATGACTGCGTCCCATCCCATCCGAACGCAAAATATGATCCATCACGCCCACCTCATCATACGTAGGCTCCAACAACACGGCTCCCGAAGCATCTCCAAACAAAGGACAAGTTTTGCGATCCGTATAATCCGTAATCACCGACATCTTCTCCGCGCCGACAAAGATCACTTTCTTATAACGTCCGTTCTCTACAAATTGAGCAGCAGTCACTAATCCGAAAACAAATCCCGAACAGCCCGCATTCAGGTCAAAACCAAATGCATTCTTTATTCCCACCAAATCGGAGATAATTTGTGCATTTGCAGGAAAATGCATATCCGGTGTTACCGTCGCACAAATTATTAAATCAATCTCTTCCGGTCGTGTCCCTGTCTTTTCCAGTAGATTTTCAACCGCTTTCGCCCCCAAATAGGCACTGCCTTTCGTCGGATCTTTCAATATATGCCTTTCTTTGATACCGACTCTGGTCATTATCCATTCATCTGAAGTATCTACCATCCGGCTTAATTCCTCATTATTGAGGATATAATCGGGATAATATACCCCCACTCCGGTTATCATAGCTTTGGGCTTATTCATCTGCATAGCAATAAGTTTAAATCAACTGTATCCTCCATCCCACCAAGGATAACTGATACACACTATATAAACAACCATAGCCCCCTGATCGACAGGAGGCTGATTGTATATGATTCTAAAACAATCCTTTTTGCGTCAAGGTTATGCAACTACTGCTTTTTCAATAGCCAACTTCCCTCTGTAATATCCGCATTCAGGACATACTGTATGATACTGAACAGTAGCACCACAGTTAGAACATTTTGCAATAGTCGTTGCCGTAATTGCATCGTGAGTTCTTCTCTTATTTCTTCTCTGTTTTGAGGTTCGATGTTTCGGATGTGCCATTTCTTTATTATTTATTTAGTTATTAATTAATTTTCTCAGCTCGTTCCATCTCGGATCTGTCGGCTTTGTATCTTCGTCTATTACATACTCATCAAGCACTTGCTCCATTTCCTCATCACATTCTCCGTCAGGATGCACCACCCTCATCGGATAATGCAACAGATAGGTTTCATAAAGATACGGACTTAAATCTATGAAATCATCCTCCGGGGCGATGATAATAAAATCATCCTCATTCCCTTCTTCCCTCCCGCTCTGCTTTACATACAGGTTCATCTCTCCCTCCACCGGCAACTCTATTACTCCCAAACACCGATCGCACGTTGCCTTCACCGTCCCTTTGATTTTCATTTTCACTTCCATCAAAAGCACACTTTTTACCAGTACCACCTCTGCATCAACCTTTCCCAGTGTTCCTTTCGTTGCCTCAAAGCAATCGAAGAACGCCTCATCGAGCACAAAATCAAAAGAATGTCTTCCTTCTCCTAAGCCTCTGAACGCTATTTTGTATTCTTTTAATCTATCCACAATCCTTGAAGTAAAACGGGGACAAATGTACAAAAAAAATACAATCCACGCCAACATCTTCTATTTTTTTCTATCTTAGTGATTTCTACCCAGATGTCTGGTTTCAAGTAGAACCTATTTTCTATATTTATCCTCTTCATCTTCCATCATACTTAAATAACTCGCATAACGGCTCTCACTGATCTCCTCTTTTTCCACCGCCTCCACCACAGCGCAACCCGGTTCGTGCGTATGCGTACAATTATAAAAGCGACATTCTTCCGACTTGGCAAAAATTTCCGGGAAAAAATGCGACAATTCTTCTTTTTTCATATCTATTGTCCCGAAACTGCGAAGACCCGGAGTGTCCACAATATAACCTCCTCCTCTCAGCGGAAACATCTCGGCAAAAGTCGTTGTATGCTTCCCCGAATCGTGAGCATCCGAAATAGTGGCAGTCTTCAATCCCAATCCCGGCTCAATCCGATTAATCAAAGAAGATTTCCCCACTCCCGACATTCCGGAAAGAAGCGTGGTTTTATCCCGAAGCAACTCTTTTATCTCCTCCACATTCTCCCCTGTCACCGCCGATGCCGCATAACAAGCATATCCAATCTTTCTGTAAATCATCATCAAGCCCCCCTGCAAAGCCAAATCCTCCTCATCGTAAAGATCCGTTTTATTAAACACCAACACCGCCGGAATCGTATACGCCTCGGCGGTAGCCAGAAAACGATCAATAAACACCGTAGGGGTAGCCGGATGATTCACCGTAATCACCAACAAAGCCAAATCAACATTCGAAGCAATGATATGCGACTCTTTTGACAAATTGGTCGATTTTCGGATCATATAATTCCGACGTTTCTCAATATCCGTGATCACATATTCCTCCTTTTCCTCTTCCACCCGCACCACATCGCCTACTGCCACCGGATTGGTCGTCCGGATTCCCTCCATTCGAAATTTCCCTCTAATACGAGCTGCCACCTGCTCGCCCGATTCCAGACGAACAGCATACCAACTACCTGTTGATTTTATAACCACTCCCTTTTGCATCTGTTTATTTCAATTCTCTGTTTCAGCAATTGTGCCAAAAGTAGTTACAAAAAATGACAAAAAAAACGTCCCGTCCCATTAAACACCTTCTTTCCTTTTTTTGATCGCTTGATTATTTCAGTACTTTTCTGTTTTCCACCCCACAAAGTACCTGCATTTGTTGGATAGCTATTTTATTCAGACGTACAAGACGATCTTTTTGAATCATTCCGTCATTGATGAGTACGGCATTTATATTTTCCATATTCGATAAACATATCAACTCGTTGATGGTTGAATAATCTCGGATATTACCTTTCAAATCAGGATTTACATCTCTCCACTGTTTAGCAGTTATTCCATACAGAGCCACATTTAATACATCCGCTTCATTCGCATAAATCATCGAAGTCTGAGCCACTGATAGTTCGGCAGGTATAAGATTTTGCCTGATCGCATCCGTATGAATGTGATAATTAATTTTTGCCAATTCACGCTTAGCCGACCAACCAATTTGTTTTTGCTCATCTTCTTTAAGGCGTTGATATTCTTTAATCAAATACAATTTAAAATCAGCACTCAACCACGACCCAAATTCAAAAGCAATATCTTTATGAGCAAAAGTCCCTCCATATCTTCCCGATTTTGAAATTATACCAATAGCATTTGTTGTTTCTATCCATCGTTGGGGTGTAAGAACAAAACTATTTAATCCTGCCTGATTTCTAAAAGCATCGAATTCGATGCTTTTAAAATTAGGATTATACAATTTCTCCCACAATCCAATAAATTCAATTGTATAGCGTGTCCTTATCCAATTTTGGATAATATAATTTGTACGCTCTATATCTTTATACCTCGCCATATCAGTAAGCGATATATAATCTTCCTTCCCTTTTTGCAAGAGAACAATGCTAATCCCTTCAATCTCTATCTTATTATTCTGTGCCATCTTTTATCAACTTTGTATTTCATTCTTCAAATACGATTTGAATATCTCTTCCCCTATCGTCATTCAAATGTAATAAATTTTATAGGATACAAATAGCGTTTCAAACATATTTTTGGTCTATGCCACCTGCTACGGAACTAAAACAGATCCT
Source organism: Odoribacter sp. (assembly GCA_036657595.1). Classification (GTDB taxonomy): domain Bacteria; phylum Bacteroidota; class Bacteroidia; order Bacteroidales; family Marinifilaceae; genus Odoribacter. The sequence continues at coordinate 43,913 of JAVXFZ010000001.1, read as the reverse complement.
TCCTATCCCTTAACGATTCCTTCCAACTATTCTTTGCTTAAAACAAGAGTTTTATCAAAATAATGTCAGAAGAAATTCGGATTAAATTCATTGATGAGCGAATTTGATATGACTTTGATGCGAATTTGATCCGACTTTAACCGGAATTTGAGCAAGCGTTAGAGGAGCAAAAGTAGAGCGAATTTGTAGCATATCGGAAAAGAAGAATTTCACAAAAATAATCCGAGAGCCACGAAAAGAGAGTTCATTTAGGATCGTATTCATTTAAATATCGTATTTTTGTCTATTCAGGAGTGTCAATGAATGACTGCAATGGCTTTAAAGGAATGAGAGCTGTTGATACGGTGAAAATAAAGAAAAGGTGTAGATATAAAAGAATCGAATATGAAATTAGTCTTTGCTACGAATAACAAGCACAAATTAGAAGAAATCGTTCAATTATTGGACGGTGAGCATCAAATTGTGTCGCTGGAAGCGATCGGATGCCACGCCGACATCCCGGAGGATCACGACACGTTGGAAGAAAATGCTTTGCAAAAAGCCCGGTATGTGAAAGAGCATTATGGATTTGATTGTTTTGCCGATGACACGGGATTGGAAATTGAAGCGTTGGACAAGCGTCCGGGGGTTTATTCTGCCCGATATGCCGGTCCGGCAAAAGATGCGGCGGATAATATGAAAAAGGTGCTCGAAGAAATGAGCGGGAAGACGAACCGGGAGGCCTGTTTCCGCACCGTGATCGCACTGATTTTGAAGGGCAAAGAGTATCTGTTTGAAGGACGGGTGGACGGAGCTATTCTGACGGAGCAGCACGGGACGGCGGGATTCGGGTATGATCCGATTTTTCAGCCGACAGGGTTTCCGGTGAGTTTTGCCGAAATGCCGATGGATGAAAAGAATGAAATCAGCCACCGTGGAAGAGCGGTTCAGAAATTGGTGGAATTTCTGAAAATGGAAAATATGAAATGATACAGAGAAAATGAACAGAAGGGAGGAGGGTTAGATGGAAGTGACCAAGGCGATTATATTAAAAACAGTCCATTATTCGGAAACACAGAAGATCATCCGGGTGTATTCCCGCGAGAAAGGTTATCTCTCACTGATAATGCCTTCAAACATTCTTAAACGAAAGAATTATCCGGTACACCTGATGCAGATGACAGAGATCGAGTATCTGGAAAACAGCAAGGGCGATCTGCATAAACTGAGTACAGCGGCTCCGGTGGTCAATCTGCCTCATCTCTATTTTGACATTTTCAAAATGAATATCATCCTTCTTTGGGGAGAGATTCTTCACCTTCTCCTCCGAAATGAGGGAAGGAATGAGAATTTATTTGATTTTATCGCTCAATCGGTTGAATATCTAAATTCGACACAGACAGACGTTGGGAATTTTAATCTCTTTTTTCTTTATCGGTTGAGCGGGTTTGTGGGTTTTCAGGTGAATCATTCTTCTTGGCAGGAAGGGTATGTGTTTAATGTGTATGACGGCAGCTTTTATCCGGCGGACGGTCATACGCCTTCGGTTTCCGGTCCTCATACGGCAGAGATCATCCATCGGCTGTGTTCTTGTCAGCTTGAGGAGGTCAAAGATATTCAACTGAACCGGCAAGCTCGAAATATTTTATTGGAGGTGATTTTGCTGTTTTACACCACTCATTTGAATGTCGATTTCAATATCAAAAGCATACAAGTGATCCGAGAGGTGTTTTCTTGAATCCATTCTTTCCTTAGAAAATGAATTTAAAAGATAAAAATAGAGGGGAAAGAATAAACTTTTCACTTTGTTTTTTGTCTTAGAAGAGTAAAGTTGTTAAAAAAAGTGTAACAAGTAGGGCTTTGGATCGTCTAAGTTTAAATATTTTATAAAAAGCAATAAACACAATGTAAGCTTAACATCTTTTATTATTTTTATCACACTCATAATGACAGATATAAGAACGGACCTATTCGGCTGAAATATAAAAGTATGAATATCAAGATTAAAGACCTTTCAAAAATTTATCCGGATGGACATAAAGCACTCAATAGCCTGAATTTTAATATTGAGCCCGGTATGTTTGGTTTATTGGGACCCAATGGTGCGGGGAAAACGTCGCTGATGCGTATTATGACCTTGTTGCAGCATCCTTCCTCCGGCACAATTTTGTTTGATGACTATGACATTTTGCACGACCGGAAAGCGATTCGTTCGATATTGGGTTATTTGCCACAGGATTTTCGTTTTTTTGAAAAGTTGAAAGTCTGGGAGTTTTTAGATTACGGTGCCGGGTTGGCAGGCATCAGGGGGAGTCGGAAACGGTCGGAAACGGTGGATGAGATGTTGCGGAAGGTGGGGCTGTATGAGGTGCGCGACCGTTGGGCAGATCGTTTATCGGGAGGTATGAAAAGACGTTTAGGCATTGCACAGGCGATTATAGGGAGTCCGAAAGTGATTATTGTAGACGAACCGACAACGGGATTGGATCCGGAGGAACGCATCCGGTTTCGGAATATTTTGTCGGAAGTGAGCGATAAGGATGTGATTATTATTTTGTCTACACATATTGTCGGGGATATTTCGAGTACGTGTAAGAAATTGGCGATGCTGAACAAGGGGGAATTAAAGTTTGAAGGTTCGCCGGATGATCTGATTGAATTGGCACGAGGAAAGGTGTGGGAGATATTTGTCACCGACCCGGAGTTGCAGATCATCAAAGAGAAATATCCGATTATCTCCACTATCCCTTCCGGTGGCGGATGGGAGATTCAGGTGGTGACGGACGAACCGGAAGGATTCGTGGGTAAACCGATCGCCCCGAATATTGAGCACGCTTATGTGTATTTTATGGATTATCTGCTGAAGGATAAGATGGATATGTATAGTGAGAAAAACGGCGGTGAACTTTTTAAGTAAAGAAGAAAATGGATATACACAATATTAACACGATTGCCCGTTATGAAGTGAAGTTGCTGAAAAGAAGTTGGCTTTTCCGGATCTTTGCTACGTTGGCATTGTTAGGCGTATCATTCACAATAGTTGTTTATCAAACAAAAATCTTCAATCCGTATGGTACGATTTGGTCTCGTGTAGCGGTGTCGTCCCTGATGCCGTTCGTTTGTATTTATCTCTACAATGTCGCCCAATCGATTATTGTTATTTTTTTAGCCGGCAGTTTCTTAAAAAGGGATAAGAAATTAGACACTGCCGAAGTGATCTATGTCCGCCCGATGAGTAACGCCGATTATATTATCGGCAAAACGTGGGGTATTGTGCAGGTGTTTCTATCGCTGAATGTAATGATTTTGCTGATTACGGCATTTTTAAATATTTTGATCGCCCAATCCCCTTTCAGTTTTTTTCCTTATATCTTTTATCTGCTCACGATTTCTATTCCTTCGTTATTTTTTATATTGGGGCTGTCGTTTACAGCGATGTGTCTACTAAAAAATCAGGCAGTGACTTTTATGGTGATGCTTGGTGTCGTTGGGATGGTCTTTTTTTATCTGACGGAAAGTCTTTTCGGAGTATTTGATTTCTTCGGGGTTCATCTACCGGCTATTTTTTCAGATGTAACGGGTCACGCCGACATCTACCCATTTTTGCTGCAAAGGATGATCTATCTGTTGGCAGGTATTGGGTTGCTCTGTTTTACAATCGGACTGGTGAAGCGGTTGCCGCACAAACCGTGGAAGATCGTGATCGTGAATACGCTGGGGGGCATTTTTTTATTGACCGCTTGCGGGACAGGATGGATCTATGTTTCTCATTATCAAAAACTCTTAGCGAATCGAAATGAATATACCACCTCTTTTAACAAATATGCAGGGGAAAAGAATGCTCAGATCGTAACGCATCAGTTGACGGTCAAGCCGGAGGGAAAGCATTTAGAAGGGAAGAGTGTGGTCAAACTAAAGAATAGTTTCCCGACACCACTCGGTCAACTCATTTTTTACCTGAATCCTTCGTTAGCCATCAGTTCCATTGAAGCGAACGGGGAAAGTCTGCCCTTTACCCGCGATCATCAGGTCGTTATCGTCAACAAAGCATTGAACAGCGGGGAAGAACTTACGCTAACAATGACTTATCAGGGGGGTATCACAGAAACGATTTGTTACGCCGACGTTCCCAAAGAGGAATACCTAAATATTGAAATTCCGGGAAGTCTTTTCCGCTATGGCAAACGCTATGCGTGGCTGGAAGATCAGTTCACGCTCTTAACGCCGGAATGTTTGTGGTATCCGGTGACAGTTTCACCGGTTTATCCTGCCGCTCCCTATAATATTCGGAAAAATTTTACAGATTTTACACTGATCGTAGACTATGCGGGCAATCAGACCCTCCTGTCGCAGGGGAAGTGTCAAAAAGAAGGAAACAAGACCGTATTTACCAATCGTTTCCCCCTACCGGGTATCAGCCTGACGATCGCCGATTATGAAAAGAAAACTTTACAAGTTGATTCGGTTTGTTATGGAATTTATTATTTCAAAGGACACGATTATTTCTCCAAACATTTTACGAAACTCAATGATACATTGCCCGCTATTATTCGAAATATAAAAAATGATTTAGAAATTGGAAAAGGACGAAATTACCCTTTTGATAAATTCATTCTCGCCGAGGCTCCTGTGCAATTAGCCAGTTACCTGCGGAATTGGAAAGGGACGACAGAGTTTGTGATGCCGGAAATTGTTTTTGTCCCGGAACGAGGAGTGACACTTGAGAGTGACTTTCAGGCGGAGCGAAAGAGGATGCTTGAGTGGCGACGAGGCGATGAAGGGACTCTTGATGAAACACAAATAGAAATAGAAATTCTAAACAATTTTATATCGAGTAACTTCACGCAAAGCACGATAATGTCGTGGAAGATGGGACTTGAATCCACTCTTGTCAATCCATATAAGATTCTTCCGATGTTGTTCGAATATACCGGATTTATTCAATCTAACGAATATCCGGTGATCGACATTGTCCTCAACACGATGCAAAATACTTTTTTAGAAAATGGACTCAGTCCGTGGAGTAGTGTTATTAATGATAAACAACGGGCGAATCTCTATCTTGAGTCGCACAATTTCGAAACGGCTCTCAAAGATGAGAAGATCAAGCCGGCAGTGTTTTATGAATTATTGAAATTAAAGAGTACTGCTCTAAAGAATTATGTCATCGCTCAGGTTCCGTCAAAAGATTTTAGTGATTTTCTCGAAGATTTCTTCAACCGTTACCGCTTTCGTGATATTCCGCTAAAGGTGTTTACCGATGAAATTCAGCAACGATTCGGACTGGACGTGACAAATTTTATCCATACGTGGTATACGGAGGATCATTCTCCCACGCTTTTTATCAAAGAAGCGGATGCCAATCAGATTATTATGGACGAAATAACCCGCTATCAGGTGAAGTTTAAAATCTATAATCCTTCGGATGTAGATGCCATTATTACAGCCCTAACGATACAAGGAGGAGGAAGAGGCTGGGGCAGACACGGCGACCGCAAAAGGGGAGAAATGAGTCAGAATTATCTTATACCTGCCCACACCGCTTGGGAAATTAAAATTATCAACGATGAACGTCCGGCAAATTTGACGGTAAATACCAATATTTCTCACAATTTGCCCACTACACATAATTTCAATTTCTCAAAAGTCGATAAGGAGACAAGCGACACTTTATCAGGCATTTTCGCGATAGATCCGATGATATTTCAGGCAAATCCGAATGAGATCATCATTGATAATGAAAGTAGTGGATTCAAGACTTTTTCTTCAAATAGTCGGCATAAATTGAAAGATTTTTTCAAAAAGGAGGAGGAGGAAAAATATAAGAATTTTAAACCTTGGCGGATGCCTTCGCAATGGACTCTAACGGCAGCAGATTATTGCTATGGCGAAACGACTCATTCAGCTGTCTATAAAAACAAAGGAAGCGGAGCCAATAGCGTTGAATGGAAAGCTGAAATTCCGAAAGACGGATATTATGAAGTTTCTATTTGGAATCCGACACAGGCCTTCGGCAGGATGATGGGGATGGGAATGGGAATGAGAAGAAGGGGGGAACAATCAGATAGAAAACAGACTTATACGATCTTATACGGTCAACAGAAGGAAACAGTCACCTTGGATTTGGAGGAGGAAAACAACGGCTGGGTTTCCATCGGTAATTTTTATCTGTCGCAAGGAGAGGTGAGCATTCAACTGACAGATAAGGTCAGCGGATATTATGTGATCGCGGATGCCGTAAAATTCACCATCGTAAATGAATAAATAGAAGTGCATAAATGCTTAAATAGAAAATAATATGCTTAAACACACCGTAGTATTCATACTTTTAGCCGGTTGCACCGTTTTGAGTGGCGCAGCGCAAGAAGTATTGACTCTCGATAAAGCACTCAGTATTGCTTTTGAACACAGTCCGGCATTGATACAGAGTAAAATTAGCCTGGAACAGCAACAATTGAACCTGAAAGCCCAAAATGCTTCGCTGAAATCTCAGTTTTCATTGGATGTGAGTCCGTTTAATTACACCCGTAATAATCAATACGACAGTTATAACAGTAAATGGTATGCCAATGAGAATATGAGTTCGTCGGGCTCTCTGGGGATCCGCCAACCGATTAAATGGACGGATGGAACGATTTCGTTGGTGAATGATTTTTCGTGGCAGAATGCCTCGAACAAGAGTTCCGGAGGTAGTAATACTTCTTTTAATCATAATTTATCGCTGCAATTGGAGCAACCGTTGTTTACGTATAATCGCACGAAAATGCAGATGAAGGAACTGGAATTTTCCTTAGAAAATGCCAAGATTAGTTATGCGATGCAACAGTTGAATATTGAAAAGAGTGTCACTTCACAATTTTACGATGTGTATCAGAAACAAAAAGACCTGAATACAGCGCGGGATGAATATGCCAATCAGAAACAAAATTATGATATTATCAAAAATAAGGTGGAGGCGGGATTGGTAGCGAAAGAGGAGTTGTATCAGGCAGAAGTGAATTTGGCAACCAGCGAATCGTCGGTTTATTCTCAGGAAATCGGTTTTGAAAATACAAAAGATAATTTCAAGTTGCTGTTGGGAATGCCATTAGACGAAGATGTGATGGTGTTGCCAAATACCGATATTGTCCCCATCAAAGTCAATAGCAACGATGCCGTTAAATATGCTTTAGAGCAACGGATGGAGTTGCGCCAAAAAGCAATCACCTTGGAGGAAGGGGTGTTTAATATTATCAAAGCAAAGGCGGATAATGAATTTAAAGGAAGCATCTCTGCGCGGGTAGGATTGGACGCTTTGGGAGAAAAAGTCAATAATATGTATAACAGCCCGACAGATAACGAACGTATCGGCATTACGTTGAATATACCGATTTTCGATTGGGGCGCAAAGAAAGCTCGGGTGAAATCAAGTGAATTATCCTTGGAATCCAATCAGATTGACTTGGATGAACAAAAGAAAGAAATTCTGATCAGTGTGCGGCAGATTTGCCGAAATCTACCCGTTTTGGTCAGTCAGATCAATATTAAAAAGAAAAGCATAGAAAATGCCGAACGGACTTATGAGATCAATCTGGAAAAATACCGAAACGGTACGCTGACTGGTATGGAGTTGCAACAATATCAAAAACAGTTGACCGATGCCAAACAGGCATATACAAATGCTATCATTACTTATAAATTGGAAATTCTGAATTTGAAGATTCAAACACTTTGGAATTTTGAAACAGGAGTCTCTTATTTACCGGTAGACCTGTTAAAGTAAAAAACAAATTATACGCAAACAAGTAAAAAAATAGATATTATGAACAACTACTTAAAGATCGCCGGAATTATTTCTTTGGGATGTATGTTATTCGCTTGTAATAACAACAGAAATAATAATTCTTCAGAAACAACCACCCCGGTTTGGGTTGAAGACGTTCAACTCCGAAATATTGAGGAATATATTACCACAACAGGAACTGCGAAAGCGGCGAAAACAATTGAACTGAAATCAGAAACGAACGGCATTTATAATCTTCAAAAGAATCCGAAGACCGGACGCTCCTATCAGTTGGGAGATGTCATTGAATCGGGGGCTGTTATCGCCCGATTGGAAAATAAGGAATATGAAAATAATGCCCAATTGGAAAGTAAGAAATTACAAATCCAAATCACCGAGAAGGAATGGGATGGTCAGAAGATATTGTTTGAAAAAGGAGGAGCTACTCAAAAGGATGTGAATAATGCAGAAAATTCATATATCAATGCGAAACTCGCTTTGGAGAATGCCTATATTACCTTGAATAAAATGAGCGTAAAAGCTCCGTTTAAAGGGGTGATTGTTAGTCTACCTTATTTCACTCCGGGCGTAGAAGTTGCTTCCGGAAGCGTGGTGGCAAGCGTGATGGATTACAGTAAAATGTATGTGGAAACTCAGTTCCCGGAAAATACCCTCACTAAATTAAAAGTCGGTCAGCCGGTGCATATCACTAATTATAATATCAAATCGGATACGTTGAAAGGTGAACTGACTCAGTTATCTCCGGCAATTAATGAGGAAACCCGTACTTTCTCCGGTTATATCGTTGTGGATAATCCTGATTTGAAATTACGTCCCGGAATGTTCGCCAAAGCTGATATTGTCACGGTCCGGAAAGATTCTGTTTTATCTATACCAAAAGAGATTGTCAAGAACCGCAGAGGCGGTAAAATTGTCTATATCGTTGAGCGTACCTATGCCGAAGAAAAGGTGATCAGCACGGGAATCAGCGATGACAAGTATATTGAAGTAGAAAAAGGATTGGAAACCGGCAATAAAGTGGTGATAAAGGGGTATGAATGGTTGCGCAATCGGAGCAAGGTGAAAGTGATGAAATAATGCCATCGGGCGATCAGTGAAAAACAGATTCACAATTCTCAATTTTCAATTGAATATCTATTATGGGAATAACAAAATTTGCAGTAAAATATCCGGTCAGTGTCTTGATGATCACACTGGGTGTATGCCTGTTAGGCATCATCTCGTACAGCCGATTAGGAACGGACTTGTTTCCGGATCTGAAAAATCCGGCTCTGTATATTGATTTACAGGCTGGCGAACGCCCACCGGAAGAAATCGAGAAACAATTTGTAGAACGCATCGAATCGATGGCTGCCCGGCAGGAAGGGGTAAAAGAGGTCAGCAGCAGCAGCAAGGTGGGAGGAGCCACGATTACCGTAGAATACGGATGGGAGCAGGATATGGATGCCGCTTTTCTGGATTTGCAGCGCAGTATGTCGCAAATTTCCCAAAATGAAGAGATCACCGCGCTGAATGTGTCGCGATATGATGTCAATGCGACTCCGGTGGTTGTGTTGTCTATGTCGCACAACGAGATCAAGGATATGAATGAACTCCGTAAGATCGCCGAAAATTATATGCGTAGTGAATTGATTCGCTTGGACGGAGTGGCAGATATTCAATTGAACGGACAGGAAAACTCTTACATTGAGGTCAAAACAGATCCTTATATGCTGGAAGCATTTAACCTGACTGCCGATGCTATTGCTACAAAAATTGAAAGTTTAAACCGGAATGTTTCGGGAGGAGTCATCGTTAATGATGACATACAATACACGGTGAAAGGGGTGAATCTACTGAAAAGTATAGAAGATATCGGTAATATCATTGTTACTTTTAAAACACCGACGGCAGAATCAACAGATAACGCAACACCCGGCGGGTCTAATTCGACTATCAAAGCTCCGGTTTATCTGAAAGATTTAGCCGAAATTCATCAAAAAAATAAAGATCCTGAGAATGTGACGCGTTATAACGGCGAACGCAGTTTAAGTATCAGTATTTATAAAGAAAATAAATACAATACGGTCAAAGCGGTTGAAAACATTATGGTCAAGCTCGATGAATTGCGAAAGAGTATGCCCGGGTATGAATTCAACGTGATTAGCAATCAGGGTGATTTTATCGGTGCTTCAATTGGTGAAGTGAAAGATTCAGCATTGATGGGTATTTTGCTGGCAATGTTAGTGTTATATGTCTTTTTAAGACGTATTAATACAACATTGATTGTGAGTATCTCTATTCCGGTTTCTATTATAGCAACGTTTAATTTGATGTACTTTAATGGTTTGACAATCAATATTATGACATTGGGAGGATTGGCATTGGGCGCGGGAATGTTGATTGATAATGCCATTGTCGTGATGGAAAATATATATCGAAATCTGGAAAATGGACTTTCGATCAAGGAAGCATCTATCAAAGGAGCTTCGGAAGTGACAGGAGCTATTACATCTTCGACTTTGACTACCATTGTCGTATTCCTGCCGATTGTGTATATTCAGGGTGCCGCCGGAGAATTGTTTAAAGAACAAGCTTGGACGGTGTCTTTCTCGCTTCTTTCATCGCTCTTTGTAGCTATCCTACTGATTCCTATGTTGGCAGCCCATTATATCAAGCAACCGAAGAAGTATCAAGGGTCTGTTAAAATTAAAGGATATGGCCATTTTGTCGGAAAATTATTAAAACATCGTTATTGGGTTGTATTCGCCGCATTGATCGTTATGATCATCAGTTACAGCCTATTGCCTTTGATTGATAAGGAGTTTATGCCCAAAGCCGAATCAAGAGAGTTTTCTGCCTATGTCACTTTGGAGCCCGGAACACGCCTGCAAAGTACGGATAATGCTGCCGCTACGATTGAAAATATGGTGATGGAACTGACCGGAGATGATCTGGAATGGATCTTTACACAGATCGGTCCGTCTACGAATGATGAATCACAAACAAGCGGCAAGCTGGATGGAGAAAATCAAGCGGAAATCAAGGTGAAATTAAAGAATAAAGCGAAAGTGGATGCCGATTATGTAATTAGCAGTTTGAATCACAATTATTCATTGCCGGAAGGTGTGGAAATTTCGTTTGAAAAAGAACAATCAGCCCTGCAAAGTGTGTTAGGCACGGAAGGTGCTCCCGTTGTCGTTGAAATCAAAGGGGAAGAGTTGGCACTCATCGAAGAGCTCAGCAAGGAAATAAAGGAGAAGATGGCGAAGATACCCGGCATTTATGATATTAAGACTTCGATGGAAAAAGGTGCCCCGGAAGTGAATATCTCTATTGACAGATTGAAAAGCGGTATCTATGGTGTGGATATTACTTCGGTGGCAACACAGGTGAAAGAGAAACTGAATGGAAAAATTGCCAGTAGTTTTGAGTCGGAAGGTGAACCGATAGATATTGAAATCAGAGTACCCGAAATATCTATGTCTGAATTAAAGAATGTCGAGATTACACAGGGAGATAAGAAATATCGTCTGGGAGAAATAGCGGAAATTTCAATCACGACAGCTCCTAAAGAGATCAACCGGAACAACCAAAATCGCATTGCCAAAGTAACGGCTATGCTGGACAAAGGAGTCACGTTAGGAGGAGTCACCCCCGCCATTTATGCTCAATTGGAAGAAATACAATTTCCGGCAAAATATTCGGCAAAGATTACAGGAGAAGAAGCAAAACGGGCTGAATCGTTTAACGGATTGGCATTTGCTCTTGTTCTTTCTATCATTTTAGTGTATATGGTGATGGCTTCACAATTTGAGTCGTTGCGACATCCGTTTACCATTCTGTTAACGATTCCCTTGGCAGGGGTTGGCTGTATTTACGCTTTCTTGCTGGCAGGAGCTTCGCTCAATATGATGGCGTTTATCGGTATTATTATGCTGGCAGGTATCGCCGTCAATAATTCCATCTTATTAGTGGATGCTGCCAATAAACTCAAAGAAAGCGGACTCGGACTGACTGAGGCGTTGATGGCTGCCGCACAACAACGTATTCGACCTATTATTATGACCAGTTTAACGACTATTTTAGCTTTGTTGCCGATGTGTTTTGGTTTTGGTGAAGGAGCATCGCTCCGCTCCCCGATGGCATTAGCCGTGATCGGTGGACTTTTCACCTCTACTATTATGACATTAGTGGTGATCCCTTGTGTGTATTATATTTTTGATAAGAAAGTCAAAAATATAGAAAAGCCGCAAGAGGATGAGATGGGGATGAGATAAATTTTGAACGTATGAATGATAGGAAGAATTGGCTATTTTGAAGGTTTTAAAATAGGACAAGATAATACGAAATCACTTAGATAAATGAATAACCTGATACAACGTAAAGTTCTGATTTCAATGCTCTTCATCGGATTGACGATGATGGGGTTATTTTCATACAGATACTTGCCGATGGAATTATATCCGGACGCGGAGTTTCCGTCGCTGAACGTAAATATTTCCTCTAAGACAGAATTGGATCCGAAGTATATAGAAAGCCAAGCGGCTATTCCGGTGGAGGGAGCGATCAGCGGATTGGAAGGCGTAGAGGAAATCAATACCCGGATTTCAACGCAAAATGCCCAGATCAAGGTATCGTTTACGAAAAGTACCAATGTCAAGTATGCCTACCTGAAATTGGAGGAAAAAATCAAATCAATCAGTAAGAATATTCCGGACGAATTTACGGTACAAGTGAACAAGGCGGGCACGGGAATGGCGAACGATCAGTTTATGACCTTACAGATTCTGGGGGACGATGACGTTGATTACGTTCGGAATATAGCGGATGCCGATATCGCTCCCATATTAGAAAGTACGGACGGCGTTGCCTCAGTCAATATTATGGGAGGACGACAGAAAAGTATTGAAGTACTACTGGATGAAGAGAAATGCAAAGCTTTGAACATCACAGGATCACAGGTCAGTTCTCTGATTAGTAAAAATATGTCGGAAAAGACATTTGCGGGGTCTGTATTTCAAAATTCAAAACGTTATTTTGTCAATGTCACTGCTGAATATTTAAAAACGGAAGACCTTGGGAATATTGTTGTTGCCAAAGGACCCGTCTTGTTAAAAGATATTGCCGATATAAATTTCGGTATAAAAGAAGAAGAGTCTTATTCGCGTGTGAACGGGAAAGAGGTGATCACTTGTATTATTTCAAAGTCACCGTTGGTCAATATCATTGATCTTTCTGACCGCATCCGCGCTGAAATAGATCAACTCAACGAAGAATTGGCTCCCAAAGGGGTATCTATCAAAATTGATCTGGATGCTGCCGAAACAATGAGTGATAATATTAATACCATTATCAATCTGGGCTTGACGGGAGCACTATTAGCCATTTTTATCCTTTATTTATTTCTTCGCAATTTTAAGATTGTCACTTTCATTGCCGTGGCTATCCCTATTTCTGTATTCTCGGCGTTCTATTTTTTCTATTTTTTCAGTATCAGCATCAATATTCTGACACTAACCGGTATTGCCTTGGCGGTGGGGATGCTACTGGATAATTCGGTCGTCGTTATGGAAAATATTTTCCGATTGCGAGCCATCGGTATGCCCAGCGAAGAAGCTGCCATACAAGGAACACGAGAAGTAACAAAGGCTGTTATTGCAGCTACATTGACAACGATCACCGTATTTCTGCCTTTCCTTTTTTCGGATGATTTCTTTCTAAAACTGATCGGTGAACACATCGGAGTTTCTATTATTACGACTTTGTTGATTTCTCTTGTTGTGGCTTTGTTATTGATCCCGATGGCTGTTAATCAGTTTATGAAAAAACAAGGTGAAAATGTTAATTTCAGTACGCTTTCGATACACAGTCGCCCGGTACAAATCTATATTGCTTTATTGAAAATGTGCCTGCGGAAACCAACGACAGTAGTATTTACGGCTATCTTGCTATTACTGATTACGGTAACTCTTTCGTTGACCTTGACAATGAATACCTTAAAGGAAATAGAGGCTGATACATTTAATCTTTTTATGACTTTCCCCAGCGGGAATACACTTAGTAGAACCGATGAAACACTGAAGGCTTATGAAGAACGCTTGAACGCAATCCCTGAAATCGAACAATATAGCACCAAAGTATTCCCAACAGATGCCTCAGTGAGCATTAAACTGAAAGAGAATTTCGAGGAAATCGGCAAAAAATCATTATTAGATTTAAAAGGTCTTGTTATTTCGGAAACAAGCGGATTACGTGTCAGTGATGTCAGCTTTGAAGCGATCGAAAGCAGTGAAAATTTTCGAGGAGGTGGAGGTTCTGCTATGAGCGGAGGTGACCAACTGTTGAAAAGAATGGGTATGGGCAGTCAAAGTGAAAAGATTGTCATTAAAGGACAGGATTTTGAAAAAATGTCCAATTTGGCAGAGCTTTTGAAATACCAATTAGAGGAGCTTCAGAATATCAGTAGCGCATCGGTCAGCTCTTCCAGCGGAAAGCCGGAAGCCCGAGTGATGTTCGATCAATACCTGATGGGGACTTACGATGTTACGCCCAGTAGTGTCGTAGCGGAATTAAATAATTTTGCCCCTCAGAATACCACTTCTATCAAATATAAAGCCGGTGATCAGGAATATGATATTATCATCAAAGATAAGCAATTGGCAGAAAAGAAGGAAGAAGAGGACAAAGATCCCGTGCGTAATCTGGAAGACCTGCGTAATTTAGTCGTGACGGGAGAAAATAATTCACAAACCGATCTCCGCAGTTTCAGTCGAATCAATCTTACCCGTGGACAGGGAAATATTAACCGGGTGAATCAGGACAAGGAAATCAATGTGAACTATCGTTTCAATTCTGATGTCAATGAATCCAAAAATATCTTAGAGGCTGCCCGGACGGAAGTGGACGATCTGGTACAAAATACCGATATTCCAACAGGAGTAGCTGTTGAAGTGGTACACGAAGAAAATGAAACCAGCGAATTTACATTTTTGATCCTTGCCGCTTTTATGATTATTTATATGATCCTTGCTTCGGTATTTGAATCGCTGACCGCCCCCATTGTGTTGATGTTTGCAATTCCACTGGCTGCCATCGGTTCTTTATTAGCCCTTTTATTTACCAGCAATTCCCTGATGAACGCCAACGTTCTGATCGGGGTGATTATTTTAATCGGCATCGTTGTAAACAATAGTATTATCCTGATTGATTATACCTCTCAATTGAGACGTCAAGGTAATCGGAAGCCACGGGCTTTAATCATCGCCGGCATATCCCGTCTTCGTCCCATTTTGATTACAGCGATTACAACAATCGTTGCTATGTTCCCCTTAGCAATGGGACAAGGAGAATTTGTTTCCGGACTCGGTGCTCCTTTTGCTATTACGGTGATCGGCGGATTAAGTCTGAGTACGCTATTGACATTAGTCATCATCCCGACACTGTATTCAGGTATGGAAGATGCTTTACATCGTTTACGCACACAGAGTTTGTTTATGAAAATACTACAAATCAGCTTACTGGTTGCAAGTGTTGTTGGTATTTATCTGCTTACTGATTCACTGATATGGCGATTGAGCTACTTGATAGGAGCGGTTATCTTGATTCCGGGCACCACTTGGTTTATGGAAACGAGCCTCCGACAAGCGAACAGTCATATTGTTTCTCCTGATGAAGAAATTCATATTTCGATCCGTAATTTGGTGAAAATTTATGGACGTCCAAATGAATTTCAACGGGAATGGCTATCGGGGATTCGTGTTCGTGAACGTCTGGGAATTAAAGAGGAATATCGACAAATTTCCGACCTTCAACCCTTGGTATGGATGATTCCAATCACCGGATTTATGGTGTATTTTACTTATTTTTATCAGACATTGGCATTTTGGGCTGTTATCTTTGCAATCTGTACGTGGATCTTATTTTCCCAATTGATTGCCATCGGCAGTGAGTTTTCTGCAGCACAAGGGAAACGAAGATTTGCGTATCTAATCCGAATTATAGAGATCATTGTTTATTATATTTCTCCACTCTTTTCTCTGGTTTGGGCTTCTGTGAAATTTTCCAATTCCGGAATAGCAATTTTATTAGGAATCCTATGGTACACAGTCATTGCAGCAAAGTATCTTTCCGATCGGGTTCATAAATATAATATAAACGTAGACCTCATTGAAGGAAGATTCCGGAATCTGAAAAAAAGTATTTACCAAATTGCCACTAAAACTCCAATCATCGGCTATAAAAAGGCACCATTTAAGGCATTGAATGCTGTATCAATGGATATTCATACCGGTATGTTCGGACTCCTGGGTCCGAACGGCGCAGGAAAGACAACATTGATGCGTATTATCTGCGGTGTTTTTGAACAAAGCTATGGAAAGATATTTATCAATGGCATTGATACACAGAAAAAACGCGAAGAATTACAAGGTCTCATTGGCTATCTACCCCAGGAATTTGGGACATACGAGAATTTGACCTCTTGGGAATTTCTTGAATATCAAGCATTGCTGAAAGGTATCTATCTCCCCAAAGTACGAAAACAACGGATTACGGAAGTATTAGAAGCCGTCCATATGTATGAGAATAAAGATAAGAAGATCGGCGGATTTTCCGGAGGAATGAAACAACGCATTGGCATTGCTCAAACATTGCTTAATCTACCCCGAATATTGGTAGTGGACGAGCCGACAGCCGGATTGGATCCCAGAGAAAGGATTCGTTTCCGTAACTTACTGGTCGAGCTGTCACGTAACCGGATTGTCATTTTTTCAACTCATATCATTGAAGATATTGCCAGTTCCTGTAATCAAGTAGGCGTTATCAACAAAGGTTCTCTGAAATATCACGGCACTCCCACCGAAATGGCGGGAATCGCTAAAGATGTCACTTGGACCTTTGAAATTCCGGCAAGGGAATTTGCTAAGTTACCACCGGACCTCTTACTTGTACATCATATCCGAAATGGTGAAAATATCAAAGTGAGGTGTCTGTCGGAGACTTCCCCTGTTCCCAATGCCGTACATACGGCTCCATTGCTGGAGGATTCTTATCTCTGGCTGTTGAGAAATGTTAAACTGGCTAATCACGAAGAATTTATTACACAATAGATGGTAAAATGAAACAATACATCACTCCTTTCATCAAGTTAACCCGATACAATATCAAGATTATTTTCGGGAATAAATTTATATATTTTATGTTGAGTGCCATCGGATTTTATATCATAACGATAGGTATCAGCTTATTTTCTGACTCGGAAATTACGATGGCGACTGGCTATAATATGATGCTGATACCCTCTATCCTACTCATTTTTTATCCAACTTGTTTCGGTATACAAAACGATCAGGATGCCAAAATTATCGAAATTATTTTCGGCATTCCCAATTATCGGTATAAAATATGGCTATTCCGCTTGTTGATAGCCTACGCTATTTGTTTTGTCCTGACATTGGTGTTGGCATTTATTACTAATTGGGTGGTTGTCGAAATTCCTCCTTTGAATCTCACCTTACAAGTGATGGTGCCCTCTCTTTTTATCGGTATGCTCTGCTTTATGTTGAGTACTATTATCCGAAATGGAAACGGCACGGCAGTGATGATGATTATTATCGGACTTATTCTCTTTGCACTAAATAGTATTTTAGATATTAGTAAATGGAATGTCTTTTTAAATCCTTTTAATGTCCCTTTAGAGAAAAATCCGGAGATCTTTTATAACACGGTGTTCGATAATCGACTGTTTATTTTTATAGCTACATTCATTTTTTTATTAGCAGGACTTTATAAAACACAAAATAGAGAAAAATTTATCTAAGCAATAAATACGATTCCATTTACCGTAAACAATAAATAAGCTAAGGAAGTTATCTAATACCTGTACGCTTCAGTTTTTCATTTAACTTGGAACGTAAGGTATCTAAGGTATTTTTCTTTTTGAACCATACCAATAATTCATCCATATCTCCAGAATTTTGGTATTCAAGAATTTTATTGGCAGCCTCCCGCGTGAGCATTTCGATACGGCGCATTTTATAGTTATCAATGATTTTAGGCAATAATTCATCAAGCATTGACTCTTCAGTACGCATCGTCGTATCTTTTAATGTCCAGAGTTTGCTCAGTTCATACGGCTCACTCAAGATACTTGCCACGATGGAGCTGATAGTCGGATCAGAATGTCCAATAAAATATTTAGTAGGAATAAAGCCCGTGGATTTATAATTTTCACTGTATTCGCGTTCGATTTCCTGCAATTTTGGATTTAACATCTCTAATTCATCCTCAGCCAGTTCGTGAATAATATACTCCCCGACACTCACCTCATAGAGCACGTGATTGCGTTCTTCCTTATACAATTCTTGCTCGCCGAAAAGTAACAGATAACGTATCAAGACCATTTCCTCTGTATCACAGGGTGACACAGCTATTGTTTTTGCAGGAGTCAGTGTGACAGAAGGCTGTTGTTGAGTAGGAACCTGATAGTGGACAGGGGTAAAATCACCCGCCTGCTGTTTCCGAATGCGGGCAATTTCAGTATAAAGAATTTTTTCCTCCACCTTCATTTGGTTCGCCGTTTCCTGAACATAAACCGACCGAATGATATTATCCGGTATTAGGGAGATGCTTTTAACAATATCTGTAATCAATTTAGCCCGTTCGATCGGATCATCGCCCACTTGTTTCAACAATAGTTTTGTCTTAAAACTGATAAAATCCGTTTCATTCTTTGCGATATAGTCCAACACCTCCGCCGCCGTATGCGCCTGAGCATACGAATCCGGATCTTCCCCCGCAGGCAAGGATACAACCCGCACATTCAGCCCTTCCTCCAACACTAAGTCTATCCCTCGCAGCGAAGCCTTAAGCCCCGCAGCATCCCCATCGTATATGATTGTAATATTCGGCGTCAAGCGGCGAATCAAACGAATTTGCTCAATGGTCAGTGACGTACCCGATGACGCCACGGTATTTTCAATGCCCTTTTGATGAAAAGAAATAACATCTAAATATCCCTCTACTAAGTAGCAACGATTTTGTTGTACAATACTCTTTTTAGCAAAATGAATACCATAAAGAGTCCGACTTTTATGATATATCTCCGATTCAGGCGAATTTTGATATTTAGCACTTTTCTTATCATTGGTCATTATCCGACCACCGAAAGCTATAATCTTACCGGCAATATCACGTATCGGAAACATTACCCTTGCCCGAAAACGATCGAATAACCCACGATCCGATTCAATCGTTAATCCTGTTTTTACTAAAAAATCTTTTTTATATCCCTTCTCAAGAGCTGATTTCGTCAAGCTATCCCACGCTTCCGGGCAATAACCCAGTCCAAATTTTTCGATCGTCTTATCGTCTAACCCCCGCTGATGGAAATAACCTAATCCCACTGATTGACCTTCATCCGTATGAAATAGCTGGTAGACAAAAAAGTCCTCCGCATAATTGGTCACAATCAACATACTTTCGCGTTCGGTCTTCTCCTGCTTCTCCTGTTCTGTCAGCTCTTTTTCCTCAATGAGGATGTTGTATTTCCCCGCCAGATAACGCAAGGCTTCCACGTATGATAATTGCTCGTGATCCATAATGAAATTCACCGCATTACCTCCTTTTCCGCATCCAAAACATTTATAGATGCCTTTAGCCGGGGAAACAGTGAAAGAACCTGTTTTCTCATTGTGGAACGGACAACAGCCAACGTAGTTTACTCCCCGCTTTTTCAAACTGACAAAATCGGAAACAACTTCATATATGTCCGCAGCATCAAAAATTTTCTGTATGGTAGTCTGATCAATCATATTACAAAGGTAAACAAAAGTAAGAAATGTATTCACTTACAGATGGAGTAAAATACTCGCACTACCTTCCTCCGATTTTTTTAATAGCATACAACGACTGAAAGGCGAACTGTATATCAAAAGCAAAAAATTCTATTCATAAAGTCATCTCTTCAAAATTTTCTACTATTTGAAATAATTTAACATACTCTTATGTGCAGACAAACAATATTTATTTATATTTGTCGAACAATGGAAACGTTTTATAGATGGAACGTTTCCATACACATAAACAATCAGTAGGTCAATGATAGATAACGAAAACAGCCAAGCGAAAGAAGATTTATTAGAGAATATCTCCGAATTATTTCTGAAATATGGATTACGGAGTACATCTATGGATGATATCTGCGCTCATTTGAAAATTTCGAAGAAAACACTGTATCAGTTTTTTACGAATAAAGACGACGTAGTGGAACAAGTTATGCTCCACCGTCGGGAAAACCATCAGGTACAAAAAAATCTGGAAGAACTCAAACAACACAACGTGATCGAAATTATGTGGATCATTAAAGAACACATCATTCACGATATGAATAGCCAGATGCCTGCTAACTTGTTCGATCTCAAAAAATATCATCCCGATGTTTACGAACGAATCAATGAAAGTCATAGTAAATTTTTCACTTCTTTATTACACGAATTGTTAGACAAAGGTGAAAAACAAGGCTTCTTATTAAAAGACATTCAAAAAGAGATACAAATTTATCTTTTTATCAAACAAATGTCATTTCTCAACGAACCGGAAATGATCAGTGATACTCCATATCCTGCCGATATTATTGTGTCTACCATTGTCGAGAATATGATTAGAAGTCTTGCAACCCCCAAAGGGATAGAAGAATTAGACAGATTAATTAATAATCAAGAAAAATAACAAGAAAAAAGAGCAAAAGAAAAAGTACTATTAAAATAACTCGGAGAATTGGCATACTATTTGTAAATCTTCAAATATAGCAACAAAAATAATCGTAAAATTAATAATTTACAGAGAATGAAAAGAGGAGTATTACTAACATTTATTGCGTTCTGCCTACCTTGTTTCCTGCAAGCCCAGGAAACAACCACTGCTCCGCAAAGTCTAAGCCTTCAACAAGCAGTTGATTTTGCAGTCGAATACAATAAAGAATTACAGGCATCTCAAATGAACATTAGCCTGAGAAATAAAATGGTGCAAGAAGCTATTTCTCAGGGATTACCACAAATCAATGGTTCGTTGGACTATACAACAAACTTTAATCACGAAATCGCTTCATTTAAGGCAAAAATGCCAGATCAGTCTACGTTGGGACTATCCGTATCACAATTGCTATTCAACGGGCAATGGATTTTGGGCATACAGACCAGCAAAATCGCCAAACAAATGGCTGCCCAACAGGTAGACTTGACAAAACTGGACATCAAGGAAACCGTCTATAATTCTTATTATACGATTTTGGTTTGCGAACGATTAATGAATATTATCCGACAAAATCTGGTGAATATGGATAAAATCCTGACACATACAGACAATATGTATAAAGTCGGAACCGCCGAGATCACAGATGTTGACCAAATCCGCATCACAGTGGGATTGCTGAAAAACAATTTATTGTCTATGCAACGGACAGTGGACGTTAATTACAATCTAATGCGCTTACAATTAGGTTTGCAGGCAGGAACACCACTTACTCTTAGTGATCCTCTGGACACATTCCTCACAAACGGTGATTTTTTAAAACTCTCCGCACAACAATTTAATTTGGATAACAATTCACAGTATCAATTGATGCAAACACAGGAAGAACTGCAAAAGAAAATGGTGGGATTAAAGAAATGGGCTTATGCACCAACCATCACTGCTTCTTATTCTTATAACTATCAGATTAAATCCGGTTTATTCTCCGCACCTCATACGGCTGGCGTAACTATGAATATTCCCCTATTTTCCGGCTTACAACGGAAAGCACAATTGGATCAGGAAAAGATAACACTTGAACAAACAAGCTTGAATAAAAGTCTGCTGCAAGACCAATTGTATCTCCAAGAAGAACAATATAAGTATACTTTGAAAAATGCAATGGAAGACTATAATCTCCAAAAAGAGAATATCTCCGTAGCCAAGAAAGTACTCGATAATTATCAGCGTAAATATGAAGCTGGTGTTGTTTCCAGTCTTGATTTAACCCAAGCCAACAATAATTATCTGCAAGCAGAGAACAATTATACCTCCGCTTGTCTCACGCTATTACAGGCACAAACTCAATTAGAAAAACTCTATAATGAATTAAAGTAAAGGACATCCTTTAGCTGTTAAAGAATTAGAAACTATTAAAATCAAATACGATGATTAAGAATGTAATTTTATCTACACTTGCTATCGCTGTTTTCGTCGGATGTTCCGGGAAAAAAACAGAAGACCAAACAGCAAATGTCGTACAATCTATTCCAGTGAAAGTACTGAAACTGGAAAAACAAAACATTGCCAAAACGCTCGACTATACGGCTAGCTTACAAGCTGACGAACAAGTGTTCTACGCTCCTGCCTCCCCTGGAAGAATTGAGAAAATCAATGTAGAGGTCGGCGATCGAATCAAAAAAGGTCAGCGATTAGTCGAAATGGATCGTACCAATCTTCATCAGGCAGAAGTTCAATTAAAAAATCTTGAAACGGAATACAATCGGGCTAAAATGCTAAATGAAACACAGAGTATTTCAAAACAAGCATACGATGCAGCCGTTACACAATACGAAGTGGCTAAATCGAACGTGGCGTTCCTAAAAGAAAACACACAATTACTGGCACCTTTTAATGGAATTGTAACCGGTAAATTCTTCGAGAACGGCGAAATGTATTCAATGAGTCCCGTCGGAGGTGCCAGCAAAGCATCCGTCATCTCTATTGAAAAAATTAATCCATTAAAAGCTAACGTAAACATCACGGAGCAATATTTCCCACAATTAAAAACAGGGATGGAGGTAGAATTGAGAAGCAATATCTATCCTGACCGTATCTATAAAGGAAAAGTAAATATTGTTTACCCGACAATTGACCAAAACTCCCGCACGTTTACCGTGGAAGTAAAAATCCCAAATGATGATGAAACACTACGTCCAGGAATGTTCGGAACAATCAATTTCTTTATCGGAGAAACCAATACCGTTGTCGTCCCGGCTATTGCCGTATTGAAACTTCAGGGGGCAAACAATCGCTACGTATTCCTAAACAATAACGGAAAGGCAAAACGAGTAGATATCACCATCGGCAAGCGATTTGATGATCAAGTAGAATTAATTTCCAGCGACATTCACGAAGGTGATGAGATCATTGTAGTCGGACAGGCTCGCCTTGTTGACGGGGCAGCAGTAACGATTACAAAATAAAATCGAGGTATTAATTATGCCCAAACGGTTAAACACATAAACGATTAAATAATTAAAATATGAGTATATTTACAACTGCTGTAGAGAAACCTATTACCACCTTGATGATCTTCGTGGCTATTATGGTGTTGGGAATATTCTCCCTGGTACAGCTGCCTATTGACCAATACCCGAAGATGGATCCGCCTTATCTTTCGGTAATGACCAGCTATCCGGGAGCAAATGCGGCTGATATTGAAGTCAATGTTACCAAAATATTGGAAGACCAGTTAAACTCTGTAGAGAATTTAAAAGAGATCACCTCTACCTCACAGGATAATCTTTCTGTCATTAGCTTGGAATTTGAATGGGAAGCTAATTTAGATGAGGCAGCAAATGACGTACGTGATGCTATTGACAAAGCGATGGACAGATTACCGGACGATATCGACCGTCCTTCATTACTGAAGTTCAATACTTCTATGATGCCTATTTTAATCTATGCCGTTACAGCAGATGCTTCTTATCCCGGAATGGACAAAATTTTGGAAGACAAAGTTGTCAACCGACTAAACCGAGTTGATGGTGTCGCAGCAGTCAGCATTGCCGGCGCACCCAAACGAGTGGTATATTTAGATCTTGATCCCAATAAACTGGATGCTTACAATTTAACGATAGAGCAATTGGGTAATATTATTGCAGCAGAAAATAAAGATTTACCTGCCGGTAATATTAAGATGGGACAAATGGATTATCAATTGCGCATCGAAGGTGAATTTGACGGGAGTGAGCAAATCAAGAATATAGTTATCGGCACACAAAACGGCAAATCTGTCTATATGAAAGACGTTGCCATCATAAAAGATACGATTAAGGATATCACCCTGGAACAGTTAATTAACCGCAAACAAGGAGGAGTACTACTCATCACAAAACAGTCGGATGCCAATGCTGTTGCTATTGCCAAAGAAGTTAAAAAAGAGATGGAGCTAATACAAAAAGAATTACCTCCAGATCTTCGTATTGAAATGTTAAATGACTCTTCTGACTTTATTATTCGTTCCATCAACAATTTGTCAGAATCCTTGATGTACGCATTGATATTCGTCGTATTGGTCGTATTTATCTTCTTGGGGCGTTGGCGAGCTACGTTTATTATCGCCCTGACCATCCCGATCTCCTTGATTGTCGCCTTTATTTATTTAAAAATTACGGGAGGTTCCTTAAATGTTATCTCACTATCGTCCCTATCTATTGCCATCGGTATGGTGGTTGACGATGCCATCGTAGTATTGGAAAACATCACAAAACATATAGAACGAGGCAGTGCTCCACGTGAATCCGCTAAATACGGAACAAATGAAGTATGGTTATCGGTTATCGTCACGACCTTAGTGACCGTAGCGGTATTCTTCCCGCTAACTTTAGTCAGTGGTATGACCGGTATTTTATTCAAGCAGTTAGGCTGGATCGTATGTATCACCGTAGTAACTTCTACGGTAACTGCTATCACGCTAACCCCTATGCTCTCGTCTCAGCTAATGAAAATTTACGAAAAGAAAACAGACGAAAAATTTAGTTTCTACACCTTTACATCTAATTATCTGGATAAACTGGATCGTGGATATGAAAAATTAATCCGTTGGTCATTACACCATAAACTTTTGTTAGGACTTAGTATGACCAGTATCTTTGTCATATCCATCTTCTTAGGTCGATTTATCAGTACAGACTATATGCCCCAGAATGACGAAAGTACGCTAAATATCTATGTAAAAATGCAAACTGGGCAACGAGTGGAAGAAAGTAAAAAAGTAGCTCTCGGAATTGATTCTATGCTACGTGTCAATTATCCTGAAATTAGTATGATCAACCTTTCGTACGGTAGTGAAGATGAAGATGCCGGATTCAGTTCCCTATTCAATAAAACAGGAAGCAATATGCTAAACGTTCGCGCCCGTTTAGTGGATATTCAAGATCGAGAACGTAGTGTATTTGAAATTGCCGATGATTTACGTGATCGCCTAAAAGCTATTCCGGATGTATTGGTCTATACCGTAACGACCAGCAGTAATATGATGGGTGGCGGTAATACCGTCGATCTTGAAATTATGGGCTATGACTTTGAACAAACCAATAAACTGGCTGCCGAATTAGCTCAACAGGCTCGCACGATCAAAGGTGCAGAAGATATTAATATCAGCCGAGATGACGATAAGCCGGAGCTTCAGCTATTTCTGAATCAAGACAAACTATCTCAACACGGTTTAAGTACTTCACAAGTGGCAAGTGCTTTACGTAATCGTGTCTACGGATTCAAACCGAGTAAATACAAAGAAGATGGAGAAGAATATGATATCATCGTCCGATTAGGGGAAGAATATCGTAACTCACTGACAGAAGTCGAAAACTTACAGATCGTCAACACTCGAGGTGAAAAAATTCGCTTGAAAGAATTGGGTGACATCAAAGAATTTTGGTCTCCTCCTAAAATCGAACGGAAGAGCAAACAGCGGATGGTTAAAGTATCCATCACACCTGCCGCAGGTGCTTCTTTAGGTGATATTGCGACAGCAGCACAAACAATTATCAACAAGACAGAAGTTCCACAGGAAATCTCTGTATTCATTGGAGGTAGCTATGAGGATCAACAAGAATCTTTTGGATCATTGATTATTTTACTCGTTCTATCAATGATGCTTGTCTACATCGTGATGGCTTCACAGTTTGAATCATTTAAAATGCCGTTTATCATTATGGTATCTATTCCGTTTGCATTCACCGGCGTTGTACTGGCACTATTGCTAACACATACCACGGTGAGCGTCGTCGCCGCCTTGGGTGCCATTATGCTGGTAGGTATTGTAACCAAAAACGGTATTGTATTAATTGACTTTATCAACTTAATGCGTGAACGCGGTATTCATTTATATGATGCGATCGCCTTAGCTTGCCGCTCTCGTTTGCGTCCGGTATTAATGACCGCTCTGACAACTATTTTAGGTATGCTCCCGCTGGCAATCAGCACCGGAGAAGGTGCAGAAACCTGGCGTCCAATGGGTATAGCCGTTATCGGTGGATTGATATTTTCAACCATCATCACAATGATCATTGTTCCCGTTCTTTATGCTGCAATGGATAGAAGCGGTAGCCGTGACAAAAAGAAATCGCTCAGTAAGCAGTATAAGTTTATGAATGACTTTGACGCCGAAAGAGATCTTCCGGAAAAAAATTAACGATGATCGGTTCAGGGGTCCATATTTCAAAATCACCTCTGAACCGACAATCTATCATCTTATTTAATTGGAAAATATGAAAGCAGTATTTATATCCTATAATCAAGCCCTAAGCGAACGAGTAATTTATATTCTCGAACAACTTAAAATATCAGGATACACACAGTGGCCATTAGTGAATGGTGCTGGAACTAACGGCGGAGAACCGCGAATGGGATCACACACTTGGCCGGAAATGAACTCGTCGCTTCTAACCATTGTTGAAGAAGAAAAAGTCCCCTTAATCCTGAAGTATATCAAAAAACTGGATGAAGTAAATTTAGAAAATGGCATCCGGGCTTTTGTCTGGGATGTGACAGATATGTACTAAAGGCGACATATTTAAAATCGCAAAAATGTAAAACCCCTGTGAATCCTTTGAAAAGGCACAGGGGTTTTACATTGAATTGTCAAAATTTATATTTTATAACTTCGTAGCAGTTTTCAAAGCACTTTCTGACACAGGAAAAATAAAAGGCTTACCGGATACAGGATTTGTTCGACTCACCACAACGGTGTCATAAACTTTTTCAATATGGTCATAGGTCAACACTTCTTCAGGTGTTCCCCCCGCAAATACTTTACCCTGAGATAGCATCACCAAATAATCACTATACTCACTGGCTAAATTCAAATCGTGGATGATCAATAAAACAGTCAACCCATTATCGCGATTCAAGCGTTGTATCAAATTCAATACTTTCATTTGGTGAGAAATATCCAAATGTGCTGTTGGTTCATCCAGTAACAAAATCTTTGTCTTCTGCGCCAAAGCACGAGCAATAGCCGCCAATTGCTGCTCGCCTCCACTTAAACGATCCATCGGCTTATCTTTTTTATCCCACACTCCCGTTAATCGCATACTTTCTTCGCTGATCTCATAATCTTCTTGAGTTTCAAAAAAACGAAATGCCGTACGATAAGGTAAGCGTCCCATCAAAACATACTCCTCAATTGTCATATTTCCCGCCTTGACACTTTGGTTTACAATAGCGATTCTTTGCGCCCTCTCTTTATACGACATCGTAGCAATATTCTTCCCCTCAATAAAAACGCCTCCCCGATTGGCAGGCAACGAACCGGTGATCCCTCGAAAAAGAGTTGTCTTCCCAGCTCCATTGGGTCCAATGATAGAAGTAAAACACCCTTCTGGAACTTCCAGATGAATGTCCTCTATTCGGAATTTAGTGCCGTAACCACAACTGAAATCATTTATTTGAATCGCTAAAGCCATTTACCTGATCGCATTATTACCTTATTTTTTCCGCATCATCACCACAATAAATATAATACCGCCGATGATTCCTGTCACCACACCAATAGGTAGTTCATTGGGAGAAATGATTACTCGAGCAAAAATATCACACAAAATCAAAAATATACCTCCACCAAGGAATGAACTAATCAATAAAATTCGATAATCAGTTCCGATTATATAACGAATCAATTGAGGAATAATCAGCCCGACAAATCCAATAACTCCCGCTAAAGAAACACAAATGCCGGTCAGAATAGAACTTAAAAAGAATAAAACCTTTACGCTTCGCTCTGCATTTACACCCAATTGTGTTGCCCGCTCTACCCCCAAACGCATCGCATTCAAAGCCGGTGCATAACCACAAGAAAGTAATAACACCACAAAAGCCACCACTGCCAGCCCTCCAATCAACAAGGTATTTGTTTCATTCAGTCCCCCCATAATCCAAAACATCACTCCTTGCAATTTATCTGTTCTTGACATTGACATCAACATCATCATCACGGATGAAGCTATAAAACTAATCATCACACCGGTTAGCAGCAAAGTTTGTATACGCACCGAACGCCCATTCATCGAAGCGGCATAAACAAATACAATCGTAACCAAAGCTCCGGCAAAACCTGCCAATGGAAGCGTGACACTTCCCCATAAGGTTTCAAGCGAAAAAACAACCACCAGCGCAATCCCTACCGATGCTCCACCGGATATACCTAATGTATAGGGTTCCACCAAAGGATTACGAAAAATACCTTGCAATATAGCCCCTGTCAAACTTAAAGAACCACCTACTATCAATCCAAGCAAAATACGCGGCAAACGCAATTTACGTAATATCTCAGCCCGCACATCATCACCCTCACCAAATAATATTCGTAATACTTCTCCCGGCGTATAATTCACCTCTCCGATACACAATGCCACCAATGTCACTGCCGCCAATAACAAAAACAGCACTAACAAAAAAAAGATCCATTGATAGTATCGGGCGTACATTATATACAAGTATCATCCATATTTATCCGATTAAGGGGAAAAAATTAATTCTATTCTGATAAAGGCTTGAAGCCTCGTCCCAGAATTTCTTTAGACTCTATCACATTGATAAAAGCTTCCGGATCAATCTCTGCAATACGATGCCGCAAGATCATCATCTCACGACGTGTCAGAATCGTATAAATCATATCCCGGTTTTCACCTTTATACATACCGATGCAAGGCAACAAAGTCGCCCCTCTGTTAATATCCTTAATAATAACATTCTTGACTTCCTCCTCCTTATTCGTGACGATCATCAGTGTTTTATGAACAGACGACGCACCATCAATCACCAAATCAATCACTTTACCTTCGATAAACACAATAATCCACGAATACATCGGTAATCTCCAGTCACCAAAAGCCAACACCGTACTCAAAGTGATCGTACAATCGACAATGATCACCAAAGTACCCAAAGAGATGTGCGTATATTTATTCAAGATCATCGAAATAATATCCGAACCGCCGGACGTTGCACGTGCTTTAAAAATCATACCGATACCGATACCATATACAATGCCACCGAAAATAGCCGAAAGCAATTGTTCACTCAACATCGTACGATCCGTTATTCCCGGTTCGAGCAAAGCCCCATAACCATACAAAGTATGTATCAACCACATAAATCCCGGAATGGCAAACGTACAAATAACAGTCTTTATTCCGAATTGCGCACCCAGAAAATAAATACCCAACAACAAAAGAGGCAAATCCATACAGAAAGCGGCTAATTCTGTTTTCCAACCCCATAGATGATGGAAAACCATTGACAAACCATACGTACCACCCGGAGCAAAACCGTATGCTTCTGCAAACATAACGGCACCAATTGCGAAAACAAAGCATCCGCCTAACAACCATCCATAAGTTATAAAAAAATCTTTAGAGAAAAACTTCTCTTTTGTAACAAATCCCATATTAATCTACAATTTATAATTTTATTTTATGATTTAACGCCGACAAAATTACGAATTGTTTTTGACATTTTCTTTCCATATCTGAATTTGGAGACATCTGCTAATGTATTGTATTTCAATCATTCATACAATACACACGATTGCATATTCATACAAGAAGGGGCATAATTATACAAAACACTCCCGAACGACTGTTCAGAAGATTGTGTGAGAATCAAATAATCTGATTTTTATACATTTCTTCAAAATTGGAATAAGTGCCATTCAACTTTTTCGCATCCTCCCCATTCGGATTCAATTCCAATGCTTTTTTCATATCCGCCAACGAACCTTCTTTATCACCTTTCTGTAAACGGGCACGTCCTCGTTCACCGTATGCACGGGCAAAATCAGGCTTCAACTCAATTGCTTCGTCAAATAATTCAATCGCTTCATCCAGCCGTTGCCGTCCGATATACAAACTACCCAATCGCAAATATGCTTGTTCATTAAAAGGATTCAATGCAGTCACATATTGATAATCTTTCTCAGCCATATCACCATTTTCCAACGCTTCATACAACCTCCCCCGCACCAAATAAGCATTTTCCTCTTCAGGCAATAACTTCACCACTCTTTCCGCATCCTCCAATCCATTTTTACAGTCACCAGCCCCCAACATCACCTCTGCCCGCAACAAATGAGCCTCAGCAAAATCATCTTTCAACTGAATCGCCTGCGACAATCCGACAATAGCCCCCAGCGCATCACCGGATGATTTCTGTGCTTTTGCCAATAAGAAATAAGCCTGCGGAATGGTAGCATCTAAAGCGATTGCCCGATGACAATCGGCAATGGATTCCGGATATTGCTCCGCCACAAAACAAAGATTTGCCCGCATCAACAAAACAGCTACATTATTGGGTTCCACCGCAATCAAACGTCCGGCAGTTTCAATTGCTTCCTCCATCCTGTCTTCCCGAGAATAGGCACCGACTAATTTTTCCAAAATCTCAATATCTTCCTGAAGTTTCAGTGCCTCATTAAAACAACGAATGGCATAAGCCGTCTTCCCCATATTCAAAGCCCTTATTCCATCGTATTTCAAAACATCAAAATCCCTCTTTACCTTTGCATCCTCCGCCTCTTCGGATTCCCCGAAAAACAATGATTTCAAAAAATTTCCCATATCCTTTTTATTTAACGAATGCAAAAATAAGCATTTTATCATAAAGTACGGCATTATTTATTAAAGACAGGTATATTTTCATAACTTTCTCTCTCCATTAGAGCAACTTATGAAACGCCTCCAAAATAGCTTTGTCCTGAAAATTCATTTTCCGTTTCTTTGTTTTCCGTATTTAATTAATACCTTTGATGCCGTATTGGTTTTCCCATCACTATCCGGTGGGGGAAATAAAAGGGAATCGGGTGAAAATCCCGAACAGTCCCGCTGCTGTAAGCTTCAACGTATTGTTCGGACAATACTCCTGCCACTGTCTACTATGTGTACGACGGGAAGGCGTTCGAACAGAAGCAAGTCAGAAGACCTGCCATTACAAGCAATCGTCCGTCATCTCGGGGATTAGAGTCGGACACCTGCAATATTTACTGTACTGTTTAAAACACCGGAGAGGAAGAGAGGTGTACGGAGTGTTGTCAGCAAAGACTGCAATATCCCGTTATACTTGTTTTTATCTGAAGGACCTGACATTGTCGCATCCTGCCGGTGTTTTTTTACACAACAAGAAACATCCCGAAAAAATCGGGTTTTAAACATAAAAAAATAGCACAAATGAATATTATGAGGAAAGTTAATCGTTATTTATTCTTATTTTCCGTCGTATTGCTTTTCACTACGCAACTTTCAGCACAGGAATGCAAACGCATTATTTCTCTGGCAGCTTCTATCACAAAGAATTTATGCCTATTGGATGTAAAAGACCGCATTGTCGGATGCACACAATATTGTGAGCTTTCGGGGAAGCAAAACGTACCGATCGTTGCCGATGCCATCAATGTAAACATCGAAAAAATAGTCAATTTAAAACCGGATATCGTCATTGCCTCCGGACTGACACATCCGCGTATCATCGCGGCACTACAAAAAATGGGAATCCGCACCGTGCATTGGCATCAACCGAAAACCTTCAACGAAATATGCAACCAACTGGAAGAATTAGGAAAAATCTGTGGAAAAGAAGAAACTGCCAAACGCTATGTGCGTGAAAGTAACGAGCGACTGTCACAAATAGCCAAACCGGCACAGGGTAAAAAGATCTTCTTTGAGCAAGGAGCAAATCCTCTTTTCACCGTCTTGCCTGATAGTTTTATGAACGATTACATCCTTTTATTAGGCGGTAAAAACATCTGCGATGACCTAAAAACAGGTATTGTATCGCGCGAAATGGTATTAGTGCGCAATCCGGACATAATCCTCATCGGAGGTATGGGAGGTATGAATCAAACAGAAATCGCTGAATGGGGGAAATACTCAACCGTCAATGCCGTTAAAAACAAACAAATCTTCATTGTTGGCACAGAAGCCTGCACACCCACGCCCGTGATATTTGTTGATGTATTAGAGAAATTAGCAAAGGAAATCATCCAATGATAGCCCGTTAAAAATATAACTTTATTAATAATAACTAATTAAAATGATACGTATGAAAACTTTAAAATGCTTTTATTTACTACTGGCAGCAACAGTTGCTATTGCTTTCACCTCTTGTAGTGACGACGACGAGAACAGTGTAACGCCTACTCCCCCTCCATCCCCCAAATCAACCATTATTGACTTTGAAGACGTTACAATCCCTACTATCGGCTATCAAAACAATTTTCAATATACCTCCAAAGAAATCAATTTCTACAATAAATACAACAGCGAATACACATCCTATGAAGGTTTCGCTTATTCCAAATTAACAGACCAAACCACACCGGGACTCGCCAATCAATACAGTGTGTATGGCGATGGGGGGGCAGAGAAATCAGCACAATTCGCCGTTGCCTACCAGTCTTATGATACCTTGACCAACTTTCGATTTGCCGCAAACAAAGAATGTGATGTCAAAAGCGTTATGGTAAACAATTCAACATTTGCAGCCTTAGACATTAAAACCGGTTCCGATTTTTCTAAACAATTTGTCGCCGGCGACTGGTTTAAAGTGATTTTCACCGGTTACAATGCTGCCGGGAAAGCCGGAAAAACCGTTGAGTTCTACCTCGCTGACTATCGGAATGGAAAAAGCGACATCTGCGCACAGTGGACAAAAGTTGATCTCTCTTCTTTAGGAAAAGTAAATAGCATCGCTATCACATTCGATTCAACTGATAAAGGAGAATGGGGTATCAACACTCCCCAATATGTGTGCTTAGATAATCTAACCTACATAGCAAACTAACATCGAATAAAATCCTCCACACAACCCGCCACTTTGTTGTATCGTCTAAACGAATCAATAAAGTGGCGGGTTTTATATTCTTCCTAAATTTTTACAAACAACTACCATCGCGGATGAATACCGATAAAGAAACCATAATTGCGACGAGCCATCGGTCGACCGAGAACCGAAATATATTCTTCGTTGAAAAGATTGTAAACGGTAAACTTCAATGACAATCCGGTTACACCGAGGGAAAAACGTTTTTCCAACGAAACGTCATTCATATAATAAGGCGTAAGGCGACTAATCTTTGTCAAGGTTTCATTACTTGAAGTGGTGAAACGCCGACTAAAATAATTGTATTTATAAATCAAGGCAAAACCTTTCCAATCCAATTTGCCCATCACCGACGATGAATATTCGGGGATATATACCAATTGCTTACCAATAGAAGCATCCGCCCAATCTACCGGATCTCCCTGATTAATCGAGCGAGTCTGAGCCCATTGCCCATCCAGCCACAAAGTCCAATCTCCCTGTTTCACCGTCGCGCTTCCTTTCAATTCCCAGCCATAACTGTGTACCTTCTTGACATTTTTCGGTGTCCAATAACCTTTATAAGTAGGCAACCATAAAATCCAATCGTCAATCCGCGAATCATAACCGCTCACTTCCCCCTTAAATGAAAAGGCATTGCCCCATTTCAACGTAAATTCAATCCCTCCATCGTAAGTAATACCCTTCTCACAACGCAGTGAATCATTCCCGCCGGGCAAAAAATAAAGATCATTTAGCGTAGGATAACGGTAATTGCGCGCGACAGAACCTTTCAATATCAGACTCGCCGGTTCCCACAACACAACATCCACAAAAGCTGCCGGTATCACAGGAGTGAATTTAGCAGCATATTCTTCACGGAGATCCACAGCAAATCCCACCCGCTTCCAAGGGCGGTAACGGGCAGTCAGCAACCCGGAAATCTCCGCCCGACCCTTATTGAAACCCTCATCTTTAATTTGATCCCGGCTATCAACGTGATGAAAATTTGCCGTCACATCGCCCGTAAACATCAGTTTTTCAGAGAGAAAATATTGTACCCTTCCTTGTGCAAAACCGGTATGCACCGCACTTCGAGAGTTGACAATCTGCGCCATTTCAGAAGTTCCCACCAAAGCATCATACGTATACAAAATCCGGTCGTAATGATACCCCACCCGTCCTTCCGTCTTCCATTTCTCCCGATAATGTTCCCAATTTCCCACCAATCGCAAAGAAGACTCTTTTTGTTGGTTTTTCGCTTCGCTTTCATCCCGCTGATTTGACATCAACATTGGAATACCCCGCTTTGAATCCATCCACCACGCTGCCAATGAAAATTTATTACCATCCCCCCGATCATAGTAAAACTCCTGTAAAAAGTGAAGATCCCGATAAGCGGAATTTCTATTCCTTTCCGTCACCGTCTCTTCACTCAGCGAACCATCTTCCGAAAGATTCGGTTTAAATATATTCCGATACTTAAAATCATTCTTTGCATTGGTATAACTAAAACGAGTGGAGGATTGCCATTTTCGGGCAGCATAACGAAATTGCAGATACTCATCGTAAGTACGGAAACTACTCACACCCTGTATAAAATGAAGTTCAGCTCCCGTACGCTCCATCGGTTTCGTATTCAACGTAATGGCACCTCCCAATCCACCGCCTGTGACATTCACCGAACTCGCCCCGTGCCAAAGACTCATATCATCGACAAAATAAGAGGGAATAAGCGAAAAATCAACCTGCCCCAACATTGGTGAATTAATCTTCATACCGTTCCACAACACCTGTGTATGCGAAGGAGCTGTCCCCCGAAAAGAAGCCGTTGCCAAAGTCCCTCGCCCATAACTTTTGATAAAAATCGACGTGTTCTGCGACAAAATATCGGCAATACTGTTTGCTACACTTTCACGTAATACCACCGTATCAATATCTGTCCGAGTTGTTCCTATATCTTGAAATTTTCTTTTACCAAGAACATCCACTCCATCCAATTTCAACTTCCACGCCACCTTTTCCTGTTTCTGCCCACAAAGGTCAGCCACAAGACACACACACACCATCATCAGTAATAATTTTCTCATATCGTATGGATCAATGGGGACGAAAACAAAAGGCACCGGGAATAATGCCAACATTAAAAGTATCCACCGGCAATGCATTTGCACGCAAACGATAAACAACACCCGGCTGCTGATAGTCAATAGCATCACCAACGTAGACTTCAGACGTAACAGGATCAACCGCCAACCCATAATAGCGTGTTCCACTGTATTTCAAAAAAGGAATCGTCGGTATTTCATCAGTCGTCACCGCCAACCGCCAAACATCTTTATTGAGATAATAAAGGGTATCCCGAGTGCCATTCAGTGTCACCTCCGATGGCCAATCGCCTTTTTGAAAAGTAAACTTTCTCTCCACTTGTCGGGTAGCAGCGTCAATGCGGTAAAGCGATGGCGCTTCCTCTCCGTGAACCTTCCCATTCACTCCACCATCGGTCACCGTCCATATCTTATTATATCTATCAAGCACCAAAGAGGTAGGCTGAATATCTAAGGCAATAGAATCCACCACCTCATCGCGTTCACTATCTATGATGAGAAGTTTATTATCATACGACCAACAATTAGTAAAAACATATTTACCGTATTGCACCATCTGTTCCGTCGATTTATGTCCGGGAGTTTGGATCACTCCGATTTTCTGCAACGTTTGAGGATTAAATATCGTAATTCGCGAAGCATACAGATCTGTGATATAGGCTTTCGTGTCGCTCACAAAATGAATATAACGCGGAGAAACCAACCCTTTGATTCCACCGATCAGCTGAAAATTATTCACGTCAACAACATAAACGACACCGGAATTATTGACAACAACATATCCTTTACCATCATAAATAGTCATAGACTGCGCAACATCTCCTAATTTATAGCCATTTTTACGCGAAAAAATTTCATTTTCCACTCGCTTCACACCCGGATAATAGACCGATAAAGAAGCATTATCGCCATTGAAATTACCTTCATTGGTGATAAACAAAGCATTTCCTGCCAAGGCAGTCAGATCCTCCGTTTCCATCGGGACGTATTCCATACACGATGAAAACAGCATCAGAAAGGAAACAGGAAATAATCGAATACTCTTCATATCTTTATTTTATGAATCTATTTTACCGCTGCTAAATTACTACTTAATTTCTTCTGATCGTTCCCTAAAAGATTAAAAACTAAAGGCTCTTGTATTTCTCTTTTAAACGAAACGATGATAAAGGGCGAACGTATTGTATGCTCATTTAAATACAACACGTTCGCCCTCCATCTGTCATCTTTAGATAAAATCCGGGCAACTTAGTTTTCTGATGCCCGAAAACGACCCATTCAATCAACGAAAATTCTCAAATCCGAATCCCGGCTGTTGAGGTAACAACTTTTTACGAAGACTGTCCGGAAAACGCAACAACAAATCAGGTACAACACCGGTCATACGGTTATTTGCCACAAAGAATTGACAAGTCCAAACACCCGTCCCCCAGTCATTGCCCACAATATCGGGCAGCGAACCGGTCAACTGATTATTTTCCAAATGAACGTAAACCAACAAAGGATGGCGACGACCCAATTGTGACGGAATCGTCCCGCTCAATTGATTATCATTGGCATAGAAAATCCCCAAACGGGCATTCTCTTCCATAGAAACGGGCAGCGAACCGGTCAAGTGATTGTTGGCAATAGAAAAATAATTTAATTGTTTCAATTGTCCGATTTCCTCCGGAATACTTCCTGTCAGTTGATTGTCAGACAAAATCAAGGTTTCAAGGTTCTCGGCACGGCACAATTCGGCGGGAATACTTCCTGTCAGCTGATTAACACTCAATGCCATCCACGTCGCATTCCGAAGATTGCCCAACGAAGCGGGAATCGAACCGGTGAAGCGGCATTCCGATAAATCCAAACGATCAAGAGCGGTCAAATTGCCCAATTCTTCAGGCAAAACACCCGTAAAACCGCAACGAGAAAAATTCAAGAACTTCAACTTCGTGAGCCGACCAATCTCGTGAGGAATACTACCACTAAAAAGCTCCGTGTTCCGTCCATCGTGCCACTGAATCTTACCATTTTCATCCCACGTATGAGCTTTGAATTGTGACTTCCATAAAATCAAGGTATCCAATTCCGTGAGTTGCCCGATGCGCGGAGAAAGCTCTCCCGTAAGCTCTGTGAAACGAAAGTCCAACACTTTCAACTTCTTGAGATCATACACCTCATCAATAATACTTCCTCTCAGACAATCGCTCCCTGCCATACGCAGCGTTCTCAATTCCGTCAACATTCCGATCTCCTTTGGCAGCTGTCCCTTTATGCGACTACCATACAACTCCAACGCCACGACCCGCTGTTCG
This sequence comes from Odoribacter sp., assembly GCA_036657595.1. GTDB lineage: Bacteria > Bacteroidota > Bacteroidia > Bacteroidales > Marinifilaceae > Odoribacter. The sequence continues at coordinate 6,675 of JAVXFZ010000001.1, read as the reverse complement.
CCGTTTATATCCGCGAATTTAATTCCGTTCCAATACCGCATCGGTGTTCGCTTCCAATAACAATACTCCCAATTTTCACCCCCCAGAGCATTATAAATAGCCACCAACGCAAGCGAGTCATTTCGCCTTGAAGGCGTAAATGTCCGATTTTCATCACCCTTCGTCCCTCCTTGTGATAATACCTCATCCATCGGAACGTTCTCTTTTGAACAACCGAACAAGATCGCCGACGTGGCAATCATTGATAATAAAAAATTACTTCTTTTCATATAAATATAAAATTAAAATGAGTTTTACTTCTCCTGCACTAATACCACACCGTCCCGTTGGGGGTATAGGTTTACCGCAAAATTAAACTGGGTATCATTAAAATAACCTTTCACTTTCTTCGGGACCATACCCGTCAAATAATTCCCGTTCAAGCGAAAAGACGTAGACGAAGGTTTTGGATAAGCCGCTAACCACGCCCCGAGATTTTCCGGAACTGTCCCAGTGATTTTATTATTGGCAAGTCCCAACATCTTATTATTTTTCAAGTTTCCCAAGGCTTGCGGCAAAATGCCCGTCAATTCATTATCATCTAAGATCAATTGCCTCAGGTTAGTCATCTTCGCTATTGATTCGACCAATTCGCCGGTCAGGTGATTGTCGCTCAACCAGATTGTCTCTAAACTCGTCAAAACCTTACCAAATTCCGGTATTGCTCCGGTAAGTCCACAAGCGTAAGCCTCTATCACCTCCAAGTCTTCCATTTTCGACAAATCGGGAAGCCCGCCGGTAAAAGTATTTCCACTCAAATAAAGATATTTCAAATGGATCAATTTCGATAATCCTGCCGGAATAGTGCCCGTGATCTTATTATTGTCCAACTTTAACGATACTAAATTTATCAATTCGCCAATTTCCGTCGGAAATTCAGTGATCATATTGTGATCCGCGTGCAAATAAATTAATGCCGCCATTTTATTCAATCCCTTCGGCAATGCCGTCAAGCGATTGTTATTCAAATAAAGATATTTCAACGCACTCATCTGCGCAATTTCGCCGGGAAGGGAAGATATTTCATTCTCATTCAAATGCAGATAACTCAATTTAGGTAGAGCGCAAATTTCAACAGGGAAAGTCTTAAAACGATTCCCTTGAGCATTTAATTCCTCTAATTGTGACAGCCGACCAATAGAAAGAGGAAGTTCTCCATCAAATTTATCATTATTGATATTCAAAATTTTCAAGGCAGAAAGATGACCGATTTCCACCGGTATCTCACCGTGAATACTGTTAAAAGACAAATCCAACTCCTCCAAAGCGGAAAAATTGCCTATCTCAGAAGGAATCACCCCATCCAGATTATTGCTGCTCAAAAGTAATTTTGTTACACGCAATTCATTGTTTACCAAAGCCGTTGTCACGCCTGTCCAAGTGGAAATACCCTTTTCCAAATCCCAAGGTTTTTTCCAATAAGCACCGTCCATCGCGCGATAGAGAGCGATTAACGCCAAAGAATCAGAAGCCGACGTAGGTGTCATATCCTGTTGCGAAATCGAAATCGTCCGTTGAGCCGTACCGGCAGAGAAAACAAAATCAACACTACGTGCCCGCAATAAATCATTGTTGCCAACGATAAAACGTACCACACCTTTGCCCTGTCCGTGCGTGGGAGTAAAAGACACCCATCTGGCAAATACCGGACGGATCACCTCCCAAGCGGTATTCGCTTCAACGGCAATATCCAACGTATCGCCACCATTCGGTACCACCATATTGTCCGAAGCCGCAACATTCATCGTATCTTTCTGATAAACGCTCATTGTCTGAACCGTCGTCCCTGCCGTCACCGCCAGTTCCACTTGTCGTGCCGTCCGCTTTTCATTCGCCGACACCGTAATCACAAACCGACCGGCACCTTTGCCGAAAGCAGGTGTCACTTCACACCAATCCGCCTCTTCCCCTTTCACCTCTACCCGCCAAGCTGTACGATCGCTCAACTTCAAATCAACCGTCTCGCTCGCCCCATCGTTACTGAGTACCACATTCGGCGTAAAATTCAAATCGACGTTTGTTTCTATTGCGTCCTCATCGTCGCAAGCATTAAAAGTTAGTGCAAATGCAAGGTTTAGCATCAGCACAAGAAAACCCGTCCTGTGTTTTTTCATCATCTTTTCTTTTTTTGTTAGTTACTGTTTTGTAGCCACAACCGAACAAGAAATGAGGAATTAGAAACAGACAGCCTTCCGCGGAAAGGATCTTGTTTCCAAAGCCATATCTCCCGACAGCCCGGATACACAAATAAATAATGCTCGTGGCAGGTTTTCTGACTGGCTCCTTTGTTACTGTAGCCTTCCCACCGGCACGCCGGCAGTGACTAAGAAATAATTAGCAATAACAAATGGAAAAGAAGCACACATCTTCTCTCCGTAGAGCTTACAGCTGCGGGTACAGTCCTTGATTCACACAAGGTTCCCTTTTCAACAGAACATCCTTTTCTCGAGGGATATTCCGTCACCAAAAGCAAGCATATATATAAAATTAAAACACCTTAAAGCCGATTACTTCCGTCGATACTTCACCGATGGTTTCAACGTTTTTCAATATTGCGCTTTGTACTTTCACAAAATGAATCTGCTGCAATACAACCGGTTCGCCGGCAGCATCAACAGCGTTATCCAAATCAAGCTGATTATAACGATAACCACCATTCGTTTTCTTTTCCATATCGCTACCCAAATTGTCGGCATATCCCCAACCGAATTTAGGATTCACCCAATTACCGCCCACTTTTTCCGTCTTCGCCTCTAAGCTTGATCCTTTCAACGTATAAGAATTTTCTTTCACCCACGCCGGATAATACATCTGATCGTGATATTGCGGTAAATAATTGATCACACCGCTGCCTCCTTTATTGTCTGTCCAACTGATTTCTCCCGCCACATTGGGACGACGGTAAGTCACCGCATACTCGCGCGTAGAGGCAGCGAAGTCGCTCCCTTTTAACTCATACCACACATCGTCGGCGATCCCGTTTCCGTTCTTATCTTCAGATACCCAAACAATGCCCGGTTCCGAACTACTCTCCATTGCATTTCCGATAACGGCAAAATCATAACCTTTCCGATTCTTAATAACCTTCGGCATCTGAACCGTCAAATAACCGCCAAAAGAGCCAAGAGACACGAAATATCCCTTTTCAAAGCGAGCTTCCGCCCAGACATTCGCCTCTTTCATTGTCTTGCAATCCATCCCTTCATTGATGAACTGTCCCGGAGCAGGGCAATATTCAAGCACGGTTATTTTTCCCGGCATCTCCGTCCCTTCGCTGTCATCATCATCCGAACAAGCAGCAAAAGCAAATACAGCTGCCAATCCAATTACCCAAACATTCATTTTCATACGCTTATAATTTTATTTTTAATGATTAAACAAAATAGCTTGCGGATTTTCCTCACAAACAATGGTCTTCTTCCAACTGCCATCCACAGCATAAACCCCAATCCGATCGGGATAAAGCACATACAATTCACCCGTCAAAGGATCCACCTCTATGCCCGAACCCGATAACTCAGACTCACCCTCAGTCGCTGCTGCTACAAAAGGTTTTTTCCAAGAGGAGGCATCACCCCATACATATCTGTAAACAGCATTGTCTGCCGATGGAATAAACAGAGCATTCTCTATCCCCGAAACAGCAAGCGTAGGGAAATACAACGTACTCCAATATTCCGCCTTCGCAATCTGGAATGGCAAGCTAACGGTTTCAACCTTAAAATCACCGGTAATCCTCGCCAAACGGTAGTCTGTACCGGAAGAATAAAGAGTATAAACATTCCCATCCTTTGCTTTCACGAAATTAGCCTTCCGATTCTGCAGAATATCCAATTCCGTAGCAGTCGGCAAATATCCTTCTTTGGCATCAATCAACTCCTTGACATCATAATAGGCAGCCTTCAGCTCCTTTCCGTAAGTGGCATTCACCAATAATTTCCCGTTAAAAACCAAACCGTTAAATATCGGTTTTGCTGCATTTGCTGACAACAATACTTTCTTCATCGTAAACAGATCCAAGCGATAGACAGCTTTGAAACCGGACAAAATAGCGTAACGCTCATTCAACGGAATAAAAGATACGATACCATTAACAACACTTGCCCACGTTTCTCCTGAAAAATTCTCTCTATCCACCACCAACAGATGATCTATATTGGTCATACTTGTATAAGTCATCGCATACAGCTTTCGATCCGCCTGTGCGACAAAGATCTTATCACTACCACTTCCGTTCGTCACCTTCTCGCCACCATTCAACGATTGATAACAATCTGCATAAAGTTTTCCGCTTACCTCATCGTAGAAACCTATCTCCTTCTCCTGCACAACAAAAAAGCCTTTCGTGAAATCCTGTCGGGAAGCCATCTCCGATTCCAACATCACTTTCCCTTTCTCGTTTGTCAGCGTACACAGCAGTTTTGCCCGGCAAGGTTTCGTCACCCGGAAAGTAAAAGCAGAATCGGTAGAAACCTCCCGACCATCTATTGCCCAAGAATAAGCGACACCCGTAGTGTCCAGCAGCTGAGGGGCAAAGACCATCGAATCACCGATTGTCATCGTCTGTTTACCCAACGGGAAAGTCCCTTTCAAAACCGTCGGAATACCCATCATATCCGTATCAATATGAAATTGTGAACAATCATCCTCTTCGCAGGCGGAGAATCCAACCGCCAACGCAAACACCAAAATAGAAATATATATTTTATTCATAGCTTCTCCTCACTTTCAATTAAAAATAACCGTTGCCGGGAAATAATATCCATTGTACGTCAATTCTGAAATTTTCTTGCCCGTTGTCCCGTCAAAGCGAACGATCATATTTTGATCGTACAAATCCGTCTTCGTATAGACAGCGATCAGCTCATTCGTCTTCGGATTCAAGCGTATGCCTGCCCCGTAAAAAGAAAATCCCTCTTTCGTATCAGTAATAAAAGGCTGATCGGGTTCAGCCTGAGCAAACGTCGCCCGATAAATCTTGCCACCTGCCAAATAGAAAAATACATCGCCCGTACCACAAAAAGCAGCCTCCCGATACGATCCAAAGTCAGCAGGCGAATAATCGCTCCGCATCAAAACTTTCTCCAAAGTCAAGTCCGGTTTGATCCTCACCAAGCGATTCTCTTTCCCATTCGATTCCACCGTATAGACATTTCCGTCCTTCCCCTCAACAAAACGGCAACCGCCATTTGTCTGAACATCCAAAGTCGTAAAAGGAAATTGATTCTTCCACGTATATTGCGTCAAATCGCCCAGCAATTTATCCATCTCCATCACATAGAGCTTCTGCCCCTTCACATTCAACAACAGTTTCCCCTGATAAACAACCGCACTTCCGCAACCGCTCCACGTATTTCCCGTAGTAATGACCTCCGCTTTCAACGTATTCAAGTCCACCCGAAAAATATCTCCATTCGCCGTCACAATACCGTATTGCTCATTCAAGCCGATAAACTCATAAATCATTCGTCCCGGCAAAATCGCCCCGCTTTTCTTCACGTATAAAGTATTCGGATCGACAATCGTCAATTGATTCTCTTGCTTAGAGCAAATATACAACTGCCCTTTCCACAAAGTTGCCGATTCTGTTGTCAACCCCAATGTCGTACCAAAATTTTGCGTTTTAAATGCCCATTGCTCCATCGTATTGTCTGCAAAGTTATAATATGACACACTGCCCGGTTCGTGCCCGTACCAGCCCTCATTTATCACCAAACAGCCCTTTGTATAGTCAGCTCCCGAAACAATAATTCGGTTTTCCAACACAACTTCGCCCACTTCATTCTTTAATTCCAATTTGATTTTTGAACGTCCGGAATGGTCCGCTTTAAACGAAAAACGGGGTTCCGTACCCAAATCATCATCACCCATATACCACTGGTAATACACATCGCTCAGCGAACTGATCTTTGGCGCATATTCATACGTATCCCCAATTTTCAAATTCAGATCTGACTCCGGGAAAGTCCCCTTTTTCAACGCCGGCATTCCCAATAAAGCGTCCGGATGCCTTAAATCACAATCCTCTTCTTTTGAACATCCTGCCACAACTAAGATCATCACCGACAGGAACATCACTAAATTTCTACCTCTCATTTTTATTATACTTTAAATAAACCTCTTCGTTAAGTGTTTAACTCTCAATGTGAAACAATAATATATTCCGTCACACGTTCGTTTTAAACACGAAACATTTACTAACTCCGCAATTACTTTTCAAACACAAGGGGATAATTAAAGGAAAGATTCTAAAATCTTAGCGCTCTAACTCCCGAAAGCTATTGATAAATCCGATTGGCAGGTCTTCTGACTCTCTCCGTCCCAATTGCCTTCCCATCCATCCGGACAGTGGCTAAGAAATTGGAATCTTAAGGAGATTACAGCTGCGGGAACAGTCTTCGATTTACACGAAATTCCCTATTAAGCGATACATATCGCACCAACGAGCGGCAAAAGTATAATAAATCACGATGAAAACAAACAAAATAATACGAAAGATTCCGGCGCAGCTATTTTCAAATAGAAAGCCTCATCTCTTCACCGAATAGATGGAGTCATACAAAAATTCAAGATGTCAATGCATTTCAAAAATATCTATCCATATAATCTCATCAATATCCATCCATAATTATTTGA